>NZ_CP017077.1:320268-640536 GCF_001742225.1 Novosphingobium resinovorum | reverse complement strand
GATCGGTCCGCAGCCGAGGCTATGATCAGGCGGGTCCGGTCCGTCCATGATGGCGTCAAGGGGCATCTGCCGGACGGCACGGCGTATCAAGCGAACGACCCGGCGCTTCTGGCGTGGGTGCATGTCACAGAGACCCACAGCTTCCTCGACGCCTGGATTCGCTACGGCGAGCCCTGGATGTCACGCGCCGACCAGGATCGCTACTTTGCCGAGATGGCCTTGATCGGCGGGGCGCTGGGGGCAGAACCCCTGCCGCGCACGCGGGCCGAGGCGAACCGCCTGATAACCGGGATGCGTCCGGCGCTGAGGGCGGATGCGCGAACGGCCGAAGTCGCCCGGCTGATCCTGCATCCGGTCGCAGCGAACCGGCTCGCCGGCCTGCCCGGCAGGCTTGCCGGGCAGGCTGGCGTCGATCTGCTGCCACGCTGGGCTCGCTCGCTCCATGGCCTGTCTCCCTCGCCGCTTCGAACGCCGCTGGTGCGCGCGGGCACGCTGGGCGTCGCGCAGGCGCTGCGGTGGGCGTTCAGGTGATGGGCCGCCAGGACGAGCAGCTACGGGACCTGCAGCGCGCGATGCACGACGCCGCGGCGCAGGGAAACTTCGAGCAGGCAGCGCAATTGCGCGACCGGATCAGCCTGTTGCGCGGCATGCCGGTTGGTGGGTCGGCACAGGACGTCGATCCCTCCGGTCTCATTCGTCAACAACCGGGAGCGATGGGGCTGGGCACAAGCCGCGGGCAGGTAAAGCCACCTCCGGGATGGACACCGCCGAAGAAACCGGACCCGATGACGAAGGGCCGCCGAAGGGAGCGCAAGGGCCCGGACTGATCTGCGCCGGGTCGTACGAAGGACAACTTCTGTGCGTCGTGCGGGAACGCGCGGGCCTGCCGGAGGCTTTCTTCCTCGATACCGGGCGGCGGCCCTATCCGCGCCCCGAACCGAAGGAAATCAACATGTCCAAAAGCGATCCGGAAACTCCGCGCGGCCCGATGGGCGATGCGCGCCCGGACTCATTCGATCCGCACAAGCAGAATGAAAGCGGCCAGAAGCCTCAGAAACTGAAGGACCGACCTTCGGAAAGCACCGTCAGGCCCGAAGACTATCCTGAAGACCAGCGCGCGAAGGGAGCCTGACGAAACGGTGTGACCCGGTTCAGCCGCCCGGTGACGCCGGTGCGGCGCGATGCCGCAATCAACACAGATCAATCAAATTTAGCCGGCGGGCCCCTTTTCTTTCGTTTTCTCTGTGCGTTGTGGAGCCAGGCCAGTCGCCGCACCTCGCAGGCGATCAACTTCACAGGCAAGGAGCGCGATCTGACTGACATGACCATGCGGCTTGAGCTCCGTCACTGGGCAATGCGCCCCGCAGCCCAACGGCGCGACTGCGTCTCAGGTGCGGCGTGAACCTGGCGTTCACCGCGCTCCGCATCGCGCAAACCCTCGCCGAGAGGTCCATCGCCTTCCTGGCGGACGACGAGCAGCAGGCCGAGGCCCTGGCCGAAGCCGTCCGGGCGCTGGCGCCGCAAGGGCATGTCGTCCACGTGCCATCCAGCGACGCACTTCCGGGGGACACGGCTCCCGCGACGCCGGCGAACGCGGGGCGCCGCGCGTCGGCGCTGCGGGCCCTTCGCCTGGCGCAAGGCACTTCCATCGCCTGCATCCTGAGCGGAGAAGCCGCAGCGCGGCGCTATCCCGCGCCTGATGCGTTCGATAGCGCCCCGCCCACGCTGCACCCCGGGGACGAGGCGGACACCCTAGCGTTCGCGATACGACTCGAAGAGCTGGGGTATGTCGCCGACGACCGCGTCGACGAACCGGGCGAAATGGCGGTGCGCGGCGAGGTCATCGATATCTTTCCCGCCGACGCCGGCGGCCCGGCCCGCATCGAGCTGGCAGCGGGCAGGATCGCCGCGATCCGCTCGTACGATCCCGGCACGCAGCGCACGGTTGGCGATCTGGAGCGTCTGGAGATCGGCCGCGCCGCCGAACCGCCGATTGACGAGCCGACGTCTATCCTTGCCCACCTGACGCCGGGTATACTCGCTCTTTCCGATAAAGCCGACCATCGCCGCAGGCGCTTCATCCAGCTTGCCCGCGACGCTATGGGCGGTGCGCCCCATCGCCTGGATGCGATTGACGACATCGCCTGGAAGAAGGACTGCAAGGACTGGAGGCCGGCTCCGTTTGACGCGGACTTCACGCCGGTGCCGCGGTTCGCCAACGAGCGTTCGCCGCTTACCGCGCTAGTGCGCTTCGTGAAGCCGCTGCTCGCTGCGGGACGCAGGTTCGTGCTGGCGGGCAGTGCGCGAGACTTGCGCTTCCTGCGCGGCAAGGTCGTCCGGCGCCTGTCGATGGAAATCGTGGAACTGGACGCATGGGCGGCACTGGATGACCTGCCGTCAGGCTGCGGCGGCAGCCTGACGGTGCCGATCGATGCAGGATACGTCGACGAGCGCATCGTTCTCGTCGCGGCGGCAGACCTGATGGGCAGTCGCGCATTGATCGGCGTTGGTGGCCCGACCGGCGCGAACCCGTGGCACGTCGGCATCGAAGTGTGCAGCGGCGACGTGGTGGTCCACGAGGACCATGGCGTCGGGCGCGTGCGGGGGCTTGAGGCCTCGCCGGTCGGCGCGGGCGACGACCAGTCCCCGATCGACAGGATCGTGCTCGAGTATGCGGGTGGTGCTCGGCGGCTGGTCCCTTTCGATGAGGCCGACCGGATCTGGCGATACGGCGCTGACGGCGACGCGGTGAGCCTGGACAAGCTGGATGGCTCATCCTGGGACAAGCGCCGCGCGGCGATCAACGCCGCGATCGACGAGAGCGCGAAGGCCCTGACGCTTCTGGCGCGCGAGCGCGAGACGCTGACAGCGCCGGTCATGGTGCCCGATCCTGCCGCCTACGAACGCTTCGCGGGCCGCTTCCCCTTCAACGAAACGGCCGACCAGGCGGGAGCCATCGCAGCCGTCCGCGACAATCTGGCGAGCGGCCGGCCAATGGACCGGCTGGTCATCGGCGACGTCGGCTATGGCAAGACCGAGGTCGCGCTGCGGGCCGCAGCTCTGGCGGCGCTGGCCGGCTTCCAGGTCGTGGTCGCCGCGCCGACCACCGTCCTCGTGCGGCAGCACCTGGAGACGTTCCGCCGCCGCTTCGAGGGAACGAAAATCGAGGTCGCCGGCCTGTCCCGGCTGAGCAGTGCGGCAGAACGCAAGTCTGTGAAAGCGGGGCTTGCCGATGGCTCGACCGGTATCGTCGTGGGCACCGGCGCGGTGATGGCGAAGGGCGTGAACTACGCCAGGCCGGGGCTGGTCGTCATCGACGAAGAGCAGCGCTTCGGCGCTGCCGACAAGGCCCGTTTGCGCGGCTTGGGGACCGTCCATGTCCTGAGCCTGAGCGCCACGCCGATCCCGCGCACCCTGCAGGCCGCGCTGGTGGGCCTGCAGCAGATGTCCCTCATCGCCACGCCTCCCGCCCGGCGCCAGCCGATCCGCACCAGCATCGGGCAGTATGACGATGTGCTCGTCCGCACCGCGCTCACTCGCGAAAAGGCGCGGGGAGGCCAGAGCTTCGTGGTCGTGCCGCGTATTGAGGACATGGCGAAAGTCGCCGCGAAGATAAAACGCGCGGCCCCCGATCTGGTGGTGGTCGAAGCACACGGAAAAATGTCAGCGGCCGAAATCGACGACGTCATGGTCGGCTTTGGCGCTGGCCGGGGGGATATCCTGCTGGCGACCAACATCATCGAAGCGGGCCTCGACGTGCCGCGCGCGAACACCATGATCGTCTGGCGTGCCGATCGCTTCGGCCTGGCACAGCTGCACCAGCTGCGCGGCCGCGTCGGGCGCGGCAACCGGCGCGGGCAGGTGATCCTGCTGATCGAAGGCGAGGATGCTATCGCCGCGCGCACGCTCAAGCGGCTGCGCACGCTCGCGACTTTCGACCGGCTGGGCGCGGGTTTCGCGATCAGCGGCCAGGACCTCGACATGCGCGGCGCGGGCGACCTCGTCGGCGATGATCAGGCCGGGCACATGAAGCTGATCGGCGTCGATCTCTACCAGCATCTGCTCCGTGTCGCGCTGAAGGCCGCGCGCGGCGAGGACGCCGAGCGCTGGAGTCCCGAACTCAACCTGGGCATGAGCGGCGTGCTGCCCGACAGCTGGATTCCGGAGGCGGACCTGCGGCTGTCCCTTTACCTGCGGCTCGCGCGCATCGAAACCGAAGAGGCGCTCGATGCATTCGATGATGAACTTCTGGATCGCTTCGGAACGCTGCCCGCCGAAGCGGCGATGCTGCTGGCCCATGCCCGCATCCGCCTGACCGCGCGGGCTTTGCGGATCGCGCGCATAGACGCGGGCCCAGCCGCGATTGCACTCACTCCGCGCCGCGATTGCCCGATCGACTTCGCCGCCACGGGCTTCGCGCAAAGCAAGGGACGGTGGATCCTTGCCGAGGCACTGCCGAGCGAAGCCGATCGTATCGTGCGCGTCGAAAGCCTGCTCGACGGGTTCGAATGCTGACCTGTCGGGCCCAGCCGTGCCTGCGGCGGGATTATCTTTAGATCGTGCCGGGTCTTTATGAGCGCGGCGATCGTTTCATTTGCAACAGTGGTCAGGTCCGACCGGACCACCAGCACATCCGAAAACATGGAGAGCAGGAATGGCAACCATGAACGACGACGCGCCGCCTACCACCTCAAAATTTCGCGAGACCCGCGACGCCGCCTTGCAGACACTTGCAGAAACGCGGGGTGACAGCCTGATCGGTCGGACCGTGACGATCAACCGCCCCCGCGCGGAACTCTATGCCTACTGGCGCGACTTTGCACGGCTGCCGACGTTCATGGACAACGTCGAACGGGTCGACGTGCTGTCGCCGACCCGCTCGCACTGGGTCGTCAAGGCGCCAGGCGGAAGGACGGTCGAATGGGACGCGCTCGTCACCGAGGAGAAGGAGGGCGAACTGATCGCCTGGGCCTCCACCGAAGATGCAGACGTGCCCAACAGCGGCCGCATCGAATTTCGCAACGCAGGCGATCGCGGCACCATCGTCACCGCCACGATCGTCTACGACCCGCCCGCTGGCGTGGTGGGCAGGCTCATCGCAAAGATGTTCCAGCGCGAACCGGCGATCCAGGCGCGGCGCGATCTGCGGCGCTTCAAGCAGCTTATGGAAACCGGCGAAGTCGCCACGTCGTCGCGCACCCGCGCGCAGCTTCACGAGGAGACAGCCTGATGCGCGCGCTCACCTGGCACGGCAAGCATGACGTCCGCGTCGATACGGTCGACGATCCCGAAATCCTCAACCCGCGCGACGCCATCATCAAGATCACCTCGACCGCGATCTGCGGATCGGACCTTCACCTGTACGACGGGTACATCCCCACCATGAAGGCCGGGGACATCCTCGGCCACGAGTTCATGGGCGAAGTCGTCGAGACCGGGCCGGGATCGACGCTGGTCAAGGGCCAGCGCGTCGTCGTTCCCTTCACCATCGCCTGCGGAAGCTGCTACCACTGTGGCAAGCACCAGTACTCCGCCTGCGACAACGGCAACCCGGCCGACAACCAGGACATCGGCATGGAGCTTTACGGCCAGCCGATGTCGGGCCTGTTCGGCTACAGCCATCTGACCGGCGGCTACGCCGGGGGCCAGGCGGAGTACGTGCGCGTGCCGTTCTCCGACGTCGGCCCGATCGTGGTGCCAGACGGGCTTGACGACGACGAAGTGCTGTTCCTGTCCGACATCCTGCCCACCGGCTGGCAGGCGGCCGAGAACGCCGACATCGAGCCGGGCGACACTGTCGCGGTGTGGGGCTGCGGCCCGGTCGGCCTGTTCGCGGTGCAGTCCGCCTTCCTGATGGGCGCGGCGCGGGTGATTGCCATCGACCACTTTCCCCGCCGGCTGGACCTCGCGCGCAGGTTCGGAGCCGAGATCATCAACTTCGAGGAATCGAAGACTTACGAAGCGCTGATGGCAATGACTGGCGGGATCGGTCCGGACGCCGTGATCGATGCGGTTGGGCTCGAGGCACACGGCTTCTTCGTCGACAACGTAGTCGATCAGATCAAGGCCTCGCTGATGCTTGGCACCGATCGCATCCACTCGATCCGACAGGCGATCGTCGCCTGCCGCAAGGGCGGCCGCGTCTCAATGCCCGCCGTCTACGGCGGCATTGTCGACAAGTTCCCGCTCGGCGCCTTCATGGAAAAGGGGCTGACGCTCAAGACCGGGCAGACCAGCGTACAGCACTACATGCCGGGGCTGCTCAACGCGATCGTCGAGGGCAAGATCGACACCACCTTCCTGATCTCGCACCGCATGGGCCTGGAGGACGCGCCCAAGGGCTACAAGATGTTCCACGACAACCAGGACGAAGTCACCAAGGTCGTGCTCAAGCCCGGCTTCACCGAAACCGCAGTCGCGGCAGAACAGGACACGCATCATGGCTGACAAATTCGCAATCGTCACCGGCGCCTCCACCGGTATCGGCTTCGAACTGGCGAGCATCGCCGCCGAAAACGGCTACGACCTGCTCGTCGTCGCAGATGAAGGACTGATCGAGGCGGCCGCACAGGACTTTGGGCTGCACGGCGTTTCGGTAGACGCGGTGCAGGCCGACCTGTCGACCCTGGAAGGCGTCGATACCTTGCTGGCCGCCACTGCCGGCCGCCGCATCGATCTTCTTTGCGCCAATGCGGGCCGGGGGCTCGGGCACGGTTTCCTCGAGCAGGATGTCGCCGACTGGCGCCGGGTGGTCGATACCAACATCACCGGCACCCTTTATCTGTTGCAACAGGTGCTCAAGGGAATGGTGGCGCGCGACGATGGCAAAGTGCTGATTACCGGGTCCATCGCAGGCTTCATTCCGGGCAGCTTTCAGGCGGTCTACAACGGCACCAAGGCCTTCGTGGACAGCTTTGCCGATGCGCTGCGCAACGAGATCAAGGAGGCAAAGGGCGTGACTGTCACGACACTCATGCCCGGACCAGTCGAGACCGAGTTCTTCGATCGCGCCGACATGCTCGACACTAGCGTGGGCGCGTCAGAAAGCAAGAGCGATCCGGCCGACGTCGCCCGCGACGGATGGAAAGCACTGATGAACGGCGATGCCCACATCGTCTCGGGATGGAAGAACAAGATCCAGGCGGCGGTGGCGCACGTCACCCCGGCGGCGATCCTGGCCGAGCAGCATCGCAAGATGGCGCAGCCCGGCTCCGCCGAATGACCATGCCGCGCCTCGATAGAGAGGCGCTGACCTCAGGCACTGCGAACCAAAGGATAGAGACATGAACACCACGATAGAGCGCACATTCGACAGTCGCCGCGACGCCGAACTGGCAATCGAGCGACTGGTCCAGGAATACGGCTTCGAGCGAACCGACATGTTCGTATCGTCGTCCGGCGATCAAAACAGCGCGGGCGATACGCCCAGCGGCGGCGATACCGCGACCCATCTGGAGCCGGCGCGCAACGACGCGCCGCTTTCCGAGCGCATATCCGTCTCGGTGGACGTCAACGATGACGCGCGCGCGGTCATCGTGGCTCGCGTGTTCGACGAAATCGCCCCGATCTAGGAACCTTCCGCATCCATTTGGGGACCATTCAAGAAACCACGATCATGCGCCCGCTGAACGAGCTGGAAGATCGAACGCCATCGACGCCGCGCCAACTGCCGCCGCTCCCTTCGCCCGAGCGAGCGGGAAGTGCTGTTCGACGCTGCCAGGCTGGGGCGCGGCGACATGATACCCGTCCTGATGGAGGCGGGGGCCAATATCGATGCGGTCGATGCAGCAGGTAATGACGCGGCCAGCCTCGCGCGAATGCAGCGCGACGACAGCCTGCCCGGTGGCTCACCGAGCGCCGGGAAGGGCACAATGCAGCAAAACAGTACGGGCATGGGCCCAAGTCTCGAAGAAGAGGAGCGATATTCATGAGCGATGTTTCGATAGGTCCGGGCCCGGCCTCGAACAAAAAGGCATCCGTGCAAGAGGGAGTGGACGCGCAAGCCGAGACCGATCGCGAAGGCGGCCGTGGACTTGCCGGCGCGGAAGCCAAGCCTTTTGCCAATCGCCCCCCGACCAGGGAGGCGAATCCCATTCCGTCCGCATCCAGGGAGGATGAAAGCCCGTCCGCCGCTGACGGAGCCGCGAACCTGATTTGCGCGAGACGCAACGCAGGGCGGGAATGACGAAGCAAAAGAACTGGCTTCGCGGTTCACCTGCGCCGCGGTCAGTTCAAGCGAGAGAACAGATGGCGCTGGTAAGAAACGCGCACTCCAATGCCGCGCTAGACTGCCCGAGGCGCACGAGACGCCATCCCCGGCATCTGCGCCGACCCAGGCCGGGCGCAAGAGTGCGACAGCGGCAAGCCAACTTCCATGATCAGAGCCATCGATTTGGTGACGCGGGAACTCTCAGGCGGCATGGGCAAGGCGTCCGCTGGGGCAGCGGGACGGCATTGCCCATGAGCAAGAGCACCAGTGTCATTTAAACGGCAAAGCCTGCGCCTCGGCGAGGGTTCCGGTCTCCAGGCGGGAACATCGTCACAACGGCCGGCATCCTTTCGGCGAGGAGCATAACCATGACGCGCAAGATACTGGTCACCGGCGCCAGCATCGCCGGAAACACCGTTGCCGCACTGCTCGGCCGTCGCGGCGCTGATGTCACGGTGGTCGAGCGGGCACCGGCGTTCCGGGACGGCGGTCAGAACGTTGATGTGCGCGGTGTCGGCCGCGAAGTCCTGCGCCGCCTCGGGCTTGAACAGGCTGCGCTCGGCTGTGGAACCGGTGAGCAAGGTACGGCCTGGGTCCACGAGGACGGAAGCGAAGCAGCCAGGTTCGATGCCGACGAAATCGACGGCGATGGCCCGACAGCCGAGATGGAGATCCTGCGCGGCGACCTCGCCCGGCTTCTCCACGACGCAACCGGAAACGAGGTGGCGTTTCGCTACGATGACCACATCGTCGCGATCGATGAGCAAGAGCAGATGGCGGTGGTTACCTTCGCGAGCGGCACTATCGAGCGGTACGACGCCGTAGTCATCGCGGAAGGGGTCGGCTCGACCACTCGCGATATCATCTTTGCGGACGAGAACGTGCCGCGCTGGATGAACATGATCATCGCTTACTTCACCATCCCGCGAACGCCGGACGACAACCGGATGTGGCGCTGGTTCAATGCGCCTGGCAAGCGCAGTGTTTCGCTTCGTCCCGATCATCAGGGGACGACCCGTGCGATGCTGTGCCTCTCGAAGGAGCCGGGCGGCGAACAGGAATGGGATAGCGAACGGCAAAGAGCATTCCTGCGTGATCGCTTCTCGGACGCAGGCTGGGAGACACCCCGCGTACTGGCGGCCATGCACGACGCCGACGACTTCTACTTCGACGTGCTTCGACAGGTGCGGATGCCGCGCTGGTCGAAGGGCCGCGTTGTTCTTACCGGCGACGCGGCCTGGTGCGCCACGCCGTTGGCAGGCGTCGGTACGACCCTGGCTGTTACAGGCAGCTATGTGCTGGCCGAGGAACTCACCCGCAGGGATACGGTCGCTCAGGCGTTCAGCGCCTACGAGAAGCAGATGCGGCCCATTGTCGAAGATGGCCAGCGCATCCCCAAGATCGCGCCGCGGCTCATGCATCCGAAAACCCGCCTGGGCATCAGGTTGCTGCATGGCACGCTTGGCCTGGCGAGCCTGCCGCCCATCCGCAACGCTGCGGTCAAGTTGCTGGGAGGTGAAGGGGTCGAGGTCGATCTTTCACGCTACAGCTGACATCACTGATGAACTGTTGCGGTTCTTGTGCGAAGCTCGGGCGGGGTGAAACACTGTCGGCGTTGACGGGCAGCAGGAGCGCAGCAGCAGCGTTAAGATCGTGCACCGCCGGTCTGCGAGGTAGCGTAGACGACGCGGAATAATCTTTTCCGCGCAGAGCCAGGCCCGGCAAGCGCAGGACGAACCGCCTGGCGTGTAACAAGCCTTCCGCCGAGTAACCTCGTCGATTTTTACGGCATGCGGCATCTAGCAAGGCGATACGGCGGGGCGCCAAGCCACGTACGCGGGCAGGCCGGTATGGGGCGGGGAAGCATTCACCAGATCAGGATGACTATTGCGCGCCCCACCAAGACGCGTTGAAAACGCGGCTACAGCGCGCATCGACGCCGCCGCCCCGTCCAGCCGCGCTCAACCGCGCAGGCTGTCCGGCACGATGCCGCCATTGCTGGCGAGCTTGTCCATCACCGCACGATGAAGGGCGATGTTCTGTTCCGCGGTGCCGTCCGCCCCGGCGTGGACGTCAAGCTCCTCGCCAAGCTCCTTGCGCGCCGCGAGACTTGAATCGAGATCGAGCAGCTTGAGAAGATCGACAATGGACGTGCGGTAATTGCCGCCATGGTCCGCCTTCATTGAGGCCATCGCATCAAGCACCGCGCCAACATCGACGGAAGGTTGCGCGGCAGTGACGGCGGCCGAAGGGGCAGGCTCCGGGGATGCAGGCGCCACCTGAGGCCGCGTCGGAGCAGGTGTTGAGGCCGATTTGGGCGCGCTCGCATTGGCTGCGGGATCGGCCTTTTTCTCGGTCCCGTGGTGGAAGATCTTGTTCAGGATATTTCCGAAGATGCTCATGCTCCTCTCCTAGACGACGGGTGCGGCGATAACGCGATGGTGAGACCCTCAAACGCGTCAGCACGCGGATGGTTGAGCGGAACGGCTTCATGCTGCCGATCGTTCAGCCCTTATTCCCCACCACTCAACGCGGAGCACAGATCGTGATCAGGCACAACGCACTCATGGCAGCATCCTTGGCCGTTCTCAGCCTCACCGCCTGCAACAAGAAGGACACTGAGCCCGCCACCGAAATGACCTCCACGTCGGCTGCAGATGTCATGAACGAAACCGGGACGACTTCGGCAGAGAGCCCGGCACAGGTCTTTGCCAATATCGCCGCGGCGAGCGACATGTTCGAGATCGAGACATCGAAGCTCGCAGCCGAGAAGGGCCAGTCCGCCAAGGTGAAGACTTTTGCCGAGCAAATGGTCAAGGCCCATACCGCCTCTACCAAGAAGCTGACCGCAGCCGCAGCGGCGGGCACTCCGCCCATAACCCCGGCCCCGCGCATGACTGCGGCCCAGGACGCACAGCTTGCCGACCTCCGGAGCAAAACGGGCGCCCAATTCGATGAGGCCTATGCCAAGGCACAGGTCAGCGCTCACCAAGCCGCGCTGGATACCCTCAAAGGTTACGCAGCCGGTGGCGACCAGGCATCGCTCAAGACATTCGCGACCGAACTGGTCCCGACAGTCACCGCCCATCTCAACATGGCCAAAGCCCTCTGACGAACCTCGCGCCGCCCGTGGATTTCTAATAGACCCAAGGAGCGATCATGCCCGACCGGCTGACGATGCAGGACCCCCGCACACAAAATCCCAAGCCTCCCTTTTCCGAAGCAGCCGCAGCCGCGGCCAGGCATTGCAGGCAAGCTGGAGCCTCGACCTGACCACGGCGAGGAAAGCTACATCGGCGCGGGCAAGCTCACGGGGCGCAGGGCACTTGTCACTGGTGGCGATCCCGGGATTGGCCGCGCGGCTGCTATCGCCTTTGCGCGCGAGGGCGATGACGTGGCCATCGCCTATCTGCCGAGCGAGGAGGAAGACGCGCGCGAAGTTCTCGATCTGATCGAGGCGGAGGGCCGCAAGGTCGTAGCGCTGCCCGGCGATGTAAGCGATGGGGCCTGGAGCCGTCAGCTCGTCGAGGACGCGGGGAAGGGGCTTGGCGGACTCGACATTCTTGTCATCAATGCGGACCGCCAGCAGTGGTGCGAGAACGTTGGCGAAGTTACGTCTGAGGATTTCGACAAGACGATCAAGACCAACCTCTACGCCCTGCACTGGATCACGCAGGCGGCGGTGCCCCATCTCCCGGTCGGCGCTTCGGTCATCACAACGGCGTCGGTGCAAGCCTATGAGCCATCGGACGTCCTGCTCGACTATGCGACCACCAAGGCAGGCATAGTCGCTTACACCAAAGCGTTGGCCAAGCAGCTGATGGATAAGGGAATACGGGCCAACGTGGTGGTCCAGGGACCGTTCTGGACCGTGCTTCAGGCAAGCGGCGGACAGCCTCAGGAGAAAGTTGCCCACTTCGGCGAGCACAGTCGTTTCGGTCGTCCAGGTCAGCCCGTGGAGATTGCACCGGTTTACGTCCCGCTCGCTTCGCAGGAGGGCAGCTACATTACTGGCGAGGTCTTTGGCGTGACTGGCGGCGCCGGCATCGCCTGACAATGAACTATGTCGCCCATTGATCTCCGCCAAGCAGCTTTGGACTAGGGGCCACCTCTCGATCCGCCCCATATCGGTCGCACAGCAGCCTATCTTATGCTCCAATGCCGACCCTCGGTTTCCTTCTTCCGCACAAATTAAACTGGCCGGTTACCACCGATCATTTCTTCGTTTGAAAAGGGCAGATGGCTGTCTGCCACTCTCGAGCATTGGCGCGCAGGGAAAAGGAAGTGTCCTGCCCGGCTCATCATTCCGCGTCGCCCATCAATCGGATCGTCCGATTTCGCAGCGCGGCATGAAACTGAATCGACGCCGGCGACTTCAGGAGAGGTGTTCATTTCTCGTTCAAGGTCTTCTCATGGTACGCTTGCCGTTTTTCCAAGACCCTGAGTTCGGGCGCGAAGTCGCTGACATCCATTCCATCTTCGAGGCTAGTGGCACAAAACCTCAAAAACAGATGCGCGTGGCACTTGTAGGCAATTTCGCCCCGCGTAAATGCGGTATAGCCACATTCACCACCGACGTATTTGAGAAGCTTTGCGAATTTCATCCGGAAATCGCGTTGGACGTATATCCGCTGGATGATCCGGAAAACCCTCTTGAATATACGGACGTAGCGGACACCATCGCGCGCAGCGATCCGCAGGATTATGCCCGCGTCGCCCGCCGGATCAACGAGTCCGGGGTAGACGCAGTCTGGCTTCAGCACGAGTACGGCATTTTCGGCGGGCGTGACGGCGAGATGGTCATTCAGTTCGTCGATCTGCTGGCCGCACCGTTGGTGCTTACCCTCCACACGGTGCTGGGAGAGCCTTCCGCGCGCCAGGGCCGCATCCTGCGCCATCTCGTGACCCGCGCCTCGCGTATCATGGTGATGTCGCATCACTCGCGCGACTTGCTCGAGAGTGAATACGGCGCACCGCCAGGCATTCTGGAAGTTATCGACCACGGCGCGCCAGACCGGCCATTCGGCCGCCAGGAAGAATTCAAGTCGATGCTGGGCTTGTCAGGCCGCAAGGTGCTCATGACATTCGGACTGCTTGGCCCCGGCAAGGGGCTGGAACACGCGATCCGCTCACTCCCCGCGATAGTGGCACGCCACCCCGAGGCGCTCTACCGCATCGTCGGCGCAACCCACCCGAACCTTGTTGCCGAGGAAGGCGAGGCCTATCGCGACAAGCTCATAGCCTTGGCCGAACATCTCGGTGTCGCCGATTACATCATTTGGGACAACCGCTTCCTCGACACGCCTGAATTACTCGACCAATTGGAAGCGTGTGACATTTACCTCACGCCCTATCCGGGGCTGGAGCAATCCACATCCGGAACTCTGAGCTACGCGGTGGCGCTGGGCAAGGCTGTCATCTCAACGCCCTATGTCCATGCGCGCGAACTGCTTGCGCAGGATGTCGGCCGGCTGATCCGCCCGCGCTCGAGCGAAGCCATTGCCGAAGCCGTCAATGCCCTGCTCGACGCGCCGGAAGCGATGGCCGCCATGCAACGACGTGCCTACGGCCGCGGGCGCGCCACGATCTGGCCGCAGTTCGCCGAGGCCTCCGCGCGTTTGGTCGCTCGCGCGGTCGCGCCCCAGCGGGCGGCGCCGCCAGCCACCGCCATTCCGGGGCTCGCCGCAGTGCTGGCGATGAGCGATGCGACAGGCATGCTCCAGCATTCGATCGGCGTGGTTCCAGACCGCCGCCACGGCTACTGCCTCGACGACAATGCCCGCGCGCTCATGCTGATGAACGTGGCGCAGGGTCTGTCCGCAGCGGAGCGGATGAAGTGGACGCTCGCCTATGCCGCCTTCGTGCAATCCGCCTGGAACCCCGATCTCGGGCGTTTTCGAAACTTCATGCGGTTCGACCGCAGTTGGTGTGAGGATGAAGGCTCCGAGGACTCGAATGGGCGGGCGATCTGGACACTGGGCGAGACTTATGCGTGCGCACCCGATGACGGCGTCGCTGACTGGGCGCTTCATCTCTACGACGATGTGAACAAGAACATGGCGCCACTGGGATCACCCCGAGCAATCGCTTTTGCCATGCTTGGCGCCTGCGCCGTACTGCGCCGCGATCCGGAGCACCGCGCCTCCCGCGATGCTGCCACGCGCGGCGGCGACATCCTGATGCGTCTTCTGGGCGAAGGGCGGCGGCCGGACTGGGCGTGGTTCGAAGCCGTGATCGGCTACGACAATCCGCGCCTGCCCCAGGCCCTGATCGAAGCCGGCGCACTGCTGGGGCAGGAACACTGGACCGACGCAGGACTGGAAACGCTGGAATGGATATGTGCCCAGCAGGTCTCGGCGAAGCGCCAGTTCCGGCCAATCGGCTCGGAGAGCTTCCATAAGGAGCACAATTACCTGCCTTTCGACCAGCAGCCGCTGGAAGCGCAGGCGGCGATCGAGGCTGCAGGATCGGCATGGCTAGTAACCGGCAACACATTCTGGCGCGAGCATGCGATGATGGCATGGCGGTGGTTCTTCGGCGACAATGACCGGGGTGCGATCCTTGCTGACATTGCGACGGGGCGTTGCCGGGATGGGGTAACTCCGCGCGGTGCCAACGCGAATTGCGGTGCGGAGTCGATACTGGCCTTTCAGTTGTCGCATTATGCGCTTATGGAGATTGTCCCTCTGTCCACCCCGCTCCCGCGGGAAGGAGGAATGCTTGAACCGGCCTGAAAACGTTTGGTCTGAGCCGCTTCGTATCTTCGAGACGCGTCTGCACGCCGATCCGGCGCGCGTGGTTATACGCCCCTTCCATCTCGGCTGGCAGGCGAAGAATGCGCCCGGAGGTCGGGCGCTGGCCCTGGTGGATGACATCGCCGCGCTCACCGAGGAGCGCGCTGCGCTAGAGTACGAGCGCGTGCTGCGCGACTTCAAGGAACGCCACTGGCAGACCGAAAGGATTTTCGCCTGCCGCTTCGATGAAGTGGCAAGCAACCTTGGCCTCGATCCCACCCTGTTCTCGGAAACCAAGCAGCGGCTGATCGGCTCGTATTTCTGCCATGAGTATACCTTCGCCGCAGCTGCGCTCATGAATCCGTCGATCGTCCCTTCCCCCGACCAGACAGGACTGCATGGCGGCTGCGTGCGCTTCATCATGAGCCTGCGCGCGGTGGGCGAAGGCCATATCAGCTCGATCGCCTTTCGCGAGGGTATCGCGGAATGCAGTGGCGATTTCCGACTCTGGCCGCAGGCCGCCTTCGCGACATCGGTGGAACTTGACGAGGAAGACCAGTTCGATGCCGACTGTTCGGTGTCGGTTCACCGCCACACGGAATCGAGCCTTTCCAACACGGTGATCTTCCCGATAACCGAGCAGCAGCGCGGCGGCCTGGAGGATCTGCGCCTGGTGCGCTTCGATCATGGCGGCGGCGATTTCGAATGGGTCGGTACCTACACTGCCTATTCCGGTAGTTCGATCCGGTCGGAATTGCTGCGCACCCGTGATTTCCAGCGTTTCGATCTCGAACCGATCCGGGGGGAGGCGGGCCGCAACAAGGGCATGGCGCTGTTCCCTGAGAAGATCGACGGACAATTCGCCATGGTCGGGCGGCAGGACGGCAAGAACCTGTTCCTGCTCAAATCGGACACCATCGATACGTGGGACGACGAGGGCGTGTTGCTGATGGAGCCCAAGTACCCCTGGGAGTTCATCCAGATCGGCAACTGCGGCAGCCCGATCCCGATCGATGAAGGCTGGCTGATGTTCACGCACGGAGTCGGCGCCATGCGCAAGTATGCCCTCGGCTGTGCGCTGCTCGATCGTAGCGACCCCGGCAAGGTGCTCGCTCGTACGCCCGAGCCGGTGCTCACGGCGGAAAATGCGGACCGTTCGGGTTACGTGCCCAATGTCATCTACACCTGCGGCGCGCTCAAGGTCGAGGATCGGTTGCTGATCCCCTATGGAATATCCGACAGTACCGTGGGCTTTGCGACCTGTTCGATAGGCTCCCTTCTTGCGATGATGGAATAGATTGGGGGCGGGCAACGGCGCCGATCAAGGGCCGAATTCAGGCGGTCAAGCGCGGAGCGGGTTATGCCCTCAAGAAGCGTCTGAAAAAGCGAGGCGCGGCCCAACGGATTTCACGGCCTTCGGTGATGCTTGCCACCTTCCCACGCTCGTCGCGCTGTTCGGCGTGATCAGCCTACCGGTCGACGGCGGCTGTCTATGGCTGCGTGCCTATCCGGAATATCATCCGCGCTCGAGAGCAGAAGAAGAGTTCGGAGAGGCGGGCGTTACAAAGGGTTGCTGGCCCCCATCACAGCAGCTTGTCGAGCGTGATCGGCAGGTCGCGGACCCGCTTTCCCGTCGCATTGTAGATAGCGTTAGCGACCGCTGCGGCCGTGCCGGTGATGCCGATCTCGCCGATGCCGCGTGCGCCCATTGGCGTGTGCGGGTCGGGGATGTCGGTCCAGATTACGTCGATATCGGGCACATCCATGTGGACGGGAATATGGTATTCGGACAGGCTCGGGTTCATCACCCGGCCATTGCGTTCGTCGATCTGGGTTTCCTCCATCAGCGCCAGGCCAAGGCCCATGATGATGCCCCCGCGGAACTGGCTGGTCGCGGTCTTGGGATTGAGGATGCGCCCGCAGTCGAAGGAACCGAGGAAGCGGCTGACGCGCGGTTCGCCCGTGATCGCATTGACGCGTACCTCGCAGAACATCGCCGCATGGCTGTGCATCGACCAGTGCATGAGTTCGAGCGGCGGTGGCCCTTCGCCCGTCACTTCTATGCTGTCCTGACCCGCACGGGCGAGGATCGAGGCGTATGTCTCGTGCCGCTCGGGTTCGTCACGCTTGCAAAGACCGGCATCCCGGCATGCCACGTCGTCAGGCTTGAGGCCCGCCAAGGGGGAATCATTGCCGACGATCTCCAGCAGTTCCGTGATAAGCAGGCGGTGCGCCGCGATAACGGCTGCGCCGATGGCGGCGGTTTGCTGCGATCCTCCTGCCAGCACGGTGCCCGGAAGCGTGGAATCGCCGTACTCGAAATCCACCGCCTCGATCGGCAGCCCCAGCCGTTCGGCGGTGACCTGCACTTGCGCGGTGGCGGTGCCCATGCCCATTTCGTGCGCGGCGATCCCCACGCTGGCGCCTTTCGGCGTCATGGTCAGCCGTGCAGCGCCGCCGGGTATGCGGTAGTAGGGATAAGTGCCCTTGGCGCAGCCCATGCCGATGAGCCATTCGCCTTCGCGGCGGCTGGCGGGAACCGGGCTGCGCTGCTCCCACCCGAACGCCTGCGCGCCCGCGCGCCAGGCATCGACGATGCGGCGCGAGGAGAACGGCAGGCCGTTCAGCGGATCGACCTCGGGTTCGTTGCGGATGCGCAGTTCGATGGGATCGATGCCCAGTTCCTCGGCCAGTTCATCCATGGCTGATTCCAGCGCAAATGTTCCCACCGATTCGCCCGGCGCTCGCATGAAAGTATTGGCCAGGAGGTCCAGTTCGACCGTGTGCACATCGAGTTCAATTGTCTCGGCATCATAGGCGCTGCGGGCAGCGAGGATGAACGGCTCCGGCATGACGTTCGAGGGCGTCTTGGCGGTAAGGCCCTTATGGATCAGCGCTGTCAGCTTTCCGTCCGCATCCGCGCCAAGGCTGACCTGCTGCTCCGTCAACGACCGACCGCCGACCAGTCGATAAACGCCTTCGCGCGACAGGACGAGGCGTACCGGGCGTCCGCAAAGCTGCGCGGCGGCGGCGGCAAGAACATGATGCTGCCACATGCATTTGCCGCCAAAACCCCCACCTACGTAAGGCGAGGTAACAACGATCTTGTCCTCGGGAATGCCGAACATCTGTCCGAGCGACCAGGCCGTATGGCTGACAAGCTGGGAGGCGTCGTGGATGCGCAGGACATCATCCTGCCAGGCCACCGTCACCGCGTGCAGCTCGATCGCATTGTGATTGTGGCGCGGAGTGCGATAGGTCGCATCGACGCGCACGGCTGCTGCATCCAGCGCGGCTTTCGCCTTGCCCTTCTCGTCATGCAGCGGCTGGCCCATGAACATCGCGGGCCGGGCGTCAGGGCGGGCTTCGTCGAATGCTGTTACGGCAGCCACGGCTTCATAGATCACTTCGATCAGAGAGGCGGCGTGATCGGCCTGCTCCTGCGTATCCGCCAGCACCACGGCTACGGGCTGACCGTTCCAGTGGATCTGATCGTCCTGCATCACTGGAAGGCTGTCCCCGCCCGCCGCCTTGGGGTTTGACATGAACGCAGGCGGCGGCGAGAGGCGGGGCGCATTGCGGTAGGTCATCACCTCGACCACGCCGTCGGCGGCCAGCGCGCGAGCGGTGTCGAGGCGGGCGATGCGGCCCTTGGCGATGGTGCTGAAAGCAATGGCGGCAAAGACCATGCCCTCCATCGGAAACTCTGCCGCGAACCGGGCCGTGCCCGAGACCTTGAGCGGGCCGTCAATCCTCGATACCGCGCGCCCCAGATGCCCATGCTGGTGGCCGATCAGCGGATCGGGCACACCGCCCGGCACCCAGTTGTCCGGCGCCAAGGCGACGGCCTTCGCCATCAGGCCCTGCGCCATGCCCTGTACGAGGCCCTTGGCGTCCTTGGCGATGTTCATGCCGGGTCTCCCGTCAGTTCCTCAAGCACGGCGACGAGGGTGCGGCGGGCGAGTTCTATCTTGAAGCCGTTATGCCGCAGCGCGCGGGCCTGGCTCAATTCGGCATCGGCCGCTGTTGCGAAGGCGACCTGGCCGACAGGCCCGCCCCGCAGGACGTCCTCGGCGCGCCGTGCGCGCCAGGGGCGATGCGCAACGCCGCCGAGGGCCAGGCGAACATCGCGGATATGCCCGTCCTCGACGGTGATCGCGCCTGCGACCGAAACCAGCGCGAAGGCGTAGCTCGAACGGTCCCGTACCTTGCGGTACGTCGAACGGCGGAGGGCAGGTGGCAGTTCGATCGCGGTGATCAATTCACCCTGATCCAGCACGGTCTCGATATCGGGTCGATCGCCTGGCAGTCGGTGCAGGTCGGCCAGCGGGATTTGCCGTTCGCCTTTGGATGTGCGCGTGTGGACGACGGCATCAAGTGACGCCAGCGCAACCGCCATGTCCGAGGGGTGTACGGCGATACAGGCGTCCGAAGCTCCAAGGATCGCATGGTTGCGATTGAAGCCCTCGAGCGCGTCGCAGCCCTGTCCGACGTGGCGCTTGTTGCAGCGCGATCCGCTCTCGTCGTAGAAATAGGCGCAGCGCGTGCGCTGGAGCAGATTGCCGCCCGCTGTCGCCATGTTGCGAATCTGGGCGCTGGCACCGGCAAGGATGGCGCGGGAAAGAACGGGGTAGCGCTGCCTGACGAGCGGATGCGCCGCAATCGCGGTGTTGCGTGTCCCCGCTCCGATCATCAGGCCGGCGTTCGCAGTTTCCTCGATACCGACGGCAAGGCCGGATACGTCCACCAGCTCTTCGGGACGCTCGATCGTCTCGCGCATCAGATCAACGAGATTGGTGCCGCCTCCCAGATAACGCGCTCCGGTCCCGGCCTGGAGCACGGCGTCGCTGGCATCGGCAGCGCGTGCGTAACGCAGAGGTGTCATTGCGCTGCCTCCGTTTCCGGCATCGGTGACGGCGCAAACGTTGCCGCGATGGCATCGATGATTCCGTTATGCGCGCCGCAGCGGCACAGGTTGCCGCTCATTCGCTCGCGGACTTCCTCGGCGCTGAACGGCATTGTTGGGGCGTCGAGGTCATCCGTAACGTGGCTGGGGACACCGCGCTGCAGTTCGTCCGCCATGCCGATCGCCGAACAGATTTGGCCTGGGGTGCAGTAGCCGCACTGGAAGCCATCGTGTTCGATGAAGGCCTGTTGCAGTGGATGCAGCTCGGTGGCTGAACCGACGCCTTCGATCGTCACGATGGAGCGCCCGTCGTATTGTACCGCCAGCGCAAGGCACGACAGGATGCGTTCCCCGTCCGCCAGAACCGTGCAGGCGCCGCAGGCGCCCTGATCGCAGCCCTTCTTCGTCCCGTGCAGGTGAAGGCGATCGCGCAGAAAATCCAGCAGGGACACGCGGGGGTCGAATGGGAGCTCGGCGGGCGCTCCATTAACGAGAATGCTCATCGCAGAAACCTCCTGATGCCGGATGTGGCTGATGGTCGGAGAATGCGCCTGTGTGTAACGCAGCCGGTGGCTCCGCGTGCCGGCAGCGCGGTATTGCGGTGTCGTCGTCAGGCAAAGCGATAGGGGCCGCCGCGTTCGAGCGCGGCCCGATACGCGGGCCGCGCGTGGATCTTGTCGAGCCAGGCGATCGTCGCAGGACGCCCCACTTCCAGTCCTCCTCGATCCCGGGCCGCTTCGAGCGGGAAGCTCATCATGATATCGGCGGCGGTGAATGTATCGCCTGCGAACCACGGTCGGAAAGCCAGTTCATGCTCGACGAAATCGAGATGGACATCGATCATCGGCTGCAACTTCTTCTGCGCTGTCTTGCCCACCAGCGGGATGCGTCCCAGCACCAGATCGATCAGCAGCGGCGGCATGAGCGAGCCTTCCGCATAATGGAGGAAGTGGCGGTAGAGCAGTGCCGCGTCGTCGCCATAGGGCTTACCCAGGCGTCCATCGGCCTTGCTTGTGAGGTATTCGATGATGGCGCCGGTTTCGGCGATGATCCGTTCGGACCCGGAGTGATCGCGATCGACGATTACCGGCGACTTGCCGAGCGGATGAATGCGCCTCAGTTCGGGCGGCGCCAGCATCGTCTTGGGATCGCGTTCGTAGCGCTTGACCTCATAGGGCAGGCCGAACTCTTCCAGCAGCCACAGGACGCGCTGCGAACGCGAGTATTCCAGATGGTGGACGACGATCATCGATGCATGGCTCTCCGTCGATTACGCGTACGGTGCCAACGGACTTCGGGCGGCAAGGTTGCGGCCCTCAGCCCCGCCGCGTCAGAGCGCCGAATGCCTGCTTCACCTTGGAAATCCCGAAACGAAGCGCCTGACCGGGATCGATATGCGGCATGGCGGGAATCTCATCAGGATTGACGACGGCATGGAGGATCGCTGGCCCGGGTTCGGCCAGCCATGCATCCACGGCGGCGGTCAGTTCGTGCGGCGTTCTGGCCGTGAACCCGCGCGCGCCGCAGGCCTGCGCGAATGTGGCGAAGTCGAGGTTGGGGAACGAGGCTCCCTCGCTCGGCGGAACTCCGGCGCCTTCCATCTCCAGATGAACAAGGCCCCAGGTGCTGTTGTCGTAGACCACCACCTTGACCGGCAGCTTGTGTTCCACTGCGGTCATGAATTCGCCCAGCAGCATCGTGAAACCGCCATCCCCCGCGTGAAGGATCACCTGCCGCGCGGTATCGAGCGCCTGGACGCCGTTGGCTATGCCTATGCCGGTGCCGACGGCGGCATTGTTGAACGAGCCGGTGATCTGCTGGCGCCCGCTCTGGCGCAGCCAGTTCGCCGCCCACAGCGTGACCTCGCCGGTATCCGTTACCCACACCGCGTCCTCGGCGGCACGATCGCTGACCGCGCGGGCGACGGCCTGCGGGTGAAGCATGTCGGGCGATCGATCGAGCGCGGCCTTTTCGTCCAGCATCGCGTCCCACTTCGCGCGGTCGGCATTCACCGCATCGAGAAAGGCGGTGTCGCCTCGCTGCGGCAGGGCGTCGAGCAGCATGCGCAAGGCCGGGCGCACCGATCCGACGATGCCGAGGGCAACCGGGGTGCGGCGACCCAGCGCGAAGGCGCGTTCGTCGATCTGCACCACACGCGTCTTGGTGGGGAGGAACTCGGAATAGGGGTAGTCGGTCCCTAGCATCAGCATGAGGTCCGCCTGGTGCAGGGCATCGACGCCGGGCCGCCCGCCGATCAGGCCGATGCCGCCGATCCAGCGCGGATCGTCGTAAGGCAGGATGTCCTTGCCGCGATAGGTATGCATCAGCGGTGCATTCAGGCGGTCCGAGAGCGCTTTCAGCTCCTCCGCAGCGGCGTGACAGCCAAAGCCGCATAGGACGGCCACGGTCTTCGCCTCGCCGATCATCTGCGCCAAAGCGGCGATGTCGGCCGCTGCCGGTGCGACTTCGGGCCGGGGGCGCAGGGTGGCGATGCTCGGCACCGGGCCGGGAACTTTCGCGGCGAAGACCTCGGGCGGGATCGAGATATGCGCGACGCCGCGCTCGCCATACGCATGCGCGATCGCCTGTTGAATGACCGCTGCCGCCTGATCCGGCGAGGCGATGATCTCGCTGTAGACGCCGACGTCGCGGAACAGCGCGACCGGATCGTCCTCCTGCAGGTAGTCACTGCCTCGCTTGGCCGCGGCGACGCCGCCCGAGATGGCAAGGACCGGCGCGTGGTCCTTGCGGGCCTCGTAAAGCCCGGCGACGAGGTGGTTCGCGCCTGGGCCGGTGGTGCCGCAGCATACGCCAAGGCGTCCGGTGACTTTGGCTTGCCCTGCGGCGGCGAGCGCGGCGCCTTCCTCATGGCGCACGCCGATCCAGCGGACCTTGTCCTGGCGGCGGATCGCGTCCGTGAACGGATTGAGCGCATCGCCGACGATGCCGAAGACCTGACGGGCGCCGATCTCGTCAAGCGTGGCGACAAGCAGTTCGGCTACGGTAAGGGACATGGGTATACTCCTGCGGATAACGGGAAAGCTGTGCGCGGATCAGGCAGGCTGGCCGTTGGAGGCGGAGATCCCCGCATCGACGGCGAGGATCGCGCCCGTCACCAGCGCCGCATCTTCGGATGCGAGGAAGGCGACGGGGCCAGCGATGTCCTCTGCCCTGGCGTGCTTGCCCAGCGCCGAGCGTTCGTGGAATTTCGCGATCAGCGCTTCTTCGTCCAGCATGTCCCTGGTCAGCTCGCTTTCGGTGAGGGCGGGAGCGACGGCATTGACGCGGATGCCGAACTTGCCAAGGTCGAGCGCCAGTGCGCGGGTGAAGTTGACCACCGCGCCCTTGGCGGCGTTGTAGGCAGTCATGTTCCAGTCGCCGCCGGTGCCCGACACCGAAGCGGTGTGAACAATACAGCCCTTGCTGGCCTTCAGGTGAGGCAGGGCCAGCTGCGCGCAGTGAAACAAGCCATCGATGTCGATCGCCATTGTCTGGCGCCAGTCTTCGGGCGTGGTGTCTTCGAAGGATTTCATCACCGCGATGCCGGCATTGGAGTGCAGCACGTCGATGCCTGCGAACTTCGCGATGGTTTTCTCGACCATACGTGCAACGTCATCGCGCGAGGACACGTCGGCGACGCATACGAGGGTGCGGGAAGGATCGAAATCGGCAGCGACCGCCTCAAGCTTTTCGCGGGTTCGGGCAACGAGCGTTACATTCGCACCTTCCTGCGCAAATCGGCGGGCGCAGGCGGCGCCGATACCCGAGCTGGAGCCGGTGACAATAACGGTCTTGCCGCTGAAACGGTTCATGATGGAGCTGTCCTTGTTGCAGGGCGCTTCGCTGCTTCAGCGGTGCGCACGCATCGGAAAAGGGCGGCGCGAGTGGGCGCAGCCCCCGGGAGGATCGGCCGATGTCCGGGAAAAACATCGCCAATGTCCATCTTCCAACCTTCACACGAGCCGTGTGGTTCCTTGCATTGATCGGACGAGGTGTTGCGCCGACCGGAACTCCTCAGTCCTTGTGTTCAGGCAGCCCTTTGCGCTTGGTGGAGGCAAGATCCTCAAGCTGCTCCTCGCTCATGGATTTCACCATATCCTTTGAGGCTCCTTTCAAATGCGACCTGGGCGTTTCGCCGCGCTTGGCGGACAGCGCCGCCCCGGCGGCCTTTTGCTGCACTTTGGATTTTGCGGGCATGATCGGTCTCCTTCACTCCCAACGCAACGCACGCCGGTGCAGTTTGGTCTCGCCGAAGCCTTGACGACAAAAGCGGCATTTCTGAAAATTCGCGGGGGGGGGGGGCGACCTCACGACTAAATCCTTTGGGTCGCATTGCGAGGGATGCACTTGGAACATTGATAATGTCTGCAGGTTCTGAGGTTCGAGCTCGTCGGAAGGATCGATGTAGCGCTTCAAAAATGGGAGACGCCTGATGTTTCGCTGGGCAATTATTTTCGCCGTGGTCGCAGTCCTGGCTGCGCTTCTGGGTTTCGGGGGAGTCGCCGGCCTTTCCGCAGGCCTTGCCAAGATCTTCTTGATCGTGGCGCTCGTCGTTCTCGTTCTGGGGTATCTGTTCGGACGCGGTACCAGGGCTCCCTGATTTCGTCCCAAATCCTGTAACAGGTTGCGCCCCAAAGGCCTCCATTCGGGGCAGGGGCGCAAACAGTTTGCATGGCCTTCCCTCGCGAATCTCGAATTTTGTACTGGCATGGAAAGGTTCAATCCGAGCTCGGGCACAAGACCATCACATACCGCTTGTTGGTTAGGTAATTTCGTCAATAAAGGCGGGGCACCACGATAAATAGACCGACTGCCGGCCTCCTTCTTTTATTGTCCGCGTGTCAGGCCATGCCTCAAGATGCGAGCATCACGCTTCTGCGGATCGAGCACACGAGAAAGTTTAACGTCGCAATAGTCGCCGGGTACGAGCGCGGACCGTTAATCGGTCAACTTGTCCAGGAGATCGAACATGCCTCCGACGCGCACGCCGAGCGATCGCGCAGCGGCCGTACAAGAGCTGGGGCCAGCTGACAGCAACACCAATCCTGGCTTTCAGACGGCTTCGTTCACTTGTTTTGGTCATCCTTGCGGGTACGAGCCCCGAAGCCGATCTGCTCGCGGACCTCGTCGAGGGGTGTTCCAGGTTGAATGAGCAGCCATGTACCGGGATGCGACGCGCCAATTGTAACAACTGCGCCCTTGGGACAAAGTTTGAGGCACTTGGTTTCGATCGCCAGGATTTGCGCTTTCCTACCCTTCTTCCCCCCGTTTGCTTCATTCAGCATCTTGGCAAGCGCTGTCTTGCCTTTCTGCCCAAAGCCGCCACCGACCTTTTTTGAGCATCTTCCACAAATCAGGGCGATACATCGGGTTCTGGAGGAGACTTGGCGCAGCATGATTATGATCTATGAACCAGTGGCGAGAAATCAACTCGGCATTCAGGGGCGGGGGGGAGTGCTTTGGTATAGGTCAGCGCGTCAGCATTCAGCAGTGTGAATGGCGTTTAGCAGCTCCGCTCCCGAATAGGGCTTTGCAAGGAACTGCGCACCCGTCGGAAGCAGGCTTTCGTCCGGCTCGCATCGGCCTGTCGTGATGATGATATCAAGACCAAGTCCGCTCGCATGAACCCTGCGTGCCAGATCGAGGCCATTGAAATCACCAGGCAGGTCGACATCGGTGAAGAGGATCGCAATATCGTCGTGATCAGCGAGAATACGAAGCGCCTGATGCGCGTCGGCGGCACAGAGCGGGATCAGCCCGGCGTCCATTACCATATCCTCGGCCATCATTCGGATGAGAGGTTCATCCTCGACGATGAGGACTATGCATGGCGCCTCGTGAATGCGTTGCCCCAACCTGTGAGTTTCCGTTCTGCGTTCGCCCCTACAATGCTTGCCGGGGTCGGATACTGAATGAAGACGCACGTGTGCTACCGGTTCCCGCATGGCCTGGGCAATGCGGCAGACCGAAGACATCAGCCCATTCTTCCGTTTGGGGCCCTAACTCAGTCTGGAACCGGTTGACGGCGCCGGCGACCGGATTGCATCTTCCATAGCCTGGGTCAGTTCTCCGCTTCCGTAGGGTTTTGCGAGGAAGATCGCGCCATCGATGTCACCAGCCCGGGAGGTATCTCCTGAGGCAAAGACGATGCGAATTGATGGGCGAAGGTCCCTGGCGCGGCTGGCAAGATCGATGCCCGAGCTTCCCGGCAGATTTATGTCGCTGACAAGGATGTCGATCGGCGCGGTCTGCAAGGCTGACATCGCATCTTCCGCACTTCCCGCCTCCACAACCACGTAGCCGGCGTCCTCGAGCATCTCGCCGGTATTGAACCGGATCAACGGATCGTCCTCGACGAGCAGGACCGTGCGCGGTCCGCGGGCACGGGCGCCGTCGACGACCTGCTGGTCATGGGCCGGACGCCCTTCAGTGTGCCCTGGATGCTCGGCGCCGGCTCGTTGACGCTGGTTCGCGATCACGTGGCGCAGCCTTCGGGCCAGTGCTTCGCGTGTATAGGGCTTGGAGAGCAATTCCACCCCGGCATCGAGCTTGCCACCGTGGACGATCGAATTTTCGGTATATCCCGATGTGAACAGCACGGCGATGCAAGGCAGTCGTTCTCGCGCCTTGCGTGCCAGCTCCGGACTTTTGAGGGTGCCGGGCATGACGACGTCGGTGAACAACAGGTCGATTGGTACGCCGCTTTCGATCACGATCAGCGCGGCCCCCGCATCGGGCGCCTTCAGGACGCGGTAGCCAAGATCGGTCAGCATCTCGACAACGGTGGCGCGAACCTCTTCGTCATCCTCGACCACCAGAACGGTTTCGGTGCCGCCGACGATCGGCCCATTGTCGACCTGGACCTCGATATCTTCGCTCTCCATCGACCGGGGAAGGTACAGCTTTATGGTCGTGCCTTCGCCCGGCTCCGAATAAATCTTAATGTGTCCGCCGGATTGCTTGACGAAGCCGTACACCATCGAGAGGCCGAGGCCTGACCCCTTGCCTTCGCCCTTGGTCGAGAAGAATGGCTCAAAAACCTTGTCGATGATCTCGCGCGACATCCCTGTCCCTGTGTCGCTTACCGCCAGCATCACGTACTGGCCAGGCGTCACTTCATCGTGCGTGAGTGCATATTCGGTGTCGAGATGGGCGTTCCCGACTTCGATGGTCAGGCGCCCCTGGCCATCCATCGCATCGCGCGAGTTGATCGCCAGATTGAGGATGGCGTTCTCGACCTGGACCGGATCGATATAAGTATTCCACAAACCACCGCCAACGATGGTCTCCAGTTGGATGCCTTCACCGATTGCGCGGCGCAGCATGTCGTCCATGCCGCGCACGAAGCGGCTGACATTCACCACTTTGGGTTCGAGAGCCTGCCTGCGACCGAAGGCAAGAAGCTGGCTGGCGAGCTTCGAGCCTCGGGTGACCCCTGCCAAGGCATTGGTCAGTCTGGCTTCGGCGCGCTCGTTCCCCGAGACGTCCTTCGCGAGTAACTGGAGGTTGCCGGAGATCACCTGAAGCAGATTGTTGAAATCATGCGCAACGCCTCCGGTTAGCTTGCCGACGGTTTCCATCTTCTGCGCCTGGGCCAGCTTGACTTCTGCCTGACGTCGCTCGTCGATCTCGGCGATCACCCGGGCCTCAAGCGTCGCATTGAGCTCGCGCAGTGTTTCTTCCGCAGCGCGCTGGTGGGTGATGTCCGAATGGACCCCGACCCATTCGATGATCGTGTCACCCTCGTCAAGAACGGGGAGTCCGCGAATGGCGAAGGTGCGCCATTCCCCATCATGGCGGCGTACGCGATGCTCATGGACGAACATGGCCTTGGCCGCCACGGCGGCGTTCCATGCCACGATCGTCGGTTCGCGATCATCTGGGTGGACAGCCTGCGCCCAGCCGTAGTCCTGATACTCCTCAAGGCACTGGCCGGTCAGGGCAGCCCATGCAGGTTGTTCGCCCAGCATTCGGCCGTCGGCGCTGTTGGTCCACAGGACACCGTGCATGGCCTCCATCGCAGTGCGGAAACGCTTGTTGCTGGCGGCCACGTCCGCCTCAAGGGCGATCCGCGCAGAATTGTCTATGCAGGTGCACATCACCCCGCCGATACTGCCATCGGCTTCATAGACTGGGGTGTAGAACAAATCGAACGTCACGGGCTCAGCGTAACCGTTACGCTCCAGGACCAGGATCTGATCGCGATAGGACCGTAATTCGCCGCGCATTCCGGCGGCCAACATCTCACGGTTCCAGTCCCAGATCTCAGGCCAGATCCCGGGCACTGTACCGCCAAGCGCCTGGGGATGATTGGGGCCTGCAACGATGGAATAGGCATCGTTGTAAAGCATCACGTGCTCTGGCCCCCACATCAGCACCTTGGCGACAGGAGAGTTCACGATATTGGCAACGGTCGCGCGCAGTTCCAGTGACCAACTCCCAATCGGACCGAGCGGATTGGCGGACCAGTCAAGTTCGCGAATACGGCGCCCGCATTCGCCTCCTCCGTAGGGCCAGCCGGCAGTCGCTTCTGTCCTCGCAGAGAGTTGACCCAGCACACTTTCGATAAGTGCGGCTTCATCGGAAAATCCGCCGTCACGCGTGAGCGAGGCAAGCCGCGCGGCAAGGTCAGCGGGCAGGGAAAGGGTTTGAGCAGCGTGTTCGGACATGCGCTCTCGTCTTCCCGGTTAACCCTCATGTCAAGCAGCCGCAGCCGCGGCGTGCGACGAAATGCCTGGCCTAGATAACACGCGATCAGACAAGGGGTAATTGTGTGTCCTTTGACACAGACGCGCCTATCCGAAGTTTCATGGCAGCGATGAGCGATTCGATAGGCATTGCGCTTTGCCACGGCCGGGCGATCGAATGATCGGGGACCCAAACGTTGTGACTGGAGGTGGGCACCCCCTCAGTATCCGAACCCGGGCACAGGGGGTTCGGTTTGGGTCCCGCTTCCATTGGTCTGCTTGGTGGTGGCCAAGTTGATCTGCGCTATGCACCAAGAGTGCCTCGGAGCCGAAATCGAGGCACCGTTCAGCCACATGCAGTCAGAATAAAGGCAGAGCGCTTAGCGTGCAGGGGTCACTCGCCATACGGTGTTCGAAAGGTCGTCGGCGATCAGCAGCGCCCGGCGCTCGGGATCGTACGTGACGCCGACCGGGCGTCCACGCGCCTTCCCCTCGGGCCCGATGAACCCTGTCACGAAGTCGCGGGGCTTGCCCGAGGGCCGGCCATTGGTGAAGGGGATCCATACAACCTTGTAGCCTGCCAACTGGCGGCGGTTCCAGCTGCCATGCTCGCCCACGAAGGCGCCATCGGCATAGTTTCCGCCAAAGCCGCCGCCGGTAAGGAACGTAAGGCCAAGCGCTGCTACGTGTGAACCCAGGGCATAGTCAGGGGCAATCGCCTTGCGGACCATGTCAGGCTTCTGGGGGTGGACGCGCGGATCGACGTGACCGCCGTAGTAGCTGTAAGGCCAGCCATAGAATGCCCCCGGCTTCACCGAGGTCAGATAGTCCGGCACGAGGTCCGCGCCCAGCTCGTCGCGCTCGTTGGCGACGGCCCAGAGGGCCTGCGTTGCCGGATTGATCGCCAGAGCCGTCGGATTGCGGATGCCCGAGGCGTACGTGCGATGCGCCCCGCTTTCGCGGTCGATTTCCCAGACGACCGCGCGATCTTCCTCCACAGCCATGCCGCGCTCGCCAATGTTGCTGTTCGAGCCGATACCGACGTAGAGCCGCGAGCCGTCGGCGCTCGCCGTCAGGGACTTGGTCCAGTGATGGTTGGGATTGGCGGGGAGCTTCGTCACCACTTCGCCGGGCGCATCGATGCGCGTTTCTCCGCCGCGATAGGAAAAGCGCAGCAGGGCGTCCTGATCTGCGATGTAGAGGTCAGATCCCACAAGCGCCATGCCATAAGGCGCGTTCAGCTTGTCGATGAGAACGGTCTGGAGTTCATACTTTCCGTCGCCATCGCGGTCGCGCAGCAAGGTGATACGGTCGCCGCCCTTCGTGCCGCTCTTCCCGAGGCTCTTGATATAGCCTGCGATGACGTCCTTGGGGCGCAGTTTGGGCGCGCCGCCGCCAAGTCCTTCGGAAACCAGAATGTCGCCGTTGGGAAGGACGAGCGTCTGGCGGGGAACCTTGAGGCCGGTGGCGATGGGCGAAATGGCAAAGCCCTTGGGCACGTTGGGCATCGCGCCGTTCCAGCCTGCGGGGCTGGCGATCTTCATCGGCGGAAGAAGGGTCTGGTTCTGCTCGGGGAGCGCCGGCCGCGGGCCGGTCTGATCGAGATCTTGCGCTTTGTCGCAAGCGGCAAGGGCGAGCGGCGCGGCGAGGCTCAGGGCGGAAAGGACAACGCGGTTCATGCTCGCACCTCGCGGGAAACGGTGTAGCCAATCCATCCCGCTGCCAGCGCCAGCACCGTGGAAATGACGGAGAGGGCAAGACCGGTCGTGCCGACCGAACTCCACCCGTCATGGCTATGCTGGAACGCATTGACGAGGCCGACGACGAATAGCAGCGCCAGGATCGCACAGAGCCAACCTCTTCCCGCCCGGCGCGCAAGCATGCCGATCAACGCCCAGGCCAGGGCAAGGCCGGTAAACACCAGCGCTCCGGCGATCAGCCAGGATGCAAAGTTCGACCACTGCATTTCCGAGCTGTTGAGATAGGTGATGTCCGCCAGCAGAGCGCCCGGGAACATCGACACCGGAAAAGCGAGCAGGATCGCATGAAGCGGGTGCAGCGCGATCGGCGCTGCGCTGGGATTGGCTGAGGGCAGGTCGAATTCCTTCAACGCTTTGTCAGGAAAGTAAGAACAGCAAATGCGCCGATCGGCGAAGAGTTGCCGATGGGTCCGATCCCTGCCTTACGGCCCGACGTCGCCGCCATTGGCGTGCAACGGGTGACTGGTTCCTGCCGCGAAGCCCAGTGCGGTCGCCACGCTCTCGTTGCGACCATAGGGGTCGGAGCGGATGACCGGCTCACCATCTTCGCCGAAAAGGACTGTGTCATAGAGAAGACGAACTGGAATTTCGCGTGGCAGCGGCACGAAGGTTTCCTTGCCGGTGGCGCGGGCACGGTGCCACTCGTCGAGCACACCTTCGTCCCTCGCCAGCATTTCCGCAAAGCCCATGGCATCCTCCACGCGCACGCAGCCGTGGCTGCGCTGGCGCTGCACTTCCTGGAACAGCTGCTTGGCGGGAGTGTCGTGCAGGTAGATCTGATGCTCGTTCTTCATGTCGAACTTGACGAGGCCCAGCGAGTTCCTGGGGCCGGGCTGCTGTACCACCCAGCCGTCCTTCCACGCCATGTTGTTGCGGCGCAGATAGGCGCTGCCCTTGCCGGCGATCTCCTTGCTCTGGATCGAGCGCGGGACAGTCCAGGTCGGATTGGCGACGAGACGATAGATCGGCGAACCCAGCTGCGGGGTCTGGTTCTCCGGCTTCCCGACGACGACCTTGCGCGTATCGACCATCTTGCCGTCGCGCCAATAGGTCAGGCGCCCCGCAGCGACATTGACGTCGATGCGGGTCTTGGGCGGATCGCGCTGCAGCCAGCGCATGCGCTCCATCGCGACCGCAATCGCACGTGCCTTGTCCGCATCGGAGAGGTTGAGGATTTCCAGCGCATCCTTGCCGATGACGCCGTCGGGCTTGATGCCGTAGTCCGCCTGCATGCGCTGCACGGCCTTCATCATGGCCGGGGAATAGCGGTCACCTTGCGCATCTTTGCCATCAAGATAGTCGGAGGCCGCGAGCTGGCGGGCGATTTGCGGCACGCGCCGATCGCTGTCGCCGGGCTTCAGCGGCTCGCTGTCCTGTGCGATGGCCGGGGCGAGGGCATCCCTGCTGCCACGAAGGGAGAGGTAGGCTTTCGAAAGGCGCTGGTAGCCGTCATCCCGGGGTGCGAGACCGTCCAGCCAGTCCTTGAGGTCACCGCCCTTCAAAGCTTTGGCAAGGCCGGGCAGGAGGTTCGGATCAGGTCTCGGCACGGAATAGATATCATAAAGCTTCTTAGGGTCGCTGGCACCGCGCGCCAGCGCCGATGCGTAGCGCAACGCACTTTCCGTCAGCGCGCGATCGCCTTCTGCATTGCCGGGGCGGCCATCGAGCGAGAAATTCATGTGATCGAGGCCATGCGTTGCCCGGCTGTCAATCGCAGCGCGCAGGTCGCGCACCGCCGCGTCGTTCCAATGAACTTCAGTGATGCTCACGGCCGGCGCAGGCGCGTCGGGCGTCCCGGAGCCGGACCCGCACGCTGTGAGTGCAACAGTCACGGCAAGCAACGGGGAAACGATCAACCGATTGCGCACATGGATCTCCTTGGATGACCCCAGGTACAACCGACAGGCATGCTGGACGTTGCTCACCGTCTGATTTTTAGGCCCGGATTCAGCTTCTTGCCGCGAAGATCATCCGCCCCTTGCCGAGGAACGAGAAGACGTCATCGAGCTTGTTCTCCCCCACCGCGAAGCAACCCTGACTGCGGCCGAGCTTGCCATGCGCCTTGATCATGTCGTCATTTGCGTACCACGCGCTGTGCACGACGACGGCGCGTTCAAGCGCATTGTTGTTGGTGGCGTCGAGCCCGATCAGCCGCTGCGAACGGCCATGTTTGCCGACGTAGTAGTCATCGGTCAGATATGCCCCTTCGCTTGATGCGTTCGATCCGAACGCGTTGGAGAAGCGTTCAAGGTATCCGGTGTGATGCGGATCGGAACCCGATCCATGCGCGACGAGCAGGCGAATGGCCTTGCCGTCTTCCACGTCGAGAAAATGCATTCGCGCGTCCGACGACGGCGCGGAAAAGTCCACGATCGCGATCCGGTCGCGCTGCCTGATCCGCTCGCCATGCCGATCAAGGGACGCAAGAGCCTTGCGCAGAAGCGTTGGGTCGACGGTCGAGAACGCTGCGCGCGGTCCGTCATTGCGCACCATTGCCGGAACGCTGGCAGGGCCTGCGGACTTCGGAAGTACCGGAGCGGCAAGCGGCGACGTCGATCGCAGGGGCGAAGAGGAGCGCGAGCATGAAGCGACCGCAACTGCGGCACCGGCAAGCATCATCGCCCTGCGATTCATTATGATATCATGCTGGGCCATGGCCAACACTTGGGGATGATCGACATCGAATTGAAGGGGAATTTTCAATTAAATCATAGTCATGTGGTCATTTTTGTACACACTGCGAGGATGGACGGCAAATGCTGCAGGCCAGCGTTCCCGCGAAATGAGAATGATCATGAACCAGCATATTTGCGAAGCGACTTCGCCCTGGCTATTTCCGCTCGTGCGAAGCTTGCTGCGATGCCTGTTCGCGCTTGCCTTGTTTTTGCCGGATACAAACACATTCCCGCCCCGGACGGGTTTGCGGCGATCACACCGCGCTGGGTGCCCCTACCGGACTTCGTGGTATGGGCAACGGGATGGTGCGAAATCGCCGGCGCCGCAGGTCTGCTCGTTCCGAAGCGCTGGTCACCGAGGGCGTATCGGGGCGCCTCCATAGCATTGGCGGCTTATGCCTTGTGCGTGTGGCCGGCGAACTTCAATCACGCGCTGCATGACATTCCGGTCGCGGGCGTTCACCTTTCCTGGTGGTATCATGGCCCCAGACTGGCTTTCCAGCCCATGCTGATCTGGGCTCTCCTGTGGGCAGGACATATCATCGACTGGCCATTTGGCCGGCCCCACTGCTGAAGACAGGCGGGTGCGGGAACAGACTCTCGGCATGGTGTTTGGGGAGGAGACTGGCAACAGAGGGATCATCCCCCTACGGCAAATATCTCCTGCGACGCCGCAGTGCGGCGATGCGCCGATCTTCATGGCCGGCGATGCAGACCATTCGCGTCCCGTGCTGCACGAGGCGCAGGCGGAAGGGACGCTCGCGGGGCGCAATGCCGCCTGTTTCCCGGAAATGATAACCGGCCGGCGCATGGTCCCTTTCTCGATCATGTTCACCGATCCTCCCTTGGCGAACATCGGCGAGCTTGATGGAAAGGACAGCGTGATCGCAAGCGCGTCCTACGAGGATCAGGGGCGGGCAAAGGTCGAAGGTGTGAGCCGGGGACTGCCACGCCTCCATGCCGGTTCGGCGAACGGGAAACTGATCGGTGCCGTGCTGGCGACGCCGGCGGCCGAGCACATGGCGCATCTCCTCGTCATGGCGATCGACCGGGGCCTGACGGCGAGCGATATACTGCCCCTTCCGTTCTATCACCCCACATTCGAGGAAGGTCTCAAGCCCGCGCTGCGCGAGATCTGTTCGCGGACCGGCGGGCCCGTCGGCATGGAGCGCGACGACGGGTTTCTCGCAGGGGCCTGAGGGCGAGCTAGTCCAGACCCTCCTCTGACAGAGCTTGGCGTATCGACGGGCGCTGGGTCAGGCGGTCAAAATAGCGGGTGAGGGCATCCGGCAGAGGCAGCCTGGCCTTTTTCTGCGCCCACATCAGCATGACGAAGAGGTAGCAGTCTGCCGACGTGAAGCTGTCGCTGACGATGTAGTCGCGTTCAGCCAGCTGCGTCTCGAGGTAGGCGAAGCGCCTGGCCAGATTGTCTCCTGCTGCCTTCTTCGCTTCATCGGTGCTGTCGGGCATGAAGAACGGCTTGAAGCCCTTGTGCACTTCGGTCGAGATGAAGGCGATCGTCTCCAGCAATTTCCAGCGGTTATCCGGTGACGCCGCGATCTTCTCGGATTGGTCCGCAAGATAGCTGAGAATGGCGATGTTTTCAGTGAGGATGGTGCCATCGCCGAGGGCAAGCGCGGGAACGTAGCCCTTGGGATTTATGGTGGTGTAGTCGCTGCCGGTCTCGGTGCGCTTTTCCTCCAGGTCGACCTTTTCCAGCGTGTACGGCAAGCCGGCTTCGGCCATGGCGATATGGTCGGCAAGGCTGCAAGCGCCCGGCGCATAGTAGAGCTTCATGGGACAGGTCCTCTCTTGTGCTGATCCATGCGGTCAACTTGGGTGGTTCGGTTCGGATGCGGATCGTCCGCGCCAAGATCGCTGCGCATCTGGCCATGTGCCAGCACCGCGAACAGGCCGGTGCCGCCGACGATATTGCCGATCAGCGCCGGCAGGGTGAATTCGAGCCAGGCTTCACCGAAATTGATGCGGCCGCTGAGCCACAGGAAGCTCGCCTGCGACGATCCGGTCACGACATGTGCAAAGCCGCCGAGCGCGATCACGTAGGTCAGCACGAATACGACCCAGAATTCGCTGCCCCGGGCATTGGGCAGCACCCAGGCGACCGCCGCCATGATGAAGCCGGCAGGTATCCCCAGCGTCAGCGTGCGGGTCCAGTGCTGGAGTTCGAGCTTGCCCAGAATGTCGAGGGCCACCATTCGCTGCTCATGCGTGACGATGATTTCGCCGGCCATGAGCGCGCTCACCAGCGTGACGCCGATCAGATTGCCCACGAGCACGCAGGCCCAGAGCCTGGCAAGGCGGCCGAAATTGCCCAGCGAAGGCGATGTCGCGATCGGCAGCACCGCCGTCACCGTACTTTCGGTGAAGAGCTGCAGCCGGCCCATCACCACGATCACATAGCCGATCGGATAGCCGAGGAAATAGATCAGCGGCGCCCAGTCGGTATCGGGCAGGTGGCTGCGCAGGAACAGCTCGCACAGCAGGGAGAGAGCGATCGCAAGGCCTGCGGCGATACCCGACAGGGTCAGGGCGAGGGTGGGCCGTGCGAGCTCCTCTTCTCCCTGCAAACGCACGACCTCGTGAACGATCTTGGAGGAGCCGGCCTTGCGCTCCTCGACACCCCGGGCCTCGGACGCATCGAGTGCCTTGTCCGGCTGCTCCGTTTCTTCGCTACGTGGCTCGTTCGTCATGGAGCATCCCTGTCCGGCTGACTACGTTCCAGAAGTGCCTTGAGGTTCTCGAGATCCTGGCAGACCATGGCGGCATCACGAATAAAATCATCGTCGCACATGTCCGGTTGGCGATAGAGGGTGAAGACCGCCTGCGTCCCTGTCCCGTTCTCGATCAGCCGCAGCGGGATATGTATGACCGGCTTGCCGGGCAGCATGACCCAGTGATCGAGAACGCCGAAATCGTTGGGCGGGGTGAACCGGACCCTCGCTTCACCGGCGGGCGTGTCAGCCCGCCATTCATCGCCGTCCCGGTGGAGCGACGACGACATGCCCGCAGCCCATTCGGGGAAATTTTCCGGCACGTGAGCGAAGGCATAGGCCGCCTCAAATGGGCAGTCGATCGTAATACCGATCAGGCGGGCTTCGTGGGTTGCCATGATGCAGGTTCCTTTGCTGCCTATAACCCTTGAACGGGCACAGGGTTCTGCACTGGCAAAGGCGGGGTGACCGCTGGCGAGGGCGGCTCGTCGCTGTCACGAAACCGGGCATGCCGCAGCGCATTGAGAGGTCTTCATGCTGCAGGAGAAAGCGATGACCGACTTCGACCTCTACTACTGGCCAGTGCCCTTTCGCGGCCAGCTCATCCGCGGCATCCTCGCTTCCGCCGGGAAGACCTGGACCGAGCATGACAGCGATGAGATCGGCCAGCTCATGGCGAGTTCACCCGCCGAGCAGTCGACCCCGTTCATGGGGCCTCCCGTCCTGGTCGACAACGCGAGCGGGTTTGCGCTCTCCGAAATGCCTGCGATCGCGTGCTATCTGGGCGAGAAGCTGGATCTCGTGCCCCCTTCGATCGAAGGACGGGCGCGGACGCTCAAGGTCGTCAACGACGCCAACGATGTGCTCGACGAAATCACGCTGAATGGGGGGCGGCAGATGTGGACGGAGGAAACTTGGCGGGACTTCGTGCCGCGTCTCAGGCGCTGGATGGAAATCTGGGAGGCGACCGGCATTCGGTGCGGGCTCAGGCACGAGGAGGGAACCCTGCTGGGCACCGCCACGCCGGGCGTGGCGGACATCGTCAGCGCGGTCCTGTGGTCGACGATGACGGAGCGCTTCCCCGCGATCGAGGCATTGCTCCGCGATGCAGCTCCGAACGTTGCCGCGCTGGTGCGACGCATGACCGAGATGCCTCGACTAAAGCGTCTCGCCGAGCAGGCGCGGGACGAATATGGCAGCTCCTATTGCGGCGGCGAGATCGAGCAGTCTTTGCGCAAGGTGGCGGTCTGATCCAAAACGACTGGGGAACCTCTGGGAGGCTCATGGGTAGCGATAGCATCCACTCAGAAAGCCAGAGGCTCCCATGACAGACCGGTCCACCCCGCGCACCACCAACGATGCCGGCATTCCCATCCAGAGCGACGAGCATTCGCTGACTATCGGCCGAGACGGCCCGATCGTCCTCAACGATCATTACCTGATCGAGCAGATGGCCAACTTCAATCGCGAGAGGATCCCGGAACGCCAGCCCCACGCCAAGGGCAGCGGCGCTTTCGGCCACTTCGAGACCACCGGGGATGTCACCGCCTACACCAAGGCAAAGTTGTTCCAGCCGGGTGCCAAGGTCGACACCGCCATCCGATTCTCCACGGTCGCGGGTGAGAGCGGTAGCCCCGACACCTGGCGCGATCCGCGCGGCTTCTCGGTCAAGTTCTACACCGAAGAGGGCAACTTCGACATGGTCGGCAACAACACGCCGATCTTCTTCATCCGCGACCCGATGAAGTTCCAGCACTTCATCCGCTCGCAGAAGCGCCGCGCCGACAATGGCCTGCGCGATCACGACATGCAGTGGGACTTCTGGACGCTCTCGCCTGAAAGCGCGCATCAGGTGACCTACCTGATGGGCGATCGCGGCATCCCCAAGACCTGGCGCGAGATGAACGGTTACTCCAGCCATACCTATTCGCTGGTGAGCGCTAAGGGCGAAAAGTTCTGGGTCAAGTTCCACTTCAAGACCGACCTGGGCGACGGCAACGCCTACTTCAGCCAGGCCGACGCCGATACGATGGCGGGCAAGGACGGCGACTTCCACCGCCGCGACCTGTTCAACGCCATCGATCAGGGCGAACATCCCAGTTGGACGCTCTTCTGGCAGGTGATGCCTTACGAGGACGCCAAGACCTACCGCATCAATCCGTTCGACCTCACCAAGATCTGGCCCCATGCCGACTATCCCCTGATCGAGGTCGGCAAGCTGACGCTGACGCGCAATCCCACCGACTTCCACAGCGAAATCGAACAGCTTGCCTTCGAGCCGAACAACATGGTGCCCGGCGTCGGCCTCTCGCCCGACAAGATGCTGCTGGCGCGCGGCTTCTCCTATGCCGACGCCCACCGGGCCAGGCTTGGGGTCAATTACAAGCAGATCCCGGTCAATCGGCCGGTCGCGCCGGTGCACAGCTATTCGACCGCTGGCGCGATGCGGATCGAGAAGGCGACAGATCCCGTCTATGCCCCCAACAGCTACGGCGGCCCGGCAGCCGAGCGCGACCCGTACGAGGCGGGCATCTGGCAGGCCGATGGCGAGATGGTGCGCGAGGCCTACACCCTTCGCGCCGACGACGATGACTGGAGCCAGGCCGGAACGCTGGTGCGCGAGGTGATGGACGATGCCGCGCGAGGGCGTCTCGTCGAGAACGTGGTTAGCCACCTGTGCGACGGCGTCAGCGAGAAGGTGCTGCAGCGCGCCTTCGAATATTGGCGCAACATCGACGCCGAAACCGGCAGGAAGGTCGAGGAGGGCGTCCGCAGCAAGCTGGGCGGTGCGTCCAAGGCTGCGGGCATGGGATCAGCCAGGTCGATCCGGGACACGAGCCACTCAAACTGAAGTACCGTACAGCGAGCCGCACCGGATGCGGCTCGCTGGACGGCGTCGCCGGTGTGACGATGGGCAGAGATTGTCGTGCCCAAGGCGTCGGAACGCTTGCACCATGTAAGGGTATGGCTCGGCATCCGACGTCCGGATGGGGGTTCTCCATTATTCAACCGATGCGCCGAATTGACGCGGCGGCATGGTCAACGGGGGTTTGGGGTGGCCCTTGGCCGAGCCGACCAACGGCAATATTCCTTGGCGCAGGTGCGAAGTATCTGCACGCGGTGCACGTTCCAGGATGCTGATCGCCGCAAGCAGATGGGCTGGAACGGGATTTTCTAGCTTCCCGGCATCAAAAATTGTCAAGACTGTCGTCTTCCTCTGCGGGTCCATATCTGCACATGCGAACGCCGGTGCGATCCGCTTTGCTCCCGCGTGGAGGGTCGGTCGGCGTGCCGGAACTGCAGCCTGTCGTGGCGACAACACGCGCTGGCCTGCGGGGGCGCCTTTACTCGAAACGCGGGCGGGATGCAGTCACTTCAATCAGGAAAGCAAAGGAGACTGCCCGTGCCGAGAAATGATCCTGCCATGAAACCCGAAGACAAGGTTCCCGAAGGCGTACGCTCGCTGGAAGAGGAGCGCCTCAACCCTGGTCCGAACGCGGGAGCAACCGGGGGCGTCGGAATGGACCCGGACCGGCGTGGGAAGGGCAAGGCCGATGATGCAGCATACCGCCGGGATCGCGTGCAAAGCGGCCTTCAGCGCAATCTTGAGCACAGAGAGGAGGAATAATGCGGCACCCTTGGACGAACCGCCCGGGAGCCTCCCGCGCACCTTCGGACTTTGAAAGGAGGGGAGCCATCAGGCTCCCCTCCATCCCCTGGCATTTTTCCGCCGTCAGGATGTCGTGGTCGGCCGCGTGGCTGCTGACGAAGGTGTAGTCGGAATGCCATCAACGGCCGACTGGTCGTGCCGCACAGTAGACCCGGTCACGCGAAGATTGTTCTGGACGTGGCTGACGCCCCACACGTTTTCCGCGAGATCTTCAGCGCGGCGCTTGTCCTGCCGTGTGGACACAGTGCCGTCGAGTGTCACCTCGGCCTCCTTCACCACAACCCGGACATGGCTTGCATCGAGCCGCCAGTCCTGCGTCAAGGCATCATTGACATCCTCGCGAATTCGCTCGTCCGAGCGGGTATAATCCGATGGGCCGCGTCCCCGGTGGTCCATGTCACGGCGACGCGACGCATCCTTGTCGCCGAACCAGCTGGCCACCTCGTCTCCGGCCCTTTCCAGGAACCCGCGCTTTTCGCCTTCGGCACGCCATGCGCCGTAGTCATCATCGTGGTGCCGGCTGGACCAGCTACCCGGTCCCCAGCTTGGCCGATAGCTGTTGCTGGGGTGCGCTCCTCCACTCAACGCGCCGCGATTTGCCGAGAAATCGCGGCCGCCGTAATCCTCGCTGGTGAAGCTGGAATAGTCGTTGCCCCCACTCGCATCGAAATCATGTACTGGATAGTCGTTTCTGCGCGGCGAGGATGCGCGCCGGATATTTTCGTCCCGGCCATATCCGTAACGCCCCTCGAGACGCGGGTCGCGTCCAAAGGTGCCGCGCGAGGCTTCTTCATAACGGGAACTCGCCGAATCGCTTTCGTAGCGATCGCCAAGATTGCGGGCGCGGCCTTCACCCCGACGCGGAACATAGGCGCTTCGAGATTCTTCGGTGGCATCGTCCATTCCGCCAGCCTGCCGACTGCGCTCGTCCTGCCACTGACTGGCCTGACGCGGCATGTCCCAGGAACTGGCCTGATTGCGATAGCCACCTGACTGACGATTTTCGGGATTGCGTTCATCGCGGTTCATCGATGCTCTCCTTTGCTTCAATCCGGCGCGCGATTGCCTTCGCGCTGCATGAAGGCCAAACACGCAAGGCTCAGGTATCGATCCACTGCCGGACGACTTCATCGTGGCATCCGTCGCATTGGCTACTCGCATCGTCGGTGCCCGCAGCGGACCTCGGCCTCGGGCTGCGGCTCTCATTCCGGGCATGCGCGCCGGTCGGCCGATTTTTTACGGCCGAAGATTGCTGGCAGCGGCGAATTCAGCGCCATTTTTTCGGATCACATCTTCGGGCGATCACCTGCAAACCGAAGGAAGACATAGCCTGCAAGACCAGCCACTGCCGACGCAGCCAACGTCCCGAGCGATGCCTGCTCGACCAGTCTACTGTCCGCGAATGCAAGGTCGGCTATGAACAGGGATATCGTGAAACCGATACCGGCAAGGCTGCTCATTGCGAGAACCATGCGCCATGTCACGCCGCTCGGCAGACGGGCAATTCCGGTCCGGGTTCCAAGCCACGAAGCAAACAGAAAGCCGATCGGTTTGCCAAGAACCAGAGCGGCGACGACCGCCGGGGCGAGGGGCGATGCCACTGCGCCGGCAAGAGCATCAGGGGTGATTGCCACATGGACATTGCTCAGTACAAACAGCGGCAGGACGAAATAGCTGACCCAGGGGGTCAGGACCCCGACGAGACGATCGCCGGTGACTTCTGTAGCCGCCGTCATCTCGTCGAGGTATCCAAGGTGGGCCTCAACCTCATGATGGGCAGCGCGGTCTATGCGATCGTCGCCATCGGCCTGGCGCAGCTGCCGGTAGGCATCCTGGAAATCATCGACCTTGCGTTGCACTCCGCGTGAAAAGGCATCCTTGTCCAGCCTCGGGCGGACCGGTGCGACGAAACCGATGACGACGCCGGCAATCGTGGCATGAATGCCGGATGCGAATATCCCGCCCCAGGTTGCTATCGACAGCAACACGTAAGGGAAGGAGGAAAACCAGCGCAGCTTGCGCAGCAGCAGCATGACGCCGAACGATACTGCCGCCACGACGAGGCCGACGATTTCGATGTGCCGGGTATAGGCGCCGGCGATGACCAGCAGTCCGCCGACGTCGTCTATGGCGGCAAACGCCAGCAGAAGGGCACGAAGACCGGCTGGGAACCGGTCGGAGAAGATTGCCAGCAGGGCGAGGCCGAAAGCAGTGTCGGTGACGACGACCGCTCCCCATCCCGCCGCTTCCGGGCCTTGTCCGGCAATGACCAGGAAGAGTCCCACCGGCACCACCATGCCGCCGATTGCCCCCAGCAGCGGAAAAGCGGCCGAACGCCAGCGCGAGAGTTCGCCCGTGACGATCTCGCGTTTCATGTCCGTGCCGATGATGACGAAGAACAGAGGCAGGAGCGCGTGGTCGATCCACTCTGCCAGCGAGTGAGAGAGGGAATGCGAGCCCAGACTGATCTCCAGCGAGAGGCCCCAGAAATCCTCCCAGCCTGACGCGAGAGGTGAACTGCTCAGGACAAGGGCGACGAACGTTGCCAGCAGCATCGGCCCGCCGGAAATCTCCTTGCCAGCGAAAAGCGGCGCCACCCTCTTCAAGAAGGCCCGCGAGATCGGTGATGTGCCGGCGCGGGCATGTTCGCGCCCGGCGATGCGCGGCCTTATCGCCATGAGGGAGTCTGGCGATACGCCGGGCAGGCTGGCAACGACGCGCGTTCCGAGCGGGTGAAATGCAGGTCGGGACGCTGGCAATTCTTTCTGGGCATGCAGGAGCCAACCACCGGAGGGGCCGAGCGTTCCGGCGCAGGCTCGCAGCGGGCTTCGTGAAGCGCGCCCCGGTTTCGACCTGTAACCCCTCTCAGTTCTCGTTCGGTGACAGCGCGGCGCTGGTGTCTGCCATCGTTGCCCCGCGTGAGCCGATTGGCAGTTCCGGGCCTGTGGTCGTGTCGCGGGCGGTCTGTCGTTCCGTCTCGGCATTGACCAAACCGCCAAGCAGCACCGCATAGGCCGAGACATAAAGCCACATCAGCAGCACGACCACGGCGCCCAGCGAACCGTAAGTGGTGTCGTAATTGCCCAGCGACGAGGCATAGAGACCAAAGCCGACGGTGGCGACCAGCCATAGCGCTGTCGCCATCAGGGACCCGGTGGTCAGCCACTGCCAGCGCGCATCGGCGCGGTCTGGCGCAAAGCGGTACATCCCGCCGATGGCGATGCTGCACAGGCCCGCGGCGACGACCAAGGTCGCTGCCTGGATCAGCGGGGCGCCGATCGGGCCGAGATCGGCGATGAGGTCGCCCGCGAGGCTGAGCATCGAGGCCGCAACCAGCCCGACGATGCCGACCACGACCGCCGATGCGGCAAGTGCGAGGGCAAGAATGGTGCCGCGCACGAACGAGCGGTGATCCTGCTGCTCGTATACGATGTTCAGCGATCCGATCATGGCGCCCGATGCTCTTGAAGCGCCGTAGATCGAGATGAGGAGCGCAACTGCAAGGCCAAGCCCCTTCTTGTCGGCCGCCGCCAGGGTGAGGCTCGTGAGCTGGTCGTAGATGAGGTGGGCGGCGTCGGCAGGAACGAGGTCGATGATCGTCGCCATGTGCTTGGCGACCGTGGCCGGATCGGCGATCAGCCCATAGGTCATCACGACTGCACCAAGCAGTGGCACGAATGACAGGAACGCATAGAAAGCGACCGCCGCGGAAAGCAGATTGAGATCGTGCCGGCCGCTGTTTGTCCAGACACGCCTCGCGATATCCTTCCATGCCGCGGCGCCGTACTGCGCCGGCGTCTTCGCATCGGCTCCGTGCTGGTCGCAAATGGATGTGTCAGCTGTGTTCATTGGCCCCTCATGCTGCAGTCGGGAGATGTAACGTCGCGCGTTCGCAAAGAGTTCGCCGGTTTGTCGCAATCCCGGGAAAACGCCGCGCAAACGCCGGGAACTGTTTCGCGTCTGTTGCTGTCGGCGAACAGGCGCCTTCCGTTTCTGCGAGTCGTTCGCGCGGAACCCATGGACCGCCGACAGCCTTAAGGGTGAAACCCCCCATCACAGGAGATCACCATGGCGACCCAGACCCAGGACCGAAGCGCCTTTCTCACCGACGTCCAGACCCTTCGTGAACGCGCGCGCAAGTCGCTCGGGGACGGCGCGGTGATGCCCAGCTATCAGGGCGACGTCGACAAGACGATCGAACTTCTGCAGACAGTGGTCGCGACCGAGATCGTCTGCACGCTGCGCTACCAGATGCACGCGATCGCCGCGGACGGCATCACGTCCAAGAGCGTCGCTGCGGAATTCGAGGAGCATGCCAAGAGCGAACATGGTCACGCGCTGATGGCGGCCAACCGCATCGACCAGCTGGGCGGCGTTCCCGACTTCGATCCCAAGGACCTCGCCACCCGTTCGGCCACCGAATACGGCGAGCCGGGAAATCTGATCGAGATGATCAAGCAGGACCTGATCGCCGAGCGCCTCGTCATCGAGCACTATCAGGAACTGATCCGCTACTTCGGCGACAACGACCCGACGACGCGCATCATGCTCGAGCACATTCTCGCGGACGAGGAAGAGCATGCGTCCGACATGCACGACCTCCTTGTGGCCCATGAAGGTCGCCCTTTCCTGAAGGCTTGAGCATCATGGCGGATACCAAGCCGGATTTTGCCGCAGGCATCGCGAGCAGCGACCTGAAGCCGGACATGATTCTTGCGGGCGAGTTCGACGGCAAGCCCGTCGTCCTCGTCCGGCAAGGCGACAGGGTGCGCGCTCTATCGGGCGAATGCACGCATCTGGGAGCCGGGCTGGAACAGGGCATCATTGCGGCAGGAGAGCTTCGGTGCCCATGGCACCACGCGCGCTTCTCGGCCGAAACCGGCGAGGCGGTGGGCGCGCCTGCGATCGAGCCGCTTTCGTGTTTTGCGGTGACCGAAGAGGGCGGAGTGATCCGCGTCACCGGCAGGGCCGATGCGAATACGCAGGCAAGCCTGAAAGCTATGCCGGATCAGCGCCGCATCATCATCGTGGGCGGCGGGGCGGCAGGTCATGCCTGCGCCGACGTTCTCGAGCGGGCCGGGCAGGGGGACCGCGTGCTGATCCTCAGCGCCGATTCCGATGTCCCGTACGATCGCACGTTCTGCTCCAAGCAGTATCTTGCCGGAAAGAAGAAGCGTGACGAATGCATGCTCCCTTCCGGCGCCGGGCAGGGGGCTGCCTCGGTGGAGGTGCGTACCGGAACTGAGGTGACGGCCATCGACACCCGGGCGAGGACCCTGTCCACGGCTGACGGGCAGCGCGTGGCCTACGAGACGCTCATCCTCGCAACAGGGGCTGAGCCGATCGTCCCTGACATCGACGGCTTCGATCGCGACAGCGTCCGTTTTCTTCGTACGCTTGCCGATGCCGACGCCCTCATCGAGGCCGCAGAAAAAGCGAAGAGCGTGGCGGTCATGGGGGCCAGTTTCATCGGCCTTGAAGTCGCCGCGTCGCTGCGCCAGCGCAAGCTTCCCGTGACCGTCATTGCGAAGGACGATGTTCCGCTTGCCGGAGTGCTCGGCGAGGAGGTCGGGCGCTTCGTTCGGGGCCTGCATGAAGACAAGGGCGTTGCGTTCCGACTTGGGAGAACGATCGAAAGCTATGATGGCAAGGCCTTAACCCTTGACGATGGATCGACGGTCGATGCCGACCTCCTGGTCATCGGTGCCGGCGTGAAGCCGCGCGTCGAACTTGCCGAAGCTGCCGGGATCGCGCTCGCCACCAACGAGGAAGGTGGCGGGGTCAGGGTCGATGCCACGCTTGCGACTTCCGCTGACGGCGTCTTCGCGATCGGTGACATTGCCTCCTATCCCGATCCGCGACTGGGCCACCCGATCCGAGTCGAGCATTGGGTCCATGCGCAGAGGCAGGGCCAGTACCTTGCGCGGCTGCTGCTGGGCAAGGTCGAGGAAGGGTTCGGAGACACCCCGTTCTTCTGGTCCGGGCATTACGATACCAGTCTTCGCTATGTCGGCCATGCCGCTTCGGCCAAGGATCGCCGGATCGAGGGCGATGTCGATGAAGGCGCGTTCGCTGTCTTCTTCCGGGAGGACGGCAAGGAGCAGGCACTGCTTACCTGTCAGTGCGATGTCGAAGCTCTGGAGGTGGAAGCCAGATGGGACATGCCGGCATCCGCCTGAAGACTTAGGGTGAAGGCGCGAAGCGCTGCAGCCAATTTGCAATGCAATCGAAGAGCCGGGCGGTCGCACGTGTGTGGCCGCCCGTTTGCATGAATGCGTGGATCATGCCGGCGAAGTGATCATGGCGTACCGGGACCCCGGCGCTGGCCAGCAGGTGGCCATAAGCGTCGCCCTCGTCGCAAAGGGGATCCGCCCCGCATGTCACCAGCAGAGTTGAAGGCAGACGCGCCGGATCGGCAAGGACTGGCGAGACAATCGGATCGTGACGATCGCTTTCGCGTGACAGGTACAGGTCGATCTGCCGTTCGAGATCCTCGAGCGCGATGATGTGGCCGTTCTCGCGCGTGCGTGAGGGATAGTCGGCATCGCGCCTCAGATCGGTATTGGGATAGAGCAGGATCTGCCCCGCGATGGCGGGGCTCCCGGTCTCCCGGACGGCATCGCGGCCGCGCATCGCCAGGGCGTTCGCGAGCGTCCCGCCGATGCTGTCACCCGAGATGACGATGGTGGACGCATCGATGTTCAAGGTGTCCGCCTGATCGCGCAAATGGCCGAGCGCGCGCCAGCCGTCCTCGAGCTGCGCCGGGAACCTGTGCTCGGGCGCTCGCCGGTAGAGCGGCGCGGCGACCAGCCAGCCGGTGCGGCTGGCCAGCATCCGCAAGGCGGCGTCGTGGCCATCGACGGACCCGGCGATGGCGCCGCCGCCGTGCATGTGCAGCAGCAGCGGCAAGCGGCCAGGGTGCGGACGATACAGCCGGATCGCAAGCGCGGGCGTTGAGGTCCGGGGCACGACGACATGCGATACCGAATGAAGTTCCATCGGCGGAGCGTCGAGGCCCGCGAGGAGCCGCGTCTGGTAGCGGAAATTCTCCAGCCAGCGTGCATCGTCCGGCGTCCCTTCGGCCGCAGGCGCGAGCCGCGCGAGATAGTCCAGCACGTCACGGGCTTCGGCGTCCATCCTGCATCCTTGCTTGCGGTGAATGGTGAGGCAAGTCGTGGGCAGACGATGCGGTTCCAGGGAACTTCGCCGTGCCGACAGCCCTTTAATCAGAAACATCTCAGACATCCGACGAAGAGGAAGATCGATACGATGAAGCTCGATATCGAAGGGCGCATTGCGCTAATCACCGGCGCGGACAGCGGCATCGGCAAGGAGACGGCGCGACGCCTGCTGAGTGAAGGCGTTCGAGTTGCGATCAGCGACCAGCCCGGCGGCAACCTGCACGAGACGCTCGCCGAACTCGAACCGCTGGGCGAGGTGATCGCCGTGGAGGCGGATGTCACCGATCGGAACAGCGTTACCGAACTTTACGCGAAGGTGCGCACCGCGCTCGGTGATCCCGATATCCTCGTCAATGCCGCCGGTGTGACCGGTGCGACTGGCGATTTCATCGATGTCGATGACGACGGCTGGCTCGAAACGCTCAACATCAATCTCATGGGCGCAGTACGCGTGGCGCGGGAGGCCATTCCGGCGATGCGCGCGGCAAAGTGGGGGCGGGTGGTGCTGATTGGCTCGGAAGACGGCGTGCAGCCTTATGTCGACGAGCTGGCCTATTGCGCGTCAAAGGCCGGTATCATCAATCTCGCGAAGGGCCTGTCCAAGGCCTACGGCTGCGACAACGTTCTGGTGAACACCGTTTCGCCCGCATTCATCGAAACGCCGATGACCGACAAGATGATGGAAAAGCGGGCAAAGGAAAAGGGTGTCGACGTCGATGAGGCGATCCGCAGCTTCCTCGACGAAGAGCGCCCCGGAATGGCGCTCAAGCGGCGCGGCAAGCCCGAAGAGGTCGCCGACATGATCGTCTTTTTGTGCTCCGAGCGCGCCAGCTTCGTCAACGGCAGCAACATGCGGGTCGATTCCGGCTCGGTCATGACCATCTGAGGAGGAGGACACCATGAGCATTGTATCCGCACTCGGATTTGGCGGCAGGAAAATCCGCTACGCCATCGTCGGCCTTGGCGACATCTCGCAGGAAGCGCTGATGCCTGGCGTCAGGCACACCGGCAATTCCGAGATTACCGCGCTCGTCTCCTCGGACCGCGAGAAGCTGGGCGCGCTGGGCGAACGTTACGGCGTGCAGCATCGCCACTCATACGAGGAATTTCCGCAGCTTCTGGCATCCGGCGAGATAGACGCCGTCTATCTCGGCACGCCCAACTGGCGCCATGCCGAATTCGCTATCCCGGCGCTCGAGGCGGGCATCCATGTCCTGAGCGAAAAGCCGCTGGAGGTCAGCGCCGACAAATGCCGCGCGATGATCGCGGCGGCCGAACGCGGCAATGCCCTGCTGATGACCGCCTACCGGCTACATTTCGAGCCCGCCAATCTCGATGCGGTCCGCCGGATCAGGGCGGGCGAACTGGGCGAACTCGTTGCGTTCACGTCGTGCTTCGGGCAGATGGTCGATCCCGCCAACCACCGCAGCCGTTCCGGTATCGAGGCAGGGCCGCTCTTCGACATGGCGCCCTATCCGATCAACGCGATCCGCTTCCTGTTCGGCGCCGAGCCGCTGGAAGTCGTGTCGGCCATCGCGGTACGCCACGAGGAAGCGGGACTTGGCGAACTTGACGACACGATCGCGGTTACCCTCAGGATGCCCGGCAACCGGCTGGCGCAGTTCACCGTGAGCTACTTCACCGACCAGATCGACAATCTGACGATTGCCGGCACCAAGGGCTCGATCCACATGGATTCGGCTTTCGGATACGGGCAAGGCCTTGAGCAGTTCCGAAAGAGTTCGGGGAACCGCGAGCACGAGGTTTACAAGGCCACCGATCAGTTCGGCGGCGAACTGAAATACTTTTCCGACTGCATCCTGAAGGGCCGCAGCGTAGAGCCCGATGGCGAGGAGGGACTTGCCGACCTGCTGGTGATCGAGGCGATCGCCGCTGCCCTGAAGCTTGGCGGGGCGGTCAAGATCGAGCCGCAGGAGCGCCATCGCCGCATTGATCCCGATGAGCAGGAACAGCGCCTGAAACTGGTCGATATTCCGGAGCCGGTGAAGGCTGCGAAACCCGCCTTCAGCTGAGGCGAACCTTCAAAACAAGAAAAAGGCCCCTGCGGTGTTCGCAGGGGCCTTTTTCGTTACTGCGCGTCAGGGCAATCAGGCGATGCCTGCGCCTCCCGTCACGCCGTAGACTTCGCCTGAAATGTAGCTGCCCTCCTGGCTGGCGAGCAGCACGTAGACCGGCGCAATCTCGATCGGCTGGCCCGGGCGCCCGAACGCACTCTGAGTTCCGAACTTCTGCACCGCTTCGTCAGGCTGGCCGCCCGAGGATTGCAGCGCCGTCCAGAACGGCCCCGGCGCAACGACGTTCGCACGGATGCCCTTCTCGATCAGCTGTTTCGCCAGCGCCTTGGTATAGGCGACGATGCCAGCCTTGGTCGTCGCATAATCGAGCAGGATGGCCGACGGCTCGTAAGCCTGCACCGATGCCGTGGTGATGAAAGAGGCGCCCGCGCTGAGGTGCGGGACCGCCGCCTGTGCGATCCAGTGCAGGGCGTAGAGATTGGTCTTCATCGTCTCGTCGAAGTCTTTCGACGTGACCTTTGAAATATCCTCGCGGCTCTGCTGGTGGCCGGCGTTGATCACCAGAATGTCGAGGCCGCCGAGCCCTGCTATCGCCTGATCGACCAGCGTGCGGCACCATGCTTCGTCGGTGACGTCGCCAGGCAGATCGACGGCGGTGCGCCCTTCGGCTTCGATCAGCTTGACGACTTCCGCCGCATCCGCTGCCTCGCTCGGCAGATAGGAAATCGCGACGTCGGCGCCTTCGCGCGCATAAGCGATCGCGGCGGCACGGCCGATGCCGCTATCGGCGCCGGTGATGAGCGCCTTGCGGCCGGCCAGCTTGCCAGAGCCCTTGTAGCTGCTCTCTCCGTGATCGGGGACCGGCTCCATCTTGCGGGCAAGGCCGGGGACGGGCTGGGGCTGGGATGGGAAGGGCGGCTTGGGATACTGCTCGCGGGGGTCCTGCATCGACAGGCGATCGGTCATGAGATGCTCCTGATGGGGTTCAGGAAAAGCAGCGTCTCAGCCCGGCCGTGGTTCCTCCGCCAGCACCGATTGCGCCATGATATGGGCCAGATGGGTAAGGCCCTGCGGCAGGTTGCCGAGGAATTCCCCGGTCTTCGGGTCGACCATTTCGGGGTAGATGCCCACCCCCCGGTCCAGCCCATCGACAAGCGCGGTCAGCCGGGCGCGGGCACCTGCCCAGTCGCCCAGCGACGCCCGCGCTTCCGCCATCCAGAACGAGCAGGCCAGGAAGCAGCCTTCCTCCTTTTCCATGCCGCTGTAGCGGTAATGGAATGGCCCGGTGCCAAGCTCGCGGTCGATCGCATCGAGCGTGGCCGCAAGGCGTTCGCGGCCGTCGAAACCGAACCGCACCGCAAGGGCGATCGAGGCATCCAGCCGATCGGTGCCGGGATGCATCACGAACGCCTGCTTTTCCTGCGACCAGCAATTCTCCTCGATCCAGGCGGCGATACGGTCGCGTTCGCGGCACCAGCGTTCACGGCAGGTGGTGGGCAATTGCCCCGCATCGGCAAGCTCCACCGCGCGGGCCAGCGCCTGCCAGCAGCTGATCTTGGACATCGTGTAGTGCTCGTACTCGGGCAGTTCCCATATCCCGGCATCGGGCATGCGCCAGCGGTCGGCGCATTCGTCGGCGAGATGGGACAGCAGTTCGGCGCTCGCGCTGTCGAGGATATTGCCGCTGCCCACAAAGCAGGACGCGGTCTCGAAGATGTCGCCGTAGACGCCGTGCTGGGACTGGTCGTTCGCCTGGTTACCGGTCACGACCGGCCGGGAGCCGCGATAGCCCGGCATCGCCCAATCCCGGACCGCAGGTACGGGATCGCCGCCCAGCGTGTAGCAGACCCTGAAGCCGACGTTGGCCAGGCGGTCCAGCAGCCAGGAGAAGGCGGCCTTGGCCTCCGCCTGCGCCCCGGCGGCCAGGAAGGCCTTGATCGTGTAGCCGGCGTCACGCACCCAGGCATAACGATAGTCGTAGTTCTTGGAGCCGCCGATCCGTTCCGGCAAGGAGGTCGTCGGCGCGGCTGCGATGGCGCCTGAGGGCGAATAGAGAAGGAGCTTGAGCGCCAGCGCCGAGCGCACGAACGCCGCGCGCGGTTCGCCCTGACACGTGATGGTCCTCGCCCAGGTCCGCCACTCCTGATCCGAGGTCTCGATACGCGCGTCGATCTCCGCGATGGAGGGGACCACCAGTGGCTCGTCCTGCCCGGCGATGAGCGCCAGTACCTCGCGCCCGCCCGCCTTCACTTCGACCGCGCCGGTGACGCCCTCGTCGGCCCAGTGGCACTCCACGCCGCCGCTGTGCAGGAACAGTCCCAGCACCCGTTCGACATGAAACACCGTGTGATCGCCGATGGTCGAGTGATAAGGGTTCACGGTGTCACCGCGACGCCCCGGTCGCATGGTCACGCAAAAACGCATCCGCCCTTCGAGCCCTTCGAGCCGGCGGGCCATCTCGGCCCAGGGCAGGCGGCCCGCGCTGCCGCTGTTCATCGATTCCACCAGACGGGCGCGGCCGGTCTCGGTGGTGAACGTGGTCTCCAGCACGTTGCTGTCGCTGCGGTAGCAGCGCTGTACGGTGAATGGCGCGTCGGGCGTGATCGCGAAGCATCCGCCATTCACCGGATCGAGCAGGCGGTCGAACAGCGGCGGCGAGTCCATGTTGGGTGCGCACCACCAGTCGATCGACCCGTCGGCGCCGGACAGCGCAATCGATCGGCCTTCGCCGATGGCGCCGTAGTCTTCAAGGGCAAGTTGGCCTTCGGATCGCTCGCCGATGCGGCGTCTGCCCATCATGCCGCCGCCGTTCCGCCGTGCCGCACGAGCGTATCCGCCTGCTCCCGCTGCTTCTGCCGGGCCGAGGCATATGTGGCCACCAGCGCGGTGCCGACCATCGCCAGCGCGTCTTCGGCGAAGGCCACCGGGCGGTCGCGGCCAAGCGCGCGGGCAAGCGTCATGCGCACGCGGTAACTGACGTAGGCACCGGCGATCGCACCGGCCGCACCCACGCCTGCGGCCAGCCAGGCCTTGCCCGGCCGCGCGGCGGCGGCACCGGACAGCGCGCCTCCGACAGCCCGGCCCGCAAGTCCGGCAGGGGCGATCCGGGCGGGAATGCCCGGCTGCTTGTCCATGACGTATTCGCCGGCCGCGGCGGCGCCGAACAGGAGGCCGGTCCACCGCGAGTTGAGCAGTGCCAGCGGCGTGCCCTCAAGCCCAAGACCGCTGCTGGCGGCGGCGATGGTGATCGCGGCGGGCGGCGTGAAAGTCCGCTGGCCGCCGGCTAGTCCCAGCAGCAGCGGCACGCAGACATCGTCGATGGCCATGGCCCGGTCGTCCGGCGCCTGTCGGCCGATGGCCTGCCCGGCGGTGGCGGCAGGACGACGTCTGGCGATCCGATCGCGCAGCAGCTTGCGCACCTGTTCGGTGACCAGCCCGAAAACCAGATGCGACGCATAGCCATAAAGGTGCGTGCGCAGCGTGTAGCGCCATGGCGGCCTTGCGAGCCCGGCGAGGGGTACGGCGATCTGGTCTATCAGGGTTGCGCAGACGAGCCCGAAACCCAGCCCTTGCCAGCGCGTCACGCCGGGGCGCCTTTCTGCCCAGGCGCCGTACAGTGCGCCGGTCGCCGTGCCCACCAGGTAATGCACTGCCGTGCCTGCCGCGCGCCTGTCGCCCTCTGCCAGTCCCCGGCCGGATAGCACCAGGGCGACGCGCTCGGCGGCCTGCTCGGTGGCAGCCGGACCGTCGCCGCTTTGCGGGCGGAACAGCGGGGTGACCAGCGACTGGAAACCGTTCATCACCGCTGCTGCCGCGAAGCCTGCGACAGCGCCCGCGGCGGCGCCTTGCTCCAGATCGACGATGGTGTTCACGGTATGCGCGGAGCGGTCAGGGACCGGGGTGATGGACATGTCTTGCTTGTGCTCCGGGCTCGGGAGGAAACTTGAGTCGGCAGTCGTCTGCTCAGTTGATCGGCCTTTTCCAACGCGCCGTGTCGCGGCGATGTTCCACCGATAGTCGCGCTCCATGCAGCATCGTTCCAGGCGCGGCGTAATGGCCATGTCGGGAGCATTCGCCGTTCATCGGAATGCCGCAACTTCTCCACTTATTGGGAGTTACCGGGCTGCGATGGGCCAATTGGTTCCGCGCGCGCCGGGGACCAGACTAATGACCAACGCGCATCACGGCGGCCTCGTGTCGCCGATCGGCCCAATCACGCAGGGCGCGCATGATGGGCTCTCCGAAATAGACCTGCTTCACCAGATCAGCGTCGCGCTCATCAACGAGCAGGATCGCTTGGAGTTTTATGGCAAGATCGTCGGTGCCGCCGTTACCATCATGGGTTAGCAATTCGGCACAATGCAACTGCTCTGCCCAGCCGATAACTTAGCGGAAACGGCAGATCGCGCTGCGAAGCTCACCAGCCAGCTTCTGGCCTTTGCCTGGCGGCAGGCGCTGACGACCGAAGTCTTCGATGCGGCCGTGAAAGTGGGCAGAGTCGCGGACATGCTGCGCACTGTAATGGGGTGGACCTCGTCTTCGATCTGATCGGCGGTTCGTGTGTCGTGGAAGTCGATGTCAGCCAGTTCGAAACAGCCCTCGTCAACATGGCGGATAGTGCCCGCGATGCCATGACCGGCGAAGGGTGCATAACCTAGCTATCGATGCCGCGGGTTCGGTGCCCGCACGGCGCGGGGATGCTGCTGCCAAGGGCGACTTCGTGAGGGTATCGGTCGCAGAGTGAGGCACGGGCATGCCTCCCGAACAACTCGATCCTTAACGAAGCTAATCCGCACTTTAGAGCTCTCTCGTCGCCTTCATTTCGAATTGAGTCCATCAGGTCCGGAGTAGCTTCAAATCCTGTCCTGAAAACACGCACCACTCCGTCGGGGTTAATCACCGCCTTCGACTTGAACCAACCGAACCGTAAAGACGCTTCCTCTTCCCCGGCCATCGCTTTCGACCGAGACGCTGCCGCCATGCAAGGTCACCAGTCGGTGCACGAGAGCAAGACCGATGCCCAGTCCTCCTTGCGCATAGGCGCGATGATCCTCCACTTGCGCGAAAGCCTCGAAAATGCGCGCCTGCATATCTGCCGGTATGCCCATGCCATTGTCCGCCACCTCAATGACTATCTCGCCGCCGATGGTGCGGGCCGACAGCTTGATGGCGCCACCAGGCGGGGTGTACTTAGCCGCGTTTCCGAGCAGATTCGCGACGATCTGGGCAATCCGGGAATAGTCGCCATCGAACCAAACCGGCGCCTCGGGCAGCGCAACGGTCAGATGATGGTTTCCCGCATCCATGTGATGCCGGCTGCTTTCAACTGCGAAGTTCAGGACATCAGACAGTGCAATCCGTTGAATTTTCAGTGTCACCTTCCCTTCTGTAATGCGGGAAACGTCGAGCAGATCTTCCACCAGACGCGCGAGGTGGGACACCGTACGTTCCATTCTGGCATGGATGATACCCGCCTGATCCGCGGAACGCGGGCGGCCAAGAAGGTCCACCGCGCCCATGAGCGCTGCGACCGGGTTGCGCAGTTCGTGGGCAAGTACGGCAAGAAACCGATCCTTCGCGCGATCGGCCTCGCGAAGCGCGGCCGCAGACGCCGCCAGCTCATCGCGCTGGGCCGCTATCTGTTGCCGTTGCCGATGAAGATCGCACAGAACGCGCACCTTGCTACGCAGACCATGCGGTTCGATCGGTTTGGAGATGAAGTCGACCGCACCTGCCTCGTAACCCTGGAAACGTCGTTGCGTATCAGCTGTGCCCGCCGTCACGAAGATGATAGGAACATGGCGTGTCCGTTCCATGCCACGCATCAGTTCCGCGAGCTCGAAGCCGTTCATCTCGGGCATCTGCACATCGAGAAGCGCCAGCGCGAAGTCATGCGCGAGTAGCAACTCCAGTGCTTCTGGACCTGATCGAGCCTCGAAAACTGTTATATTTTCGTCTGTGAGCAAGGCTTCGAGCGCGGTCAGGTTGGCAGGAAGGTCATCGACAAGGAGGACAGGAACGTGATCACTCATGTTCATGCCGCTTTTCTTCCGGCTTCGAGGAGGCAATCAGCGATCTGCGACAGCGAGAGCACCTGGGCTCTGCCGCAGGCGGCCAGCGCAGCATCGGGCATCGCCCGGGCATAAGCGCTCTGAGGGTCCTGAACATAGACTTGTCCGCCCGCTTCCGCCACCGCCTTAAGGCCCCGCGCACCGTCTTCGTTAGCGCCGGTCAGGATCAGTGCCATCAAGAGGGAGCCATATGCTTCGGCTGCGCTTTCGAACAGGACATCAATCGATGGCCGAGAAAAGAAGACCGGTGCGTCGGTGGACAGCGACAGCGTATGGCTTGAACCTTCGGTCCGTTCGACAAGCAGGTGGTAGTCCGGCGGAGCGAAGTAAATCGTACCCGCCGTAATCGGCTCTTTGTCCTCAGCCTCGCGAACCGCAACCTGGCACTTGACAGCGAAGAGCGCGGCCAGTTCGCTGCGGCGTCCTGGAGGCACGTGGACAACCACGATAATCGGCAGGGCGAAGTCACCGGGCAGCGCAGGCAGGATGCGAAGCAGTGCCTGAATTGCGCCAGCCGAGGCGCCGATCACGATGGCCGCAGAGGCAGAGGCTGTTCTCACGCTTTTCGCCGCTGGTAGATTTTCTCTTCGCGCACGAAATCCGCAAAATCGGCAGAGTGGGCTGAAAATCGCAAGGATTCCTTCGAGCCCAGCCCGAGGAACCCGTTGCGGGTCAGCGAGTCGCGGAACAAGCCGACAGCGCGATCCTGTAGCGCCCGGTCGAAGTAGATCATCACGTTGCGGCAGGAAATCAGGTGCATTTCGGAGAAGACCGCGTCGGTAACCAAACTGTGGTCCGAAAACACCACCCGCTCGCGCAGGGACTTATCGAACACTGCCCCCCCGTATCCGGTCGTGTAATAGTCGGAGAGCGACGATCGCCCTCCTGAAAGCCGGTGGTTTTCGGTGAAAGCCTTGATCCGCTCGAGGGGATAGATGCCGCGCTCGGCGGCTTCCAGCGCTTCGGAATTAATATCGGTTGCGTAGAACAATGTGCGCGTCTCCAGCCCCTCCTCGCGGAACAGGATGGTAAGCGAGTGCAGTTCCTCGCCTGCGCTGCAGCCCGCGATCCATACCTTGAGCGAGGGATACGTGCGCAAATGTGGCACGACCTTCTCGCGCAGCGCCTTGAAATAGCTGGGATCGCGAAAGAAATCGCTGACCTGTACGGTCAGGAAGCGCAGAACTTTCGCGGCCAAAGCAGGATCGTGGAGCAGCTTGTCCTGCAACGCCGAGAAGGTGGCAAACCCCATGCGCTCGCGTGCCTGGCGCAGGCGCCGCCTGATGGACGCCTGAGCGTAATTACGAAAATCGTAGTGGTAGCGGCGATAGATGGCCTCCAGCAGGAGGCGGATTTCGATATCCTCGATTTTATCGGCGTCCATCAGCATGACCTCATGATCACCGCGGCATCCATACGCGCACCAGGCTGAGCAGCTTGTCGACTTCCAGCGGCTTTGCCATGTAGTCGTTGGCGCCGGCCTCGATGCACCGTTCCTGGTCGTCCGGCATCGCCTTGGCGGTCAAGGCGATGATCGGCAGCTTTGACCAGCGGGGATCCTGCCGCAACGCGCGAGTGGCGGTGAGCCCGTCCATTACCGGCATCATCACGTCCATCAGCACGAGGTCAATGCGCTTGGCAGGCTCGGATGCCGAGGCATCGAGCGCGTCGAGCGCCTCTTGGCCATTGCGGGCGATCTCCACGCTGGCGCCTTGCGGCTCGAGGATGTTGGTAAGGGAAAATACGTTGCGCACATCGTCCTCGACGACCAGAATTCGCCGGCCTTCCAGGATCGCATCACGATTACGGGCCGCGCGGATCATCGTCTGCTGCTCGGCCGGCAAGTCCGTCACGACCTGATGGAGGAACAGCGAAACCTCGTCGAGCAGCCGTTCGGGTGAGCGCGCGCCCTTGATGATGATGGAGTCGGAATAGCGCCGCAGCCGCTGCTCATCCTCGGGCGACAAATCATGTCCGGTATAGACGATCACGGGCGGGAAGGCGTACGCACCTTCCTTGCTGAGTGTTTCCAGGAGGCTGAACCCGCTGGCATCAGGCAAATTGAGGTCGAGGACCATGCAGTCGAAGGTCGTCTCGCGCAGCGCCGCAAGGCATTCGGCGGCGCTGGCGACGCCAACTGTCTCGACATGGCCGGTAGCCAGCAAACGGCTGACCGCGTCGCGCTGCACCGCGTCGTCCTCGACAATGAGAACCCGCTGCACATCGGAGGAAAGCTTGGCGGCCAGCGCCTCCAGCACGCCCGCCAGTTCCTCGCGCTTCACCGGCTTGACCAGGTAGCCGATCGCCCCGAGCGCCAGAGCGGTCTGGGTATGATCGCTGCCTGAAACCACGTGAACCGGAATGTGACGCGTCTCGACGTCCTGCTTCAAGCGGTCGAGCAGGGCAAGGCCTGATTGATCGGGCAATCCCACGTCAAGCACGACCGCATGTGGCTTGAACTTGCGGGCAAGGTGCAGAGCTTCTTCGGCCGTGCCGGTGACAAGACACTGGAAGCCCATCTCGCGCGACATGTCGCGCACGATTCCCGCGAATGCCGCGTCGTCCTCCACTACAAGCAAAACCCGCTGTCCGGCGCCGAGCACCTCGCGATCGTCCTCAACCTGCCTCACGATCGGCACGGCACGCGGCTGCGCCGAATTGGGCTGGGGCGCTGCGGCTGGCACGGGCAAGGACACCTCCGCCAGCCGAGCCGGATCTAAGGTCAGCGGGATCGTCAGCGTGAAGCGGCTGCCTTCGCCAACGATACTGGTCAGGGCAATGGAGCCGCCGAGCAGCCGCGCCAGTTCGCGCGAAATCGACAGTCCGAGACCGGTACCGCCAAATTTGCGGCTGATGGTTCCGTCAGCTTGCCGGAAAGCTTCGAAGATGGCCTTCTGCTGCTCATGCGGTATGCCGATGCCGGTATCGACCACTGTGAAAGAGACCTGCCCCTGCCCGGCGAGCGCGATCTCCAGCGTGACATACCCGCGCTCGGTGAACTTGAAGGCATTGGAGAGCAGGTTTTTGAGAATCTGCTCGAGACGCTGGCGATCCGTTTCGATTTCGCCGGGCACAGCGGGGTCTACCGTGACCGAGAAGCCAAGGCCGCGATCTGCCGCCACCGGTTCGAATACCGGGCGTAAATCCCGCGCGAACCGTTCGACGAGCACGGCTTCCGGACGGATCTGGAGATGCCCGGCCTCAATTTTCGAAAGGTCGAGAATATCATTGATGAGCGCCAGCAGGTCGTTGCCTGCGGATTCGATGGTCCGGGCGAACTGGACCTGTTCATCGGTCAGATTCTCGCTGCGGTTATCGCCCAGCAACTTCGAGAGAATCAGCAGCGAATTGAGCGGAGTGCGCAGTTCGTGGCTCATGTTTGCCAGGAAGTCACTCTTGTAGCGGCTTGCTTGTTCCAGTTCGGCCGCCTTGGCCTCGACCGCTGCGTTCGAGCTGGCGAGATCGTCGCGCTGGTTCTCAAGCAGCTGCGCCTGCTCTTCGAGCTGCGAGTTGGTCTGCTCCAGTTCCACCTGCTGCTGCTCGAGGCTGGCCTGGGATTCCTTGAGCGCGCGTCCCTGCTCCTCCAGTTCCTCGTTGGAAACCCGAAGTTCCTCGCTTTGCACCTGCAGTTCCTCGGCGTGATGCTGAAGCTGCGATCGGTAGCGAGCCGAGCGGATCGCACTGCCCATCGAACTGGACGCTTCGGCAAGAAACGCCAGTACGTCCTCATCCACCCGCTGGAGAAAGCCAAGTTCGATCACACCCTGGACCGAACCGTCGGCGCTGGCAGGAGCAATGACCAGATGGCGCGGCTTGTCGCTCCCAAGCGAAGAGCCGATCGTCAGATAGCCGTCGGGAATGTCGCTGAGCACCACCGGCTCGCCGTCCACCGCAACCTGGCCGAGCAATCCCTGCTTGCGATTGAACCGCTCGATGATCTGGGCATCAGGCGCCACTCCGTAAGCGGCGACGCGGCGGAAATGTCCGTTCTCGGACGAGAACACGGCGCCGGCCTGCGCCCCAAGATAGCGGACGAGGAAACCGAGAATGCCATCCCCCAGCGTGTCGATCGGCTGATCGCCAAGCAACGCGGCGGCCATCTCGACCTGGCCAGTCTGTAGCCACTGCCGCTTGCGATTGGCTACGGCGGAGCGGTACATCAGCAGGCCGATGATCAGGGTCAGCGCGATCCCCAGCAGGCTGGAAAGCAATCCGCTCACCCACGCCGAGCGGTACGCCTGCTCCATCTCGGCGATGCGTTCGGTGCGCAGGCGGATTTCCTCCTGCTTCATGACACCCAGCTGCGCGCGCAGCTCGTCCATCTCGATCTTGCCGCGATCGCTGTTGACGATCGCCAGCGCCTGCGTAGTGCCGCCGGACTGCCGGAGTGCGATCGTTTCCTTCAGTTCAGCCAGCTTGCCGTCGATGCGAGCGCGCAGCGGCGCAACACGGGCCTGCTGATCGGGATTGTCCCGGGTCAAGGTCGCAATCGTCGCGAAGCGGGCATCGATGTCGGACAGGGCCGCACGATAGGGAGCGAGATACCTCTCGTTTCCAGTCAGGAGATACCCCCGCTGCCCGGTTTCGGCATCCTGCATGGAGGACGTGAGATCGTTCATCCCGACGATGACTTCGTGTGAATGAACGATCTTGCGCATATCGTCGCGCAGCACAGTCACATTCATGTACGCGACGCTGCCGCTGCCGATAAAGAAAACGACGGCCATCGCCAGGCCAAGCATTGTCCAAGGGTCCATCCCCCGGCGCGATCCATGGTCATAATGGGCCTCGATGCGGGCAGGATTGAATCTCATGTAGCGTCCACAACAAGAACCCGGGAAAGCCTTCGCTTGCGTTGATTATGTAGCTGGAGCAAGCACTTCTTCACTTGGAAAGGGCGCGCAGATCACGTCCTGCGCCAAAAACCGTGATGCCGCCCGCAAAGAGACGGCTCACAAGTTCGCTAGCAAGTGCGACTTTAAGGCCCGTCCCTCGCTCACGTTGTCAGGCGCCCGCCAGCGAGGCGTACCACAGCTTCCAGGCCGACCTGCGCCTAGCAGCCGTTCCCATGGCCGATCCCTTATGAGACGCTCGGCGATCAAATCTGGGTCGCGAGGTGTAAACGGTACGGCAAGGAAGGCATTTACAGCGACTCGGTATGGACAACATAGCGCCAGGGACCGCTGCGGATCGCGTCGAAAGGATAGCAGGTCGCAAGGTCAAGCCGTTCGCCCATTGAATCATCCGGCGGAGCATAGCGGTCCCACCGCACGATGCTCGTACCGGTCACTCGGTAGCGCAGCAGCGTCCCCTCGCGCGTCTGAAGGGTGACAAAATCACCTGTGCGCATGTCATGCAGAAATCTGAAATGGGTGTCGCGGTGAGCGGCTATAACGGCGGTGCCGGCGTGCCCTGGCATTGCCCCGGCCGGGAGCAGCGTCGGGCCGAAAGCGAGGGCTTGGCCCGATCCTCCGCCGAGAACGATGCGCGTCACGCCCAGCCTTGCAACCGATATACGCGCGACGGGCGCGGTATCGGCCCAGGGCCAGGGCCTGCGGGGCCGGTGGTCGACAAGACTCGCCTCGAAGGCATGGTCCAGCAGTGCTTGTGCGACCGCTGCCTTGGCGGGGATGTACAGCACCCTGCCGATTTCGACCATTCCGCCCAGGCATAACGCCAGCAACAGGGTCGCCGCGACGCCATGCCCGCAAAGGGCCGCTCTCGAACGGCGCGCAAGTTTGCCGGCGCGGCTCATGCCGCCCTCCGGCGCAGCAGGCAGGCGAAACCGGCAAGGCTCGCGAGCAGGAGGGCTAGGCCCCGGCCGAGCAGACCGAGAAAACCGGTGCCTGTCTGGGGCAGTTCCAGCGCCGCAGCCTGCATCGCGGCGCTATCGCCCGAACCTTGTGGATCAGCGACGTCCGAAGCAGCACCCTGGCCGAAGAGAGTGTCGAAGTCCCAGCCCGCCGGCAGGTTGATCGGCAGTTCCTCACGCGTCAGACGGGCGCCGGCGGGGCGAGACGGTGTTTCGTCAACCGCGACGAGGCTGGTGCGACTGGTGACGATGGTGCTTTCCATGCCGATCCGTTCGACTTCGGCATCGGCCTGTTCGTCTTCCAGTTTGCCGAGCGCGCGGTCTGCCTCGATGTCGCTGATGCGGCTGCGGGCCCAGACTTTTTCTATGGCCGGGCTAGGCAGAGCGCTCGCCAGATCGACACGTCGCTCCCACGCCTTGCCGCCGATCGTGCCGCTCACGGTCAGGGTGCCCGAAAGGTGGTCGGTACGCCCCACCAGCACCAGCGGCCTGCCGGCATAGACGTCCGGAAGGCGCGAGGGGGTGAGCTCGAGCGAACCGCCTTCAACCCGCACGGAGAGGTCGCGCACTGCGGGATGACTGAGCACGTCGAGCAGCGGCATCATCTTGGCGGTGACTTCCCCCGAGGCGCCGATATGCGTGTAGAGCCCCCCGCCGATCGTCGACATGCGCTCCATCAGGTAGTCGTTTGGCGCCGAGCCTATACCGACCATGAAGACATGGCTGCGGCCCCCATCGGCGCCGATCGCGGCTACCATCTCGCGCTCGTTGGAGATTTCCCCGTCGGTCAGGAACACGATCTGGCGCAGGATGGATGGATCGCTGCCGCCACCGGTCGCGGCATCCGCCAGCGCCGCCTTGAGCGCGGGCAGCATCTCCGTTCCGCCCTGCGCCTCCAGCGATCCGGCGAAGCGCCGGGCGAGAGCGACCTGGTCAGGCGTGGCGGCGACGCTGTGGTCGAACAGCCGAGTCATAGTATCGTCGAAGCGGATCACGTTGAAGTGGTCCTGCGGTCGCAGCGTACCCAGCGCATGGAGCAGGCTGGCCTTGGCCTCTTCCATCGAATCGCCGCCCATCGAGCCGCTGTTGTCGATCACGAACACCATCTCGCGCGGAGGTGTCGGCAGCGAGGAGGTGTCGGCGGGCGGGGTCACCGAGGCCATCACATAATCGCCCTTGGCGGTATGCTGCGCAAACAGGCCAAGTGTGGGATCGGCGGAGGCGGAGCGCCATTCCAGAACGAAGTCCCGGTCTGCCGGGACACTGCCGTCCAGCTTGATCGTGCGATCGCCGAGTGGACCGGTGATATTGACGCGGTGGTAGCGGCTGATGAGGTTGGCGACCTCGAAACCGGGGGCGAGACGGATCGCAATCGACGTCGGGTTGACCGTTTCTCCAAGTCCCGGAGTGAGCACCGGGGCGGCGGTGACGGCATTAGCATCGGCCACGGCATCCACCGTTCCCAGCGTGTGCGGCGGTGTATAACGCGGGCCGACGACCAGCGGCAGCCGGAGCGAGAAGGTACCGTCGGCCTGGGCTACCGGGGCCTGATACTCGATGGCGATCAGCACCGTCTCGCCCGGGCCGACGTTGGCGACCATGGTGGTGAACATGTTGGGTCGCTGCTGCTCGACGAGGCCCGCCTTGCGCCCGCTCGCTTTCGCCGCCTCGTAAGTGGCGCGGGCCTTTTCGCGGGGCTCTATGTGGCCGACGATCACGCGCTGGCCTACCACCATCCTGAGCGAATCCACCGCACCGTCCTGCGGCAGTGGATAAAGGTAGCTGGCCTCCATCCACTTGCCCGAGGTGTTGCGGAACGCCTGGACCACGCGCACGCGGGCCGTCTGACCGGTCACGGTCACGTCGATGTCGGTGCCGAGGCGCACGGCGGGCATGCTCCGGACGATGCCTTGGCCACGCAGCATCAGGGTGCCGGTGGCGGGCCCCTCATCGCCCGAAGCGTCGTCGGAGGCGCTCTCGTCGGCAGCGGCCACGGTGGTTGCGTCAACGGCAAGCGCAATGGGAGCCCCGAAGGCCAGCACGGCGGCGGGGATCAGGGCGCGACGGAGAGAGAGTGAATGCGGCATCGGATGGCTCCTGCGACTGGGGAGCCCACCCTCTATGCGCAGGGCGGTGCACACAGCCACGAGCAGTTTCAGCCGGTTCCTGCCGAGCCTTGCGCACGGCGACGCAAACTAGCGGAAGGATTGACGCAATGTGCGGATATGTGCGCATATGTACGCATGGACACGACCCTAGGAGATGACCGGCCAGACGCCGAGGGCCTCTCAGTAGAAAGCGCCGAGACCGCGCGGCGCGTACGCGAGGAAATCGCCCGGCGCCGTTTGTCGCGCCAGGCGCTGGCGGACATGGCGCGCATCAGCCTATCGACGCTGGAAAAAGCTCTGGCGGGCAAACGGGCCTTCACGCTCGCCACACTCCTGCGGATCGAGGAAGCGCTGGGCGTCAGCCTTCGTCCCGGCTCTGCGCCAGTGGCGCCGACCGGCGGTGACGTCGCGCCCGAGGCGATGGGGGCTTACGCCCGCTCGGCCGTGACCTGGCTGGAGGGATGCTATCTCACCGTCCGGCCCAGCTTCGGCACCGCAGGCGGCCTGTTCGCATACCTGACGACGATCCGCTGGGTTGCGGAGAGAGCCTGCCTCGGCTTTGCTGAATCGGGCCGTTCGGATTCCCGGTTCGAGCAGGCCGGTCAGATTTCCATGCCCAACCTCTCGGGCCACATCTATCTCGTCACCAACGAGCAGGGGCAGTACCGCCTCGCCATCCTGTCGCGCCCGACGATCGATGGCGGACTGTTCGGCATCCTGACGACCCTCGAAGTGGGCCATGGCTCGCAGCTGGTGCCGGCCGCTGCGCCCATCGCCTTGCGCAAACTGCGCGATGGGGAGGACGCACCGCTTGGCCTGATCACGCCCGACATGCTCTATTTTGCAGAATATCGGGAGATGCTGGACCGCTCGATCGAAGGCGACTTCGCCCGCCTGCACGTTCCCGGATGAGCCGGGCCATGCCGATGGGCCGCTTTCAGAAATGGATGTCGATGTAGTTTGTCAGGCCGCCGCACCATTCCAACTCGCGCAGGCGATAGTATGGCCGCCTCCGGGTGACCGCGGTGATCAAGGTCTTCGTATTCGAGGGCTCGGGCTTGCCGGCTTACTAGAGATCGCTTCTGTCTTGGCACCAGGTGTTTAGTCCCGGCATCTGGTGGATCGGGTTGACGATGAACCGTTCTGGCTCTGCCATCCAGAATTTGGCGATGTATTCGTAGGGTGTGAGACCGCTCAGCGTCTTGAGCCGACGGCCAAAGTTGTAGACGGCCATGAACCCGGCAAGAGGCGTTCGGAGTTCGTCGTGGCTCTCGGAATGGAAGCGCTTGGCGGTCGCCTTCTTGATGGTCCGGTTCATCCGCTCGACCTGACCGTTAGTCCACAGGTGATTCGGTTTGGTGAGCCGGTGCTCGATGCCGTTTGCGTCACAGACCATGTCGGAGCAGATTTGGCGGGACCATGCAGTGTTCCGTTTGCACGGCTGCTCGGCGGATTGGATGCCACTATCGGTCAGGATCGTGTGGATCTGGTACGGCGCGGATTTCAGCAGGTGCTCCAGGAACTCCCATGCTGCTCGCCGATCAGCCTTGTCGACCGGTTGTGTGACCGCTAACCCGCTGGTGCGGTGGATCCCAACGAAGAGATACGGCCTGTCTTCGGCGGTCTTCACCTCGGCGATATCGATGTGAAAGAAGCCAACGGGATAGCGCTTGAGGCGCTGATGCTTCGGCTTGTCGCCCTCAGCGTCCGGCAAGCGGGAGATGCCGTGCGGCTGAAGGCAGCGGTGCAAAGCTGCCCGTGTCAGATGCGGGATCGACGGCTGCAACCACGTAGAGGTAGTCATCCAGGGGCAGCAGCGTGTGACGCCGGAACGCGGCAACCCTCGCCTCCTCGGCTTCTGTCAAGGTCGTTGAATGAGGGGCCTTCGGCCCGGTCTTCAGGTCCCAGACCATCGCTCGCTTCCTCCACTTCGCCACCGTCTTGGGATTGATTCCCAACTCCCGGCTCAGCGTCGCGAACGAAGCTTGCGATCGCTTTATTGCTGCTTGGACGGTGTGCGTGGTCGTGGCGCTCCAGTGACGAGCCTGTCCGATAATGCTTCCTTCCATCCCAACGAAAGGGGTCGCACCATCAAACCGTGGGACCACACACCTAGAATATCGAGACGCTTGCCTTGCGAATTAAGGTCTCAGGTGGAGAGGAGAGGCCGGACGGTACGATGCGATTTCGGGCCAATCGAGACCAGTTACTTAGAATATTCGATACGTAATCGCGCGTCTCCCTGATCGCGGGAATGGAATCGCCGCGGATGCGTGCGGGGCCAGCGTTGTACGCCGCAAGGGCCAGATGCACTTGTCCAAACCTATCGAGTTGCCGGCGCAGATAGCGCGCACCGCCACGCAGATTTTGTGCCGGATCAGCGGGATCGACACCGAGCTCCCTGGCCGTACCCGGCATCAGCTGGATCAGCCCGCGCGCATTCCTGGGAGACACCGCTTCGGGATCGTACTGACTCTCCTGAATGATCATCGCGTCAAAGAGGCTTGCTGGAATTCCATGCTCGCAGGCAATGGCGCTCATAGCACTGTAGTATCGCGCACGGCGCATTTCGGCCTGCGGTTTCAGAAATCCGGTTGGACGATAAGACAGGTCGGTACAGCCTGATCCTTTTGCAACCGTTGGAATGTCAGCGGCGGTGTCCGATAGCCAGGCCGGAATCATGATCGATGACCTTGTTGGCACAACTTTCGGTACGGAATGAGGGGAATGTCCCGGTATTGTCGTTAGCTGCAGCGCGGTGTCCGAGGTCTGCGCCCCGGTGGCAACCTGATCGTGGCGGAGTGTGTAGAGGTGAAATTCTGGCACAGTTGTCACTGATGTAGAAGCGGTGACGTGGTCCATGTATGCTGCGGGTTGCACGTCCGCGGTATGCATGTTGATAATTTCCACTGTCCGAATGCGGTGCGCAGGATCAGCCGCGGCGACTTCCGGTACGATGCAAAGTAGAAGGATCAACACCGCCAGTCGGAAATGGGCCATCGTCACCGCCAATCGGATTGGAGATTTAGTGGAAGTCACTCAGGCGCACATTGTCAAGCATGATACCGAATGTACACTTCTTCGTGACGCTTCTCCCATTCAGGATGTTCATCATGTGGCTGGTCCATCGCGATACGGACGGTACTGGCGGCAACCGGATACCCTTGCGGCATGAACTGCAACAGGCGCTTGTACGTTGGTACATCGGGGAAGGAACCGAGACCGACGAAAAAGCCGGCATCATGTTGGTGCAGCAGGCGCGAATTGGCCAAAGGTGGATCGCTTGCGGATGCCTCGGGGCCGACATGCGGGACTGTCAGGAATTCCGTGTGTGGGCGGGCGGTTGAACATTACGCTGCCATGGCCTTGATGAAGCGTTCTCCGAACAGCACGGCGAACTGGGCCTTGGCCATGGACCACTCACGTGGCGGCATTTTCCACTCTTTCTCGGATCGGTTCAAGATCAGATAGAGCAGCTTGGTCGCTGAATCGTCGCTGGGAAAGTGCCCCCTGGCCCTGACCGCCCGTCGAAGCTGGGCATTCAACGCCTCGATGGCGTTTGTCGTATAAACGATGCGGCGGACCTCGTCGGGGAAGGCAAAGAACGGGATAACCTCGGCCCATGCACGGCGCCAGCTCTGGCCGATCGCAGGATAGCGCCGACCCCATTCGCCGGCCTCGAAGGCTGTCAGGGCCTCCTCGGCAGCGATGGCATCGGTGGCGCGGTAGACGGTCTTCAGTGCACCAGCGAGCGCCTTGCGGTCCTTCCACGACACGAAGTCCATCGAGTTGCGCAGCAGGTGGACGATGCAGGTCTGGACGATCGTCTCTGGGAACACGGCGGTGATGGCCTCTGGAAAGCCCTTCAGGCCGTCTACGACGGCCAGCATGATGTCCTCAACACCGCGGTTCCTCAGCTCGTTCATCACCCGCAGCCAGAATTTGGCGCCCTCGTTCTGCTCGATCCACAGGCCCAGGACGACCTTGCCGCCATCGGCACGCACGCCTAGCGCGATGTGGATAGCCTTGTTGCGGACCAGACCTTCGTCACGGATCTTGACCCGGATCGCGTCGAAGAAAACCAGCGGATAGGCCGGATCGAGCGGTCGGGCCTGCCAGGCGGCGACCTCTTCGAGCACGGCGTCGGTCACCGTCGAGATCAGGTCCGGCGAGACGTCGATACCGTACAGATCGCGCAAGTGCCCGACGATCTCCCGTGTGCTCATGCCGCGCGCATACATCGAGACGATCTTGTCGTCGAAGCCCGGAAACCGGCGCTGGTACTTGGCGATCAGTTGCGGATCAAAGCTGGCCTGACGATCGCGCGGCACCTCGATCTCGATCTTGCCGGTGTCCGTCACCACCGTCTTGCGGCCATAGCCATTGCGGCTGTTCCCGACCTGCGAGGCATCGCCAAGGTGGTAATCCATCTCGGCGTTGAGCGCCCGTTCGGCCAGCGCCTTCTTCAATGAATCCAGCAGGCCGCCCTGCTGGAGCGCACTGGCCGCATCGCTGCCGGCCAAGAGTTGATCGAGTAAATCAGCCGGGATCGCCGGCTCCTTGCGTCGAGGCATACAGGGTCTCCTTCTTACCCATTATGCCCGCTCACACACGGAATTCCTGACAGTCCCCGACATGCCGCCGCCGATCCTCACCCCAGCCTACCTATCCGAGGCCGAAACCTATTATCTGCGCCGGCTCACCAGCCCGAAACGGCCCGAACATCTGCCCGAATGCCCGTTCTTCCGCGACCAGATGACGATCCGCATCAGCGAAGTCCGCTCCCGATCGACCCCGCTCGAGCCGCCTGAAGGCTTCTTCGAAGTGCTCAAGCCCGCGCCGGAAAAACTGGCGCTGCGCCCCGAGGACGATTGCAACGACGATCGCACTCGTAATGCCTCGATCCCAAGGCTCGCGCGCCTGCTATGGCGCCTCATGGCCGCTGCAGGCGTCAACCGGATCGCGCCGCTCGCGTACCGCGAGGAATGGTCGATTCGCCGTGAGTTCGCCTCGCTCGCTCGAGCAGCGAGCCAGATCGAAATCGCGCCGGGCATCCGATTGGAGCAAGCCTTTTGGACCCACGCGAAGCCCCTGCAGGCGCGTGCCGTGTATGCCGCGCTTCGCGCGCTTGAGGCGAAGTGGCCGCGCGACCATGCGCCACAAGGTTTCGTGCTGCTCTACGCCAAGGGCATCCATGGGCAGGAAATCACGCTGCCTGACGGCGGCACTGTCACGATCGCCAACCGCATCCAGTCCCCATCCGTGCGCGGAAACCCCATCGCAGGCCCGTTCCTGGTCATTATCGTCGTTGGCAAGTATCCCGAGGCCAAGGGCTATGCGCCGCTGCGCGCCTATGCCCAACCCATCCTCAATGGGCGGCTATTCGCACCTGTCGATTCCGATTTAGAGCGCGACGTTTTCGGCACGATCCTGCGCACCCAGCAGGAACTTCACGGACGCGGCATCGACCTCGCGATCGAAAAGCCCGTCTTCGACACCTTGACGCCCGATGGGCCGTGCCGTCCCGACTTCCTGATCGAGGCAAGATCACGCGAGACCGGCGAGATCCGCAATATCGTCGTCGAGGCCATGGGTTTGCGTACCGAGGAATATGAGGCAAGCAAGGCCATCACACATCCTCGCATGGCGCAGCTCGGTCAGATCGTGACGATCGACAGGCAAGACGACAATGCGCATGCCGTGCGTCGGGCGCTGTTGGCCGGGCTCGGACTCTGAAATCCCTACTCCGCTTTGGCAGCGTGCGCTGTAACGATTACTAGCCTCTCGATCGCTTGAAGAGCCGTCACGAAATCGTCGATGCGGGCCTGAAAACCTTTTCCGGCACTCCCAGTTAGCCGTTACCCACCCCGAAACTGACCGAGCCGCGAAAAAAGAGATCGAGCGCGTCCCTCCGACGAATGGGCATCACATTGGAAGGTCGCTCCGGACACGATTAACTTCCAATTATCATTCGTTAGATTTCCAATTTTCGAGGTGTCGATGTACGATCGGATTTTCTCCCAAAAGGTGGAAGATGCCCTATCCGATACGGCGGTCGTGTTGGTCATCGGTCCGCGCCGCGCAGGCAAGACGACGCTTTTCCGGCAGATGGGTGAAGCAGGTCGCACTTACATCACTCTCGACGATCAGACCGCACCAGCGGCAGCAACATCCGATCCGGTCGGCTTCATTCGAGGACTCGATCTTGCAATCATCGACGAAATCCAGCGCGCGTCCGAACTGATGCTCACGATCAAAAAGACACTGAACGAAGATTATCGGGCAGGGCGTTTCCTCCTCGCCGGCTCCGCCAATGTGCTGACGCTGCCAAAGGTTGCCGACAGCCTGGCGGGCAGGATCGAGACTATCCAGATCCTCCCGCTCGCCCGCGCTGAGATCGAAGGCACTGCTCCATCGTCTCTCGACGACCTTTTCTCCGGAAAGCTTGGGACGGCGAAGAATGCCCGGGTCGGCGACCAGCTTGTCGAGACAGTAATGCTTGGCGGCTTCCCCGAGGTTATCTCACGGACGAGCGAACGCCGCCCCCAGGATTGGGCCCGCGCATACCTGAACTCGGTGCTGACGCGCGATCTGGGGGACATCGCCGACATTGAGAAGCTGACGGAGTTGCCCAAGTTCGTTCGCCTGCTCGCCGAGCACTCGGGACAGTTCGTCAACTACTCCCAGTTCGGCGCTGCCATTGGCGTCAGCCACAAGACCAGCCAACGGTACATCTGCCTGCTGGAACAAATCTTCCTCATAACAACGTTGTAGGCGTGGTTCACCACCGCCCTTAAAAGGATTGTCAAAACGCCCAAGCTCCACTTCTTGGACTCGGAACTCCTCGCCTCGGCCAAAGGCCTTACGATCGATCGCTTACGCGCCGCCCCCTCAGCCTTCGGACCGCTGCTGAAGACGTTTGTCTTTTCCGAAATCGTCAAGCTCACGACGGGGTCAGACCTCCGATTGACGCCCTACCATTTCCATGACCAGCAGATGCGCAAGGTCGACATCGTGCTGGAGCCTGACGACGATATGATCGCCGGTATTGAGATCAAGGCCTCGGCTACCGTTAAGGCGAGTGATTTTTCAGGCCTTAGGAGCCTGTCTCAGGCATGCGGCGACCGCTTCGCGAGCGGCATTGTGCTATATGATGGGCAGATACAATACCATTCGGCGAAAGCCTGTCTGCAGCGCCCGTATCGCTCATTTGGCACTATTCACCTGCGGTAGATGAACGATGAGCTTGTCGCCGAAGCGATGGGCTCCAGTACCGCTGAATACGATTTCGCAAATGCCTTTCGCCCGCATATTCACCAGCACATGGCGAAGCTTGGGCATGCGTGACGATAGATCTGCGGCATGACGACAGTGGCAGGAGCGCTCGGACGATGCTGGCCCTTTAAGTTTTAACGACATCCCATCCAGACCGGGACGATCGGAGTAGAGAGGGGAAGGAGGAAGAGGGCCGAGCAGATCGGCCCAACCCTTCAACCTTCGATTGATGCCTTGACGGGCATCTGCAGCAGGGAGGTAAATTCCCATGGAACGCCCTAGTCCCTTCATCAGCGAGCCCGGCTCAACTGACGTCGCCAATGCTCACCCTAGCAAGCCGGCGGCGGAAAATGTGCTTGTCGCCTATGTGCGAGCCCGCCCGGCTGTCAATGGCGATCACCTCCACCCTGACCATGACCAGGCCGTCGCCTCCTATTTCGAGGACAGCGAAACTATCTACGCCATCGCGCGAGTCATGCCGCTCGCGCAGCTGGGCATCGACCAATGACCATCGTCGCACGCCGCCCCTCGCAGCAACTCATCGACATCGTCGGCACCCTGCGCGGCACCTGGCACGGAACCCGGGCGATGTGTCGCTGCCCTTGCCATAATGACCACACCCCCAGCCTGTCCCTCCGGCAAGGAGATCGCGGCATTCTCGTAACCTGTTTTGCAGGCTGCGATTCCATAGACGTGCTTCGCGAACTGGACCGCATTGCCATCACCCGCCACTACCAACCGCCGCCAGACAATGCCCGGACCGGAACAGCAAATATCGAACGGCTCTGGTCGCAAGCGCAGTCCGTGCCGGGTACGCTGGGTGAACGTTATCTGGCCTCGCGATTACTGCTCCCTGTTCCCGGTGACGTCCGCTTTCATCCGCGCTGCCCTCATGGTGCCAAACCCCACACCGTCTTCAAGCCCGCGTTGCTGGTCGCAGTGCGCGAGGGCCAGCGCCTTGTCGCCCTGCAGCGGATATTCCTCGATCCCGAGACGGGCCGCTACACCGCAAAGGCGACCATCGGTTCGCTCGGCCTGGGCGCATGGCGTGGGGGCGGTACCGGTCCCACCATCGGCCTTGCCGAAGGCTTCGAGACCGCTCGCGCGTGGAGCCGCATCAACAACCTTCCGTGCTGGGCAACGTTGGGCTCGCGCCGGTTCGGTCTGGTTACAATCCCCGACAGCGTTACCGAACTGATCCTGGCAGGCGACTACGACACCGCAGGGCGCCGTGCCGTCAACCGGGCTTCCCATCGCTATGCGAATGACAACCGCGTGATCCGCGTCGATTTCCCAAAGAGCTACAAGGATTGGGCCCAAGCGCTCGAGGCCCTCGAGATGCAGAAGAGATGCCATGGGCGCGGGACGGTGCCGGTGATGACAGGATCAGCCCCTCGCAGATCGTGAAGGAAGTAGCCCGTGTCAGTTTCTTCTCATGCCACCATCAGCACGCAGCAAAGTTCAATCTTCGTCTCGTTGGAATTGAGCCGATCTACTTGGCTCGTCATTTCACTGGCGCCCGGCAATGCTGCGCGGGTGTCGCGCCGAACGGTTCCGGGTGGGGACATCTTTGGCCTGTTCGCAAGGATTTCGCAGTTCCACAAGAAGGTGTGGGAAGCGCACCGGTGTCGCCTACAGTTTGATCGTCATTCAGGAGGCGGGGCTCGATGGATTCGGGATTCATCGTTGTCTTGAGAAAGAAGGCATTGAAAGCCACGTCGTGGATGTGGCTTTCAATGCCGCCTCTCGGTGCAGTCGGCGGGCAGAGACCGACCGCCTTGATGGTGAGGCGCTGGTGCGCGCGCTGCTCGGCTACTAACGTGGCGAGCCACGGATATGTGCCATGGTGGGGGTGCCCCGGCGTCGAGGACGAAGACCACGGGCGGATCGGACGCGAACAACGGGTACTCGTTGGCGAACGTATCCAGCATGTAAATCACATCAAGGGATCGCTGTTCGCCCAAGGGATCGACCTTTACACCTTCGCGCTGGTCGTAATCAATCACATCCAGCGGGTCGCTTTCCGGGGCCTGATCGGCATCCAAAACTCTGTTGTCGTGCTCGACAGCTTCGATGAGCGCGTTCACGTTGCCCCAGCGACAGGGGGGGGAGCGTTGATCAATGACTTTCCAAATGATGTTTCGGTTCATCCCTCGATTCGCCGACATCCGCTATCTGCTTAATGGCGTCCTAAACCAGACAACCCCGCCGACGCAGAGGGAGGGGTGTGACAGGCGCCGGGATCGAACAGGCGAAATTGGCGTTCGGGTGGAGATGATGGCGACGAGGAGTATGATGGTGCAGATTTCTGACAATCTGCGCGACGCATTGGCCGATTGGCTGCTGTCGAACGACCTTCACGTTTCCGACGCTGACACCCCCGCCTTGCTCGATCTTGCGGAACACGGCGACGAGGCAGATCGGGCGTTCGCCTGTTCTCGCATCTTGGCACAGGCGGAAGCACGCCCGACGGTTCCGGCCTGGCTTCGCGGTGCCGCTGGCGACGAGAAATCCCCGACTGACTGACATTGCCCAGCAGTCTGCGCTCACGTATCGTCGATTCGCGCCCTTCGCCCCGGCGAAGAAACAAAACGGTCCCGGCCGCCGTTGCGTGGAAGGCCTACCCGACGGAGCTCGCATGGACTCGATCGAACACCTCCGCCATGCCACCGATGAAGACGCCAGCGCGGCTGTTGCTGATGCTGGTGTTTCCCTCCCGATTGAGCAAGTCGCGACCTTGGCTACAGTGCTTGCGGGAATGCTGGGCGGCCCCGTCACGGGCGACGACATCGAGCGGGCTCTGGAAGGTTCGTACGTGGCGCTTCCACTCGGCAGCCCCGCCGCGGTGCTTGGAGCGTTGCAGCGAACGGGCGCTTTTGAAAGCATAGTCCTTCGGTTCGATCTACGACCAGCGGCCCCTTCCACGTGCGCAGAAGCGCTAAGGCTTCATCCGGCGTTTCATCGGTCCATCCTGACCAGTCCTCGCGCCGCAGGATGGTTGGTATTCGGTTGTGGATGTCGGACATCTGCTCGCAGCCCGGCACCATGACCATGGAATAGGCGTCACCCCACTCGTCGAGCGGTCGCCAGATCCCGATGATGGCGGAGATTTTCTCTCGGGGTAGCGAGTGCCACGTGCGGGTGCTGTGCCGGTCCTTGCCTTCGGGCTCGCAACATTGCGTCATCGGGATCAGGCAGCGTCGCTCGCGGAAGCTGCCTCTCCAGATCAGGTAGATCGGCAGCTTGTCGTCGCGGGCGCTGTTGACCGGCGAGGGCTTGAGCGGCTTGCCGGCCGCCTTGCTGACGGCCGTGGGGCGGGAAGCCCCAGGACATGGCGCTCAGCTCGCCATCGACCGCGACGAGGCCGGGGTAGCGCTGCCAGATCTCTTCCGCATGGTTCGCGCCGGGGGTTTTACGCGTGCAGAAGAACATCGCGACCTCGGCGTCCTTTCTCCGCATGCGGTAAAGATTGCGCATGCATCGATGACGGCGACGCTGCCGACCTCGGCAATGCGGGGCAATGCCGCCGGATCGGCGGTAAGAACGAAGAGGTGTGAACCTATCTCCATCTTGGATTGGCGCGCCGCAATGCCATTCTCGCTCAATTGAGACGCGAGGAGTCGGTTATGCCTCACGCTTTTGAAATCACCTATTACGCGCCCCCGCAAACACCCAAAAAAGTGAACGGGCTGTTTTGGATCGTCGGCATCAATACCGGGCTTTGGGCGGTGATCGCCCTTGGAATATGGGCGTTATCGTGAACCGCAATAAGGCCCGGACCTCTTGCGAGAGCTGGGCCAGTTGATTGCAAGGGCTGTAAAGCCCTTCGGGCCGCATGTGCGGCGTGAACGGTTTCGCTGCACCGCATCATGACAATAGCGGTCACCCGCGCTTCTTGGCGGTTTCCTTCCATGCTTGCACCGGATAGTTCAGGTTCATCTCCCTGAAATCCCGCCAAGTGCAGGCAACGTAAGGTTTCTAGGTCAGGCCGCCCAGAAGCGGGTGACCTCGAAGCCTGTTGCTGCCCGCGGCATCATCAGGACGTCTAGCACCAGGCGGATCTCCGGCCCCGGCTTGATTGGGGCGTGCTCGGCACGGTGCCGCGCATATTCTACGATGTCGAGGGTAAGGCGGTTCAGACGTCCAACGAAGGAAGGGTGAGGGGGCCATCACCCATGCCGGTCACGCTGCGCCGGCGAGCATTGTACGTCACCCCTGCCGCAGGCCTTGCACTTCAGCCGCGTCCTGACCGCGGGCATGCCGGTACCATGATGTGGGAAGACCTTGCGCAACGGCAGGTCGCGCAGCTCGGGCGCGGCGACACCATCCTGATGCTCTGGGCCTGCTGGCAGTCGCTGCGCCAGTCGATGAAGCTCATGAACGATCGGGCCCGTCTCAGCAATCTCAACACACTGTCAATTTGGCCAGCTTGGACGGATGGCGGGCGGCAAGATCGTTGCTTTTGACCCACGACAGCACCCGCTGAGAGAACCCTAATTCTGATGTAGAGGCTGCGCACGAGAAGGAATCGGCACATGAGGAAGAGCCGTTTTTACCGAGGCGCAAATCGTCGGGATGATCAAGGAGCAGGAGTCCGGGCTGCCGACGGTCGAGATTAGCTTTGCCGCGGCCGACTTTACAACGGCAGCTTCCGGGAAGCGCCCTCAGGAGCCGGAACGGCAACAATGGGGTGTAACCGGAATCGCCGATCTCGGTTACGCTTCCCAACCAACTGGCCGAAAGCCCGCTAGTTCGCTATGAACCGCAATCTTTGCGGTCTTGATCCTCTCAACCTAACGTAAGGATGTCGGGAAACCTCAGCACGAGTTGGCGGTTCTGGAAAGCCACCCGTGACGGCGGTTTTCAGCTACCGGGGCATATGATGTGGATTATAGATAAAGGCCTCGTGACACCTCTTGGCGGGAAGCGGCCAGTCCTCCGCTTTTTCGTGGTGGGGGCCATAATCTTTCTGATCGTCGCAGGCGGGATTGCGGCGGTCGCTACGGGCTTTTTCGAACAGCCGAGCCCGTATCGGGAGGAAGGCAACTAGGCATCTTGAGGCTTACGAGGAAAGCGTTTGCGCTGCCGCGATAGGCCGGGCCTGCGGAACAAAAATTTCACAAGCTTCTGCCGGATTTCAAATCCTGTGTGCACGAATGCAACGTCGTGCGAGATTAATCTATGTTATGCAAGTCGATGATTTGACCGACAGAAATCGGAGATTGTCGGATGGACGTATCGGTTGCTCGCCGCAAGGCAACGGAAGAAGATGTGGAGCGCGCCATCGATCACGGAGCCTTCCAAGTTCCTGCGATGCCGGCGGCGGATTTGCTCGCCTTCTTTCGAGCGATGATCGACATAGTTGTGGTTGATCATGCGGGAGAGCGCGAATGACCCGGCGCTATTGGGGCGTCGCTGCCGTCGCCTCGATCCTTATCGGTTTGCCGGTCGCGTTTCTCAGCCTTGACCGGGCGTTGAGCTCCCTCGCTTTCGTGGCTCTGATCGCTCCTTAGCCAGGATTTTCCAGCGGTTGAGATAGATCGAAACATCCCGCGTCTGAAAGTAAAGGTTCATGCCGTGGGTGCCGGGCGGTTACGTCAAGCGGGTCCAAAAGCGCTCTATTTGCCAGTCCACTGCGATGAGGCTGGTCGAGAGCTAGGCAAGCGCCAGCCGCAGGGCTGGATGGGCTCCTGCTCCGCCTCGCGCCCGGCGATATCGATAAAGTCAATCGCGAAGGGGTTCATCCGGGCCGGGGGGCTGGGCTTAACCGTCGCGATCGTGATCCCCGCGCGCCGCTGCCAGGAATGTGTGCGCATAGTTCCGGAACACGAACTGCCAGTGCGGCCCAGCATAGTCCTATTTCTTGGTCCACTGCGTCGCCGGGTCTCACGTCTCGCACGATGCCCACATGCGGGCGGCCACCTCGTCGAGCGGGGATTCCTCGCCATTCGAAGTGCAAAACCGGCGTGGCATCAGCGTCGCTCTGACGGGCTGCACTGCACGTCGCGGCTACCGCAGGCTTGCACTTCAGCCCCGCCTGGTGCCCACAGCGGCACTCGACCGCGGTGTCAAAGCCCCATTGCGAGTACTCGAAGACTGTCTCGAACCGTTTCGTTCCCATAACCGTCCCGTAACGGATTGCAGAACAAATGAGGAACATATAGCATTGCGTCATTCCACCAAGGAGTGATTCTGCGATGCCTGCACTATCGAAGATGGATGGTCCGCTTGACCTCGGAGGCTATGAGACCAGTTCGAAATCCTTGCCTTTCGGGCGCTGGATACTGGAACAGTCCGAGAGAGGCGGCTTCATTGGCCAACTCGCCTCGATCGCCAGATCGGATCGTGGGTTCCCGAAGGACGGCACCCCCGATGCGGTCCGCAAGCGCCTGGGAGACACCGGCGCAGATCCAGAAATGTTCGAAGCGGTCGACGACGCCGAGATGGATTGGGTATCCTGGTGACCGGCCCTATAGCCGACGATGCCTTAATCGCGCTGGCCCAGCACCGCTTCAACCAAGCCGATAGGGCCGACGCCACACATGAGGACTGCCGCCAGCTGCGCGGCATTTTTCCCGCCGTTCTGCAGCGCCTGCGGGAGAAGGTGGAGATCACGCGCGATCTTGTCTGCATCGAGGGCAACGACCTGTCTGATGCGGCGAGGCTCGCACCGCCAGCCAACACCGAGCCGAAGCAGGACGATCAACTGCAGCTATCCCTTACCCATTTTTGAGCCTCCGCCGATCGGCGCGTGAGCCACGTAAACCAAGCGGATCTCCAAGACGTTCCTATCCTGAGGAACAAGTCATGGTTGACGTGAAAACCTGGGCCCGGCGCACGTTCCGCAAGCTAGCGCTGGGCCACTTTATCGGGATCGAGACCATCAAGGTTTGGATACTGCGTAGGGGGAGAATATTTTCAGGTCGCAGCAACCGTTCTTGCCGGTCTGCCTTTATCACATACCCTCATCCTGGTTGACCTAACCCGCAACTGGAGATTCCCTGGGGCCTGGTCGCGGGATGTACCTTCTACACCGGCCAGGCCTCATTTTTCCGTCACCTTGATGAAGGGTGACGATGCACGAATTGGGAACGGGAGGATTGCTTGATAACTGGACGTCCGATTATGGAGCGCGCTTTCGAGATCGCTCGAGGAGGCAGCTGTAAGAACCTCCAAAGCCTGGCTATCGCACTTGCGAAAGAGGGCTTCACCAATGTCGATTCTCATTTGGAGGGACCGTCTCTGCGAAAACAGCTGGGCGCACTGATGCGAGCCTCCTAAATCAAATGGGTGGGCTGCCAGTCCTCACCCGCATATCCGAGAGTCGGCCCTCTTGAACGTGGAAACGTTCCGATCCATCTGGCTGGCATAAGTCCGAAACATGTGAGCCGAAGAGACGATGACGACCGAGACGTTTGCCGCCCCTGAGACCCGCGCCTTCGAGGCCGATGTTTCCAAGCTCCTGCACATGATGGTCCATTCGGTCTATTCGGACCGGGACGTGTTCCTGCGCGAGCTTATCTCCAACGCTGCCGATGCCTGCGAGAAGCTGCGCTACGAAGCGATCTCCCGGCCCGAACTGCTTGGCGACGACGCCCAGCCGCGCATCACCGTGACGCTAGACAAGGAGGCCGGAACCCTCACCGTCACGGACAATGGCATCGGGATGTCCGCGATCGACATGGCCGAGACCCTGGGCACCATTGCCCGGTCGGGGACGAAGGCGTTCATGGACAGGCTCGCCGCCGACAAGAACGGCGAGGGACAGCAGCTCATCGGCCAGTTCGGCGTGGGCTTCTACTCGGCCTTCATGGTCGCGGGCAAAGTCGAGGTCGTCTCCCGCCGCGCGGGTGAGGACGAGGCGGCGAGCTGGGCATCCGATGGTTCGGGCACTTACACCATAGCTCCGGTCGATCCCGCTGCCGCCCCCTTGCGGGGAACGAGGGTAACGCTGACCTTGCTCGACGAAGCGAAAAGCTATGCCGAGCTCTACACTGTCGAACGGATCGTCAAGGCTCAGTCGGGCCACGTCCCGGTGCCGATATTCGTGGAGGAAACCGGGAGCGAGGAAGAAGCTCGGCAGCTTGCCGACGGCGCGGCGCTGTGGGCCAGGTCGAAGTCGGACATCAGCGAGGATGAGTATGCCGACTTCTATCGCAGCGTGGCGGGGCAGTTCGACAAGCCGGCGATGACGCTGCACTACCGGGCCGAAGGGCGGCACGAGTATTCGGTGCTGACCTTCATCCCGGAGAGCAAGCCTTTCGACCTCTTCGACCCCGACCGCAATGGCCGCATCAAACTCTATGTGCGAAGGGTTTTCATCACCGACGAAGCGGAGATCCTCCCGCGCTATCTGCGATTTGTGCGCGGCCTCGTCGATTCCGCGGACCTCCCGCTCAACATGTCGCGCGAGATGATCCAGGAAAGCCCCGTGCTGTCGGCCATCCAGAAAGGCGTGAGCAATCGCATCCTCTCGGAACTCGACAAGCTGTCGGAGAGTGACGCCGATCGCTACGCGGCGATCTGGGACAATTTCGGGGCAGTGCTCAAGGAAGGGCTTTACGAAGATTACGAGCGGCGCGCGCAGTTGCTTGGGCTTGCTCGCTTCAAGACGACGGCATCGAACGGCGAGTGGCGCTCGCTCAAGGATTATGTAGCGGGGCTCAAGGAAAATCAGACTGCGATCTTCTATGCTACCGGCGATGACCTCGATAGGATCGCGACGTCTCCCCAGCTCGAAGGGTTCAAGGCACGGGGCATCGAGGTCTTGCTGCTGCCCGACCAGGTCGACAATTTCTGGACGACGATGGGCGTCGATTATGAAGGCAAACCCTTCAAGTCGGTGACGCAGGGCTCCAGCGACCTCAGCCTGATCCCTTTGGCAGAGGAGAGCGCAGATACATCGAACGCGGCAGAGGATGTCAGCGGGTTCATCGCCTTTGCCAAGGAGGTGCTGGCGGATCACGTCTCCGACGTCCGTATCTCCGACCGTTTGACCACCAGCGCCGTGTGCATCGTGGCGCCGGACAACGCCATGGATCTTCAGCTTGAGAAGATGCTGGCCGCCGCCGGCCGTGCGCCCGAACGCGAAAAGCCTGTGCTGGAAGTGAATGCGCGCCATGGGCTAATCGCCAGGTTGGACCAGTCGACGGCGAGCGAGGATGAGCGGCGGGACATCGCATTCCTGTTGTTCGACGAGGCGCGTATCGCTGAGGGAGAAGCTCCCGCGGACCCCCGTGCCTTCGCGCAGCGGCTCGAACGCCTGATAGCCAAGACGCTGGGCTAATGCAGGACAGGGGGGAGCCGACGGGCCCCCCTCGTCTTTCGCGGCTCCCAGGACGTTGCATGTTGTCCATCATCCCGACGATGTCGTCCCGGCGATAGGCCAAGGCACCTTCGGCCGCGACATGCGGATCGTGCGCCGGGCGCGCAGATGCCTCAGCAGTTCCTTCTTCAGAACCCCGCGCGCCTGCATATACAGGCTTCTGTAGATGGTCTCGTGCGACACCTGTTTATGCGGCTCCTCGGGAAAGCTGCGCCTGAGCCACCCCGCAATCTGTTCCGGTGACCATTTGCGGCGCAACTTGACTGTTACTGCCTGTGCCGGCGATGGCGAGCAAGCCAGCTTGCAGGGCTTGGGCCGCAAGGCGCGGTCCCATGCCGCCTGATCGGATATGGTCGCCCGATACCGCGCAACGCCGCCATTACGCCTGACTTCGCGACTGATTGTCGAGGGCGAGCGGCCCAGTCGCCGTGCTATCGCACGCAAGGGTTCGCAGACGCTCAGGCCAAGCGATATCTCCTCGCGCTCGGCAAGGCTCAGCGCACGACTGCCGCGCTTGCAAGCGGCAGGCCGGATGCCGCCTGTCGGCGAAATCACCGAAAGTACCGACGATTACTCTCGATCAAACCTTCGTCCGATCGAACTCATCGACTCCCCGCGCTGCCAGCGATCCCATATCTCTGCTCGCTGACTGGCCGTGTAATAGATCCGACGACGCTGCTTCATTGCGACACTCCATCTTCCGCAAAAAATTAAAGTGTTGCCTCCACCCGTTGAACCCACCTCCGCGATGCCCTCATGGTGCGAAGCCCAACACCGTGTTCAAGCCCGCCGTGCTTGTCGCCGTGCGCGAAGGCCAGCGGCTCGTTGCCCTGCAGCGGATCTTCCTCGATCCCGAGACGGGCCGCTACACCGCAAAGGCGACCATCGGTTCGCTCGGCCTGGGCGCATGGCGTGGGGGCGGTACCGGTCCCACCATCGGCCTTGCCGAAGGCTTCGAGACCGCTCGCGCGTGGAGCCTGCTCCATAAGCTTCCGTGCTGGGCAACGCTTGGGTCGCGACGTTTCGGCCTGGCGACGATTCCCGACAGCGTGACTGAACTGATCCTGGCGGGCGACTGCGACATAGCGGGGCGCCGGGCCGTAAACCGGGCATCACATCGCTACGCCAGCGACAACCGCGTGATCCGCGTCGATTTCCCCAAGGGCTACAAGGATTGGGCACAGGCGCTTGAAGCCCTCGAGACGCAGAAGAGAGATACCATGGGCGCGGGACGGTGCCAGCGATGATAAGATCGGCGCACGCAGATCGTGAAGGAGGTAGCTCGTGTCAGTTTCATCTCATGCCACCATCAGCACGCAGCTGAATGCAATCTTCGTTTCTTTGGAATTGAGCCGATCTACTTGGCTCGTCACTTCACTGGCGCCCGGTAATGGTGAGCGGATGTCCCGTCATACGGTACCGGGGGGTGACATCGTAGCTCTTCTCGCAAGATTTTGTCAGCTGGAGACGAAGGTGCGCGAGCGCACCGGTATCTCCTATAGTTTGGTCGTGATTCAGGAGGCGGGTCTCGACGGTTTCTGGATTCACCGTTGTCTTGTGAATGAAGGCATTGAAAGCCACGTCGTGGATGCGGCTTCGATTGCCACCTCTCGGCGCAGTCGGCGGGCCAAGACCGATCGCCTTGATGGCGAGGCGCTGGTGCGCGCGCTGCTCGCCTACAAACGTGGCGAGCCGCGGGTATGTGCCATGGTGGCGGTGCCTAGTGTCGAGGACGAAGACCGTCGGCGGATCGGGCGCGAACGACGGGTACTCGTTGGCGAGCGCATCCAGCATGTCAATCGCATCAAGGGATTGCTGTTTGCCCAAGGGATCACTGGATACGAGCCAGTGGGGGCGAATCGGCGGGCGCTTCTTGAGGAACTGCGAACCGGCGATGGCCGGCCTCTCCCGAACCACATCAGTCGCCAGATCGAACGTGAACTCGATCGCCTGGAGATGGTGATAGCTCAGATCGACGAGGTCAACAAAGTCCGGGACGCCATGTTGCCTACGGTTGAGGCCGTGGGGACGGCAAACGCGCCAGGGCTCCTGCTTCAGCTACGGGGTATCGGCCATGAGTTCGCCGGCACTTTGTACAGTGAAGGCTTTTACCGCCACTTTGCCAACCGACGGCAGGTTGCAGCGTATGCAGGTTTAGCACCATCGCCATGGAGGAGCGGTACTATCGACCGCGAGCAAGGAGTATCGAAGGCGGGCAACAAGCGTCTTCGAACGACGATGATTCAGGTCGCGTGGCTCTGGCTTCGCCATCAACCAGGCTCCGAATTATCTCAGTGGTTCAATCAGCGCGTTCAGGACGGCGGCGGACGCATTCGCCGGGTCATGATCGTAGCAATGGCACGAAAGCTGCTTATCGCGCTGTGGCAATTTTCCACGGCCGGCGTCGTGCCCAAAGGCGCCATCTTAAAGGCAGCCTGATCGAATTAGTTCGAATATCCAGCGAGGCATCGACCTCGCGGGATCCAGGTAGACGAACCGCGCCCTCCTCTGGCTTCATATGCCGCTCGTAGAGATTGGTCTCGTCACCTGAGCCAGACCCGGCGAAAGCGGGATTATGGTGCAGCCGCGTGGGAGCGGCGACCGGATGTGAGGTTGTAGCGGACCGGCTGACGGTACGCGTGAAATGGCTCAGACTTGGGGATCCGAACTTGGAGGTCGTCACGATGTAAAAACGCGCGAAGGATTTTCGGTGCCATGGTCCTGCTACGCCCGACGGCGAACTGTTCGGGGCGATCGTCTGCGGGGTCCGCTAAGCACCGGAAGGTGAAAAAACGGCCTGACCGGACACGCCCCAAAGCGGACATGCCGATGATCTCAGGCGAGCCGACTTTACTCAGCGTCCCGCATTCGCACTAAAGTCGCCAACGTATGACGGTTTTCCATACACCATTAACTGCTCTGCCGTCTTTTTCCAGTGCGGGAAAAAATCGCGCCACGGCGACGAGGCGGGAACATGCGCCTTCATCTAAATCTTTATTATTAGACGATTCGACAACACTACAGCCTACGGGGTAACCGTACTTATCAACACTTACGGCGACAGATACATCTCCTTGTATATTAGCTGCGCGCGCTCTGGCGGGATAATTGTTCACCGAAAACCATTCTTTCCCGGATCCGCGGGGAAGAGGTACGTCTCGACTAACGTTCGCCGTACTGCCATTTGCATTTTTCGGTGAAGCTGTTAGCAACTGGTTGCCAACTTTTTCCAAGCAAATCGTGGTCTGGCTCCAACGATCCGCCTTGGGAACGGCAATCTCAACCTGTACTTGATTACTGACCAGACAAAGTGTGCGATTATCCTCTAGCGCTCTCGTAAAGGCCGGTAGAGCAGATTGCTCTAATGCAACTGACATAAGGCGCTCGACGGGCCAATTAGGCTTGTGCGGGTCCATCGAACTACCCCAGCGAACTTGAACTGGTATTCCCGGAGAGTTTGACGGTTGGAGTTTCCCCCTTTCATCCCCTCGAGATAATGGTGCTCCGACAGGCATGGGAATCTTGAAAAGAATTAAGGTCGGACCTCGGAACTGTCGAAGGTAGGCTGGCTCTAAGGTCGGTTCTTTAAAGTCAGACTTTGCGATCACGCAGCCATGCGTGCGTTGATATATATCCCATGTTTCGACAGGCTTGGTTTGAGCGGGCTGCGCCTCCAATGCTACCGCCCATGAGCAGGCTACCACAAAAGTGAAGGCACCAACCCGCCCCCAGCAGTCAACAAACTTCAGCATACGGTTCACTGGCTCCCAAGATGTCGTCGCAGTAACGCTATGAGAGCTTCAGAAAAGTAAATATTGCGCGCTTAGTGGGATGCACATCGCGTCCGGTTACCACCCCTCTCGGTCATCAGGCAGCGCAAACCCGGTCGCCGAAACCGGAATAACCGCCTTGCAGGATTTTAATCGGCAAACCGATCCAGCGGAAAGCGTCCTGTTGCGGACCTTAGACGTTTCTGCGATTCATCGCGTATGAGGGTCAACATAGTACTCGGAATGGCACTCAGCTGCGCCTTCCTTAACGGGTTTACGGACGAAGCTGTCGCGTCAGACGCTGAGAGCGAGCATTTTTCATTCACGCCATCAAGTGATGTAATTAATTCTCTCTATAGCGCTTATCTATCGGAGCACTCTTGTCGCCCATCCGTAAGTTGCACGCGGCCTTTCGCAACCCGTGTCAGCGAAATTGACTGCTCCCCCGCCGGAAATCGTAATGTGCGTTGCACGTTTTTATTCTCAAGCGAAGACTATATGCGGGGAAAAGGCGTTACGAGCATCGCGACAGAAGTTAGCCTAGAAGAGTGTACTGGTATGTTTCGGTGGACTGGAAAACGATGGCGCATGACAGCCGCGCTTGATGATTGCCCCTCTCGCTTGAACGGTTTCAGAACAAGATAACGACGGTTTGCCAGCCAACGGAAACCGTCAGGTCATTTGCTTGTCAGCGGCGCAGCCCAAATTCGACATTGGATATCTCCCCACTGCACCGGTCGATGCGGATAGCAAGTTGGCTATCTCGGTCCCCATTCCGGGAATTCCAGCGGAATACTTCCCAAGACCATTTCTTTTCTCGTACGGAGATTTCCGGAAACCTTGCACTATCGGCGTGGGGATTGGTAGCTGGCTCCACAGCAAGAAAGATAGCTTCCGCAGCCGACTAAGTGCTCACCAGAGGGCGGTCCGGCCTGCCGTGGGTCGATTGGCAGTTGTAGGTGATGGCCATCGGTGTCGTGGCTGTGCTGAGCGCTGGAAAGGCTGCCAAAGTGAAGGCAGCAATCGACATGATGATGTTCTTCCGGACGCGCATTGTATCTGCTTACGCTATCATTCTCAGCCTTTGCAATGACGGCAATCCATCGGTTTTCGTCATTCCGGGCCGTGAGCGCCGCGCTCCAAAACGGCGTTTCCGGTGCCGCCGCTACCAAAGTACGAAAACCGGCTTCCGTTCACCACCCTTTTTGAGACGGCGGCATGCCAGGTGCGGCCGCCGCTAATGAACGACGTCAGGTTCGTCCCAACCAGCCGTTGACCGCAAATTGCCCATGTGAGGGGAGGGGGAAGGGAAGAGGTGTCCGTGAATTGGCCGGACGATGAGAAGAAGGTGTTGTTCCCATGATCCAGACCGTCAAGCTGGCTAAGCTGGTCCTCTCCGACATCAATGTGCGTACCCGCGGCGAAGACCTGATCGAACAGTTCGCCGCCGACATTTTCGCGCGCGGCATCCTGCAGAACCTGGTCGTGACTTCCGTGAAGAAGCCGCGCGGCTCCTATGGCGTCATTGCCGGCAGCCGCCGCTTTCGTGCCCTCACGCTGCTCGCCGAGCGCGGCGACATCAGCGCGGCCGAATACGACGTGCCCGTGCTGATCCTGAGCGGCGGCAACGACGAGCTTTCCGAAGCCTCGCTCGCTGAAAACTTTCATCACCTCAATATGTCGCCCGCCGACGAATGCCGCGCCTTCCAGTACTGCCTCGGGCAGGGCGGCGACATCGACGCGGTCGCCAAGCGTTTCGGCATCACCCGCCGTTTCGTCGAAGGGCGGCTGCGGCTCGCGAACCTTGCCGAGCCGATCTTCGACGCCCTGAAGTCGGGCGAGATGACCCTCGACATGGCCAAGGCATATGCCTCCACCGAGAGCCATGAGCGCCAGCTGATGGTCTGGAAGAGCTACGGCGCCAACAGCTACTACACCAGCGCCGACACCATCCGCCGCGTCATCGCCAACGACTCCATGAAGTCGAGCGATCCGATCGCGCGCCTCGTCGGCGAGGAAGCCTATGTTGCGGCGGGCGGCGTCGTCGATCGCGACCTGTTCAGCGACAACGGCGATCGCTGGACCAACCCCGAGATCGCCCAGACGCTCGCGGCCGCCAAGATGGAAGCCGAAGCCAAGCGGATCGGGGAAGAACGCGGCCTGGCCTGGATTCGTCCCGTCGCCTCGGCCTCGACCTGGGAAGTCGCGAACGGCCTGTTCCGCGTCAGCCTGCCGAACCTTCCGCTGAGCGAAGCACAGCTGACCCGCATCGAAGAAATCGAAGCACGCCTCAGCATCGTGAGCCTCGAAATGGAGAACGAGGAACTCGAGGAAGAAGCCTGGCAGGCCCTCGATGCCGAACACGATGCTCTCAGCGACGAACTGCGCGATGCCGGTCGACAGGAAAAGATCCTTCCTCCCGAACTCGCCCCGCGTGTCGGCCTGTTCCTGACGCTCTCGCAGGACGGCAGCATGGAACTCGACGACACCTATTTCAGCGAGACGCCGCTCAGCGTCACCATGGTCGAGCCCGACGAAGACGACGAGGACGCGCCCGAAACCGGGGAAGACGGTATCGAGGGCGAAACTTCCGGCGATGCTGCGCCGCGCGTGCCGACCTTCCGCATCGAGGAAGGCGAGACCGCCACCGTCACCGGAGGCACCAAGGATGTGTCTCCCGACGAGGCCGCACCGGGCGGCAAGGCGCTTAGCCAGGTTCTCCTCGACCAGCTTGCGGTGCAGCGCCGCGACGTTCTGGGCGCTTCCATGATCGCCAATCCGGCGCTCGCGCTCGACTACATGCTGTTCGCAATGGTCGATAAGGTCGACATCATGCGCGAGAGCTGCGGCACCAGCATCCATGCTCCGCATCCCGAAGATCCGGTTCGCTTCGACGCCTATCCGCAGTCGGTCGCGCACGACTATCTGGCCGAAGTGCGCGAGGGCCTCGACGCCTCCTGGACCGAACACAAGAGCATGATCGAACGCTTCGACGCCTTCCGTGCGCTCGGCGATGAGTCCAAGACCGCGTGGCTGGCCTGGACGGTCGCCAAGTCCTTCAAGTCGAAGGAAACCTACAGCCATCGCCAGAACGCCCTTCAGAACCACCTTGCAGGGCTCCTCGAGGTCGATGTTGCCAAGTGGTGGCGCCCGACCTCGGCAAACTTCTTCGACCGCGTATCGAAGGGCGCGCTGCTCTCGCTCCTCGACGAGGTTGGCGGCCCTGCTCTCTCGAGCCGCCATGCAAGCCAGAAGAAGGGCGAAATCTCGACGTCCTGCGAGAAGCTGTTCGCCGGCGACGCGGTGATCGAGGCCGACGTTAAGGAGAAGGCGCTCGCCTGGGTACCCGCAGCGATGCGCTTCACCCCCGCCGAGACGACGATCGATCAGGACGATGACGACACGCCCGAAGAAGCCGGCGAACGTGGCTCCGACGGCGAAGCCGAGGACGATCTGGCCAGCCTGATCGACGCAGCCCTTGCCGGGCCCGACGACGGGGATGACGGCGAGGGCGTTTCGATCGACGATGCGGGCCAGGCCGAAGGCGACGACGATCAGCAGGTCGATGACGGTTCGCCCGCTGTCTACGGCGACGACGATGACGTCAGTCAGTGGGCGGAAGCGGCGGAATAACGCCGCTCAGAAGGTTCCACCGCCGACGTCTCCCCCCAGAGACGCCGACGGTGGAGCCATTTTTGCTATCGGGAGCAGCGCCTCATGTCCACTAAACCACGCAATTCACGTGACATCGCGCGCGAAGTCACCAACGCCATCGTCTCCCGGCTCGAGGCCGGAACCACCCCATGGACCCGGTCCTGGTCGCTGACCGGGGAGGGCGGCCGTCCTCTGCGCCACGAAGGCACCCCGTACAACGGGATAAACTGCCTTTGGCTCTGGACGATCGCCGACGCGCGTGGATACCGCAGCCGCTACTGGATGACCGCCCGCCAGGCCGAAGAACTCGGTGCGCGTGTTCGCCGCAAGGCCGATCCTTCCATGTCGATCTATGCCTCCAGCTTCCGCAAGGCCGGACAGCCGGGGTTGATGGGCGAGGCCACCGGCCAGCTGATCCGTTTCCTGCGCCACTACATCGTCTACAACGCGGACGAGATCGAGGGCTTGCCCGACTACTACTACGCCCGCGACGTTCCCCCGACACCGACCCTGCTTTCGCAGCGCCAGGACGCGATCGATGCCTTCTTCGCGGCAATGCCTGCGCGGGTACGCCATGGCGGCGACGAAGCCTATTACAGCCCGCTGGGCGACTACATCCAGCTACCCCGTCCCGGCAGCTTCAAGTCGGGTGACGCTTACGCCTCTACCCGAGGGCATGAAAGCGCACATTGGAGCGGGAGCAAGGACCGGCTCAACCGGACGTTCGGCAAGCGTTTCGGTGACGATGCTTACTGCGTCGAAGAACTTTGTGCCGAACTTACAGCAAGTTATATTTGCGCCGAACTCGGCCTGCCGACCGAATTGCACGACAGCCATGCCAGCTACCTCGCGCATTGGGTCAGGGTGCTCCGCGCCGACCACAGCGCCATCTTCACTGCTTCGGCCAAGGCCGAACAAGCCTTCAACTATCTGCGCGCCTTCAGCCTTGCCCAGGCGACTGCGCCTGCCGGCGATGCCCTGAACGCAGCGGCATGACTTCAATCAGCAGGAGACATCACCATGGGCTGGCTCTTCATGAACAGGCACCACATGGGCGGGCACGATACCCCCAAGTCCTACCTCGACGCCCAATTCACCTTCACCAATGCGCCAAACAACAGCCGTGCAGGCGATGAGGGGTGTAGCCTTAATTGTGGCAGGCACGGTAGTGGCCGAAGTTGGCGACTTCCAGCGGTTTGATAATCCGCGCTAACGAACGAAGATTGCGGCAAGATCAACGCGAATAGTGGTCGACGCCTCGAAACGCCGTTTCGCGATTTGCATTGTAGGTCTCTTGGTGGTTATTGCCGACTTCATCGTGGCAGGGTGTCGGTCGATATTCACATCCCCATAGGATCTCAACCCCACATTGAGGTGATACAGGCTCGCTTCGCGGTCTCACCAAGAAATGCGCGCCGCGCCCGCGGAAAACCAAATAACCCTACGTCAACGCCGTCTTCCGTCGGCGCTTACGATCGAATCCGCAATCTACCACGGAAATTACACTACGAGCGCGGAAGTTAGCCGCCGCCCAGTGACACCTTTGTCTGGCGCGGCCTACCTCGACTGGCCGACGACCCGTTCCGCGTGGGGCTGGAATGAGTAATCGCAACCTCTTCCAGATGCGTGCCATAAAGACCAGCAGAGAGAACAATGAAAAAATTGGTTCTAACAATTCTCTCCCGTACAACGTCCACCATCACTCGACCACCGGGCCGTTACTACGCCATTTTTTCGTCCTTTTCGAATAATATTGCAACCGCACCGCATGCAAGTTCCAATATACGCCGCACCGTCCCAAGTCACCTGTCGGCGGTTCGGAGCATGCCGATCCATTATGCATTTAAGCGCGTCCAAAACCATCCTGAAACTTCCCCCGCACAAGCCCCCCGGCTCGCTAAAGACGCGCGGTAGCGCGTCCTGATGACTACGAACGCTGCGCTGAAGCGCTGGCTTGGTCCATGAATCCGAGCACCGTCGTCGGCGTCGGCTCCATGTGCCAGCGCGATATTCATGGCCCTGAGGGTTTGGTCGCGGTTGTCGCCCACCGACAAGGTGCTGCCCGATCCCGGCCCGCGCCTCCACCTTTTCGGCGTCAAGGGAGCGGCCATCCCTTACCTGCAGCCGTATGCCCATCGCGTGGCCTCGCTCGATTCCCAGGCATGCGGCACAGAAGCGCGGCGCGATGCCCGGCGTCGGCAGGTACCGAAAACCGACACTCTTGCAGCCGACCACATAGAACGCCGGAACAACGCCCGATGGACCTGCACCTTCACAGATGCCGTCCGATCCATGGGAAGCCGTAATACAGCAAGCAGAGGCCGAGATCCACGCGCTTATCGAAAGCGGCAACCTCGCCCCCGACAAAGTGACCGCTGGATGGATCGAAATATCGGCGGGCCACCTCTACCGCAAACACTCCAAGTTGCCTGAAACCCTGAGCCGCGAAAGGTAGCGGCGGCATTATGACTTCCGCCTCGTAGCGAACGTAACTGACTTGCTACGTCCTGAGATTTATGAACTGGGATTGCATCCGACACCGGGCCGCGCGGATCAGCCTTCGATTTTGCCTGGAGCGCACGCCCCGTTCTCAGGGCTGCGGGGCTCCCAACACCACTCCCGGAGGTTCGTCCGCTCCCAAATTGGCCGTTTGCTCAGCTGAATGCGCATCCGTAGGGGCCGTTTCTACCTCGCGCACCTCGAGTGCCACTTGATTTGCCGACCGGGCGGCAGCCTCGGGCCCACCATTATCCAGCGCCTGCGGTTCGGCATTGTAGCTGGCCGACATTGTCCCGGGCGGCTCATCGACGGAAAAGTCGGCGTAATCATAGCGATCCGGCGACAGCGCATAGTCGTTGTAGGAGCGATCGTTATCGCTTTTCGCAAAGTCGTCCGGCACTGACGCGGAATTGAAAAGCCAGGTCGGCGTCACATTGTCAGCGAGGGCGTAGCTATCGGTCTCCTGCGAACCGACATCGCTAGCGACATCGCCCTTCCAGCCATAGCGGTCGCGCCAAGTGTCCTCGACTCCGGTGATTTGTGTGGGGACGGTGGTCGCGGCAATCAATCCGAGTGAGGTCGCGCCAGCGACGCCGATTATCAGGGCGCCTGCCATGAAAGAGGTCACTCTCATTTCTCATTTCCCGTCGACGCAGTTGCGTAGGGGAAACGTGGCGAAACGCCTGAGCGTTCCTAATTCTTGTCAGTTTCCACGGAAGTGCAATTTTGGTGGATGTCAACGGCGGAGCAAAAGTCGGCCATTCGGCGGCGTAAAACCAGGCCACGGTGTTACATGCCGGGGGGAGTGGCGTGAGGGCGTAGCCCGAAGGCCACTCCCCCCGGCATTGGCTTGATTTTCAGGGTCTGGTTTTGGCCTTTCGGGCCCGGCTGTGAGCGAGGCGATAGCTTTCGCCGTTCATCTCGAGGATGCTGACGTGATGGGTCAGACGATCGAGGAGCGCGCCTGTGAGGCGCTCGGATCCGAAGGTTTCAGTCCATTCGTCGAAGGGCAGGTTGCTGGTGATCAAGGTGGAGCCGCGCTCATAGCGCTGGGAGATCAGCTCGAACAACAGTTCGGCACCGGTCTTGGAGAGCGGTACGAAGCCCAGTTCGTCAATGATGAGCAGCTTGTATCCGGCCATCTGCTTCTGGAAGCGCAGGAGACGCCGCTCGTCGCGCGCCTCCATCATCTCGCTGACCAGCGCCGCCGCAGTGGTGAAGCCCACCGACAGTCCTTTCTGGCATGCTGCCAGCCCGAGCCCCAAAGCTACGTGCGTCTTGCCGGTGCCCGATGGCCCCAGAGCGATGGCGTTCTCACGCCGCTCGATCCACTCGCAGCGCGCCATCTCGAGCACCTGCATCTTGTTGAGCCTGGGGATAGCGGCGAAGTCGAAGCTGTCGAGGCTTTTGACGGCGGGGAAGCGCGCGGCCTTGATGCGCCGCTCGACCATACGACGCTCCCTGTCGATCATCTCCATCTCGACGAGACGGGCGAGGAAGCGGATATGATCGACGCCTTCAGCGGCACATTGCCGGGCGAGCTTGTGATGCTCTCGCAGGCACGTAGGCAGCTTGAGTGCCTTGAGATGGTGAGCGAGAAGAATCTCCGGTGCCTGATCGCTCATGCGGCCTCCTGCCTGTCGGACAGCAGGCTCATATAGGCTCTGGCAAAGGTCTTCTCGACCGTCGTGCGTGGCAGGAAGGGATAGACGTCCAGGTCCAGCCTGGGCGGCACGCGTTCGACCCGGCACAGGACCAGGTGCCTGACGGCATCGAAGCCGATGGCGCCAAGGTCGATGGCCTGTTCCACCGCCGCCTGGAGATCGGCGATGGTGAACGTTTCCAGCAGGCGCAGCACCTGTACATATTCGCGCCTGCCATGTTTGTGCATGCGCCCTTCCATCAACCGCTGGAGCGTCCCGAACGCTTCGGGCAGGTCCCAGCCCTGCAAAGGGGCCGCCTGGTCGAATGCGTTGATCTTCTGCTCAATCAGCGGGAGATAATGGAGCGGGTCGAAGATAACCTCCTCGCGGGCATGGCAACGCGGGTGACGGGCGATGACCTCGCTGCGGCATCCGATCACCACCGCATCGACATAGGCCCTGATCCAGACTTCCTGATGGCCCCAGGCCACCGGAACCGAATAATCGTTGGTCCTGTAGCGCACCAGGGATTGCGAGGAGACCCGCCCCCCGGTCTGATCGCAGGCCTCGAAGGGTGTAGCGGGCAGAGGCTGCATCGCCGCCAAATCGCGCTGCAAGCGCTCACCGATCGTCTCGCTCTCCCCGCGCACCTTGTCCTGCTGGCGCCTGCGGCATTGCTCCTCCAGCCACAGGTTGAACGCCTCCCAGGTCGGGAACTTCGGGATCGGCACCATGAAATTGCGGCGGCAGTAACCAACCAGCCCTTCCACATTGCCTTTCTCGTTCCCCTTGCCCGGGCGGGCATAGCGGTCGCGGATCACGTAATGCGACAGGAAAGCGCTGAACAGCGTGGCACGCTTGCGCGTGCCGTCTGGCAGGATCTTCGCCACCAGGCAGCGATCGTTGTCATAGACGATCGAGCGCGGCACCGCGCCGAAGAACGCGAAGGCATGGACATGTCCGTCCACCCAGGCCTCCGCCACCGCCGCCGGATAGGCTCGCACATAGCAGGCATCACTGTGCGGCAGATCGAGCGCGAAGAAGTAAGCCTTTTGCTCCACCCCGCCGATCTCCACCAGCGCTTCCCCGAAATCGGCCTGCGCATCTCCCGCCGGGTGCGCCAGCGGCACGAACATCTCCCGGCTGCGTTGCTCGCGCTCCCGGATGTAATCCTTGATGATCGTATAGCCGCCGGTAAAACCATGTTCGGTGCGCAAACGGTCGAATACCCGCTTCGCCGTATGGCGCTGCTTGCGCGGGACACCGCGATCCCCCTCAAGCCATCCATCGATGATCCCCACAAACCCGTCCAGCTTCGGGCGCTGCGGTGCAGACTGACGCCGGTAACCCGGCGGCGATGAAAACGACAGCATCTTGCGCACCGTATCGCGCGACACATTGAAACGCTTCGCCGCCGCCCGTTGGCTCATGCCATCCGCGCAAGCCAAACGGACCTGAAGATAAAGTTCCACGCTGTAGATCCCCACACCTCCCTGACTTGGCAGAAAGGCTTCAAGGTGGACGACTTTTACGCCGCCCGCAGCAGGACTATCCCGCCGCTAGCGTGGCCGAATATTGCTCCGCCGTTCTCAGTCGACCTGGCTCGCGATGCTCGCGGCCGACCGCCTTGTCCTGCTGCTCGGCAGCACTGGTGCCGACGTCGTCGGCCGCATTTCCGGCGTGCTTCTCGCCGGCCTCGCTGTCCAGTTCGTCTTCGACGGTCTCGCGGCCGCGCCGTTCCTGGCCAGTTGAATCCGCCGCTATGCGGCCTCGTCGAGCACCCGAAGAACTCGATCGAGCATGGCGGCGTTGGAAGCGGCCTTGGGCATTTCGCGGCGGGCGAAGCGCTGAAGCGGTGCGAGGTCCCGCTGCGGCAGCCGCAGCGTGATCAGGCTTTGCCCCAACTCATCCCGAGGTACGCGCTGCGCTGCCTTGCCCGATTTTAGGAAATGATCGAGGAGTCGCTTGCGGTCGGCAAAACTCCAGCCCAGCGCTTCCAGCTCATCGGGTGGCACCGACAGCAGGGCGAGCGCGAATTCCATGATGTCGTCGAAGGCGAGGACGAGGCGGACCGTCCGTCCGCCCCGCCCGCGCCAGCGCTCGCCAAGACCATTCGTCATTGCAGTGGGATGATGCCATCGACCGCACGCCATTCGGTGGGTCCGACCAGTCGGCCATGGGCGATCCTTACCGAATGGAGCGCGGCCTCGACTTCAAGCCGCCAGTGACCCAGGAAATCGAACAAGATGGGGAAATCAGGCGCAAGATCGTATTCCTGCCATATGAACAGCTGGAGAAGCGACGGCGCATCGGGCCGGTAGTAATGGATCTCGGCGGTGGTGAGACCGTAGCCCTCCAGCTGAGCGATGAATCCGCGATCGCTCATTGAAGCGACCGATTATCATTTCGTGGTTCGTCAAGTGATCGCATGGCGGCGAACACCTCATCGATCGAAACGGCTTGCCTGGCGCCGGGAGGCTTTCGCATCGAGGGCTGGTTCTTTACCGCAGAGTGGTCAGATGCCCAGGAGGCGAGGATGGCGCGTTTGACCTCCGGCTCAAGGCTCGGGTGGCGCGCAACGTCGAAGGGGTGCAAGAAACGCGAAAATGGCTGCGACATGGCCGTGGCTCCTTTCCTTGTGTCGCTCCTTTCTCATACGTGCGGTGTCGCACGCGGCTCAAGATTTTGGTGCTGATCCGAGTCGCGTCAAGAGGGATGATGTCATCGCACGTCACTGAGAATGGCCGGATTGGCACTCAGAAGAGATGAGTGCCAAAAAATTTCGCTCGCCCTCTTGACCCAAAAAATCTCATTTCCTAGTTCACGCGAACCTGGCGTTCAGATGAACGGCAGGGACATCACAACTTGTTTTGCATCTGGAGGTTTTGCCATGCATTTCCGCCCCTTGCACGACCGTGTGGTCGTCCGTCGCATCGAAGCCGAGGAGAAGACCTCGGGCGGCATCATCATTCCTGACACCGCCAAGGAAAAACCACAGGAAGGCGAAGTCGTCGCCGTCGGACCCGGCGCCCGCGACGAAAGCGGTCAGCTCATCGAGCTGTCCGTCAAATCTGGCGACCGCATCCTCTTCGGAAAATGGTCGGGCACCGAGGTCAAGATCGACGGCGAGGATCTGCTCATCATGAAAGAGAGCGACATCCTTGGCGTGATCGATACCGTCATGCCACTCAAGCAGGCGGCCTGATCGGCCGCCCTTATCCCTCGAGCATTCAGGAAGGACATAGAAAGGAGTAGCAGCGATGGCTGCCAAGGAAGTCAAGTTCGCGTCTGACGCGCGCGATCGTATGCTGCGCGGCGTGGACACGCTTGCGAACGCCGTGAAGGTGACGCTCGGTCCTAAGGGCCGCAACGTGGTCATCGAGAAGAGCTTTGGGGCTCCCCGTATCACCAAGGACGGTGTGACCGTCGCCAAGGAAATCGAGCTTGCCGACAAGTTCGAGAATATGGGTGCGCAGATGCTGCGCGAGGTCGCCAACAAGCAGAACGACAAGGCGGGCGATGGCACCACCACCGCCACCGTGCTCGCCCAGGCGATCGTGCGCGAGGGCTCGAAAGCCGTCGCCGCCGGCATGAACCCGATGGACGTCAAGCGCGGCATCGATCTCGCGGTGGGCGCGGTCGTCAAGGATCTGGAGAATCACGCCAAGAAGGTCGGCGCCAACAGCGAGATTGCGCAGGTCGCGACAATCTCGGCTAACGGCGACGAGGAAGTCGGTCGCATCCTCGCCGAGGCGATGGAGAAGGTCGGCAACGAGGGGGTGATCACAGTCGAGGAGGCCAAGAGTCTCGAGACCGAACTCGAGACCGTCGAGGGAATGCAGTTCGACCGCGGCTATCTCTCGCCATATTTCATCACCAATGCCGAGAAGCTCAAGGTCGAACTCGACGATCCCTACATCCTCATTCACGAGAAGAAGCTCTCGAACCTGCAGGCGCTCGTGCCGCTGCTCGAGAAGGTCGTCCAGTCGGGGCGGCCGCTGCTGATCATCGCCGAGGATGTCGAGGGCGAGGCGCTCGCCACGCTCGTCGTCAACAAGCTGCGTGGCGGGCTCAAGATCGCCGCGGTCAAGGCGCCGGGCTTCGGCGACCGCCGCAAGGCGATGCTCGAGGATATCGCCATCCTGACCGGCGGCAATGTGGTCTCCGAGGATCTCGGCATCAAGCTCGAGACCGTCACTATCGATATGCTCGGTCGCGCCAAGAAGGTCGTGATCGACAAGGACAACACGACCATCATCGACGGTGTTGGGCAGAAGACCGATATCGATGGTCGCGTCGCGCAGCTGCGCCAGCAGATCGAGACTACTACGTCCGACTATGACCGCGAGAAGCTGCAGGAGCGCGTGGCGAAGCTCGCCGGCGGTGTCGCAGTGATCCGCGTCGGCGGCGCGACCGAGGTCGAGGTCAAGGAGAAGAAAGACCGTGTCGACGACGCGCTCCATGCGACGCGCGCCGCGGTGGAGGAAGGCATCCTGCCGGGGGGCGGCATCGCACTGCTCCGTGCGATCAAGGCGCTCGATGGGCTTAAAGCTGCCAATGACGACCAGCAGTCCGGCATCGACATCATCCGCCGGGCGCTGCGCGCGCCCGCGCGGCAGATCGCCGAGAATGCCGGCGAGGACGGCGCCTATATCGTCGGCAAGCTGCTCGAAAGCTCCGATTATAACTGGGGCTTCAATGCCGCGACCGCTGAGTATCAGGACCTCGTCGAGGCGGGCGTCATCGATCCGGCGAAGGTGGTGCGTACTGCGCTTCAAGACGCGGCCTCGGTCGCATCGCTGCTGATCACGACCGAGGCGCTCGTCGCCGAGCTGCCGAAAGAGGAGAAGGCCGCGCCGATGCCGGCCATGGACTACTGACAGTATCGGGGCCGGCCTCAACCGGCCCCGATCTTTCTGTTCAATCGGCAGGCGGGGGCTTGTTGATCTCCCTTGACCAATCCGCGAAGGGTTGTGCCCCGAGGTTGATACGCCATGCCCTGTCTTCACCGATCTTGTAGAGCGCGCAGCCTGCCTCGTCCATCCTCAACTATGATGATGGCCGCACCGCGGCACCGCCTCCGGAAGCAACGTGCTACGAACTGCGCGCTTGCCATGCTGGCCTCGACAAGAGCGGCCTTGAGACCTCGGGCGCTAACTCAAACTTATCGAAATCTAGTTGCTCGGAACGAGGCCGAAGTTGCCATAGTGAAGCACTTTATTCGCCTGACCTCAGATTCTCATAGGCTTCCGCAAGCTGATTCAGGAGGCTTTTTGCGCCGGCAGGCTTTCTCACAACTGGAACATCGCGCAGATGTTCGGGGATCATGACATTGTCCCCATAACCTGTCGCAAAGACAAATGGGATCCCCAGTGCGACAAGATGATCCGCAATCGGCTCCGACGTGTCATCGCCCAGGTTGAAGTCCAGGACAGCGGCATCCGGTTTGTAAGAACCTAGGCTGCGCATAGCGTGCGCAGCATCCGGCGATAAGCGCACTTCTTTAGCGCCAAGCTGGCGCAACAGTTCTTCGGTATCCAGCGCGATCAGAGACTGATCCTCGACCAGAAGGATGGAAAGACCATCCAGTCCAGGTACCGCCGCGCCCGTTCCAGCGTCCACAGCTTCCGATGGTGCTGGCGGAGATCCCTCGGCAACCAGAGAAGCAAATTTCGGAGGAATGACCAGTCGAGCGACTAGGCCGCTTTCCAGATAATCAAGATCGACCAGACCGCCAAGATCATAGACCATCGTCGTTTGAATGAGCTTCGAGCCAAACCCCTGGCGACTAGGAGCGAGCGTTGGCGGCCCGCCTGTTTCGGTCCAGCGGATCTCGCACCCTTCGCTTTCTGAGAACGTCCAGCTAATGTCGAGGCGACCTGTGGGTACTGACAACGCGCCATATTTGGCGGCATTGGTCATCAGTTCGTGGACAACCAATGCCAGGGTTCCGAAAGCCCGATCGTTGAGCCGAATTTTTGCGCCTGCGGCGATCACCCGCTCTGTTTCAGAACCATAGCGATGCAACCCGGCCTCGGCCTCTATTAAGGTTGCAAGATCGCCGCCCACAGCAGCACTCAGCGACTGGTCATGCGCAAAGGCAAGAGCGCGCAGGCGCCCTTCGAACGACGAGGAATAATCCTCGACCGAACCGGCATGGGCGCCAGTCTGCACCGCAATAGACTTGATCAGCGTGATGATATTTTTGACGCGATGATTAAGTTCGTCATTCAGCATCCGTCGCCGCTGATCGAGCCGCCCGCGTTCTTCGGCAGTGATTTCGTTTTGCTTCAGGAAAACATCGCGCAAATAGGTCCGCACGGTATCGGCCGCAGTCAAATCAGTTTCGCTCCAGGGACGGCTTTGTCCCCGTACCTCTTCGCGCCATGTCTCGAAGCTTCCGCGTGGGGTCAGCCGCTGCCCGTCTGGAGTATCGATGACGAGCTTGGTAGGTTTGCCCGCCCACTCAATTTCATGGGCCTCTTCGCTACGGAAAATCAAGAGATAATCACGCGGCATCGAGGTCAGCGGAATAGCAATGACGCCAGCAACCGATTGTCCGAAATTGACCTGTCCTGTGAGCTTACGCAAGTCCTGGGTATGCCAAAGGGCCAGCTGCGATGACGCGGAGCGCGGATGCACCTGCTCCTCCCCAGCGAGATAACGCACCAGTTCGAGCGCTTCATCATGCGTCGGAGTGACGCCACTCGCCGTCCATTGGTTTTCCGCCCACAGCCCGACGCCATCGCAGTCGAAAAGCTCGGAGAAGGCGTCCAGATGGTCACGCAACCCTTCCATCAGGGTTTCATCAACCGCCAGTCCAGCGAGGATCTTGTCGAGCCGTTCACGGGCTACGCTTGAAGCAACGATGTGGGCGCGCCGCTCGGCGACGGAGATTTGCAGGGAAAAATAATGCCCAAACAGCTCGGCGCCGACTCTCAAAGGAACCGGAACCACTTTGGGGCTCTCATGGTGGCAAGAGATGAGACCCCAAAGTTCGCCATCGATCAAAATTGAGATCGACATGGAGGCGTGAACGCCCATGTTCTGCAGATACTGGCAGTGTATGGGCGACACGGATCGCAGCTGCGCGAACGACATATCAATCGGCAGTTCGCCTGGCTTGATCGCCGGCTCCAAGGGCACCGGCGCGTAGCTGGCGTCTGCGATGGTCCGGATTGTATTGAGCTTGTAGAGTCGCCGCGCCTGGTAGGGGATGTCTGACGCGGGGAAATGCTGCCCCATAAAGCTCTCAAGCTCTGGCTGCTTCGCCTCGGCGATGACGCGCCCGGCACCATTATGCAAAAACTGATAGACCATGACGCGGTCGAAACCGAGCATCGCCCGAACTAGGCGGGCACCGGATTTCGCCAAGGCGCCGACCTCGGTCTCCACATTCACCCGCCGCATCAGCCCTTGAGTCAGGTCGAGCGCGTCCTTTGCGCTTTTCGCGCCATCCAGCGAGGGCTCGAACTCTACGATCAACCTGTCTTTATGGCTATGGACGATCATGTCGACTGGATCGGTGCCATGAAGCACCGTCATGCCAAGCTCGACGCCGGCAATCTCGCTACCGCCGGCCTTGGCGCTGGCATTCCGGACCGAATGGGCAGCTTCGGCCCCAATGATCTCTGCCAGGGGCATACCGGGCTTGATTGCTGCGCCATTGCCAAGAAGGTCGCCAGCGTTCACAGACGCAAACAAGAGCGTGAAATCTGTCGGTGACACCACCAGCATAGCGCCGTGGGGCTGGATGCTGCCGGGAATCTGGATCGGTTCCCGATCACAGTTTGTCAGATCGACGGTCATGGCAGGTAGCTTCGCCATATCAATCGGCCCCTTGCGCGCGTTGGAACGCGTTGGCTACGATAAGCATCACGGGGAAACGAAAAACGACATAGGTCGTTTCGATGTCAAACGCCGTTGCAAATTTGTCTGTAAAAGGAGGCACTTCTAGATCCGAGCTGGGTGGCGTTTCCGGCCACGGGCAGGGGAATGCACACTCCACAGCCATTCACCGAAAAAACACAGAACGCGAGTTATGTGTGCGAGTAACATTGGTCAACCATGAGCTTTGTGCATAAGTGCACCAAGGCGCACAATTTTAATGCAGATTGATCAGGAGAGACCATGTCGGCGCCTACCCCGGAAGAATTGGCAGGCAATGCCCTACTAGCAACTCTGAGCGATAGTGATCGCGAGCTTCTAATGCCGCACATGCTGGTCTTTGACCTCAAGCCGCATGCGGTGCTGCAAAAGGCAGGGGGTGAAGTCGTGGACACATGGTTCCCGTGTGGCCCGGCGATGGCGGCCTTCTGTGTCAGGCTGAAAGACGGTCCGGCCGTCGAGGTCGCGCTGGTTGGCAGGGAAGGGGCTATCGGAGGCATCGTGTCAAATGGGAATGTCCCCGCTTTTGCGACTGCGCAGGTCATGTATGGTGGGCGCTTTTTGCGCATCAAGACGGCCGCGCTGGAACAAGCCAAGCTGGACTCTTTGACCTTACGCCATTGGTTCTCCCGCTACTCGGACTGTCTGCTGGCACAGGTCTTTCAGACCGCCGCCTGTAATGCCACCCATACAATCGCGCAGCGTACAGCAAAATGGCTGCTTGCAGCGATCAGCCGAACGCATTCAGCTGAATTTGCCATCACGCACGAGCAACTCGCGGAAATGCTGGGCGTGGGTCGATCATTTGTGACCCGTGTCATTTCAAAGCTGCGGGAGGCCGGAACGATCGAGACTCGCCGCGGTGTGTTCATCGTCAAGGATGAGCAGGTACTGCGCGATACCGCGTGCGACTGCACCACAACCATCGAGGACCATTTCGATACGGTGCTGCATGGGATTTATCCGCTGAATTGAATATTTTGATCGAAAACCACCAAAGCTTTTGCCCTGCAACATTAGCTCCCCCAGATGCGCAAATATGGGCAGGTAGCAGCGTCTCGTCTTCGGCCGTAGCGCTTGGGAGGCAAAACCTCGGACACTTGCTGACATCCTGAATCATGCCGACGCCCTGAAAGGGAAAGGGAGGGTGAAGGGATGAAAGGGAAGGCGAGGATTAGACGACCACCCGAGCATGCCCAACTTGATCGAGCGCTTCAATGCTGCGGAGCATTAACGATCAACGGCCACGAGGACATTTGAACAGCAATTGCAATTTCGCGCATTCCGTATTATACGGAATGCCGATAATTGTACGGATTGCGCGGTATCTGCGCGATAGCAGGAGATCAGGCCATGAGCTTGTCCATCGAAACCTTCCGCTCGAGTGAAGTCTCGAAGCGCTTCGGCTTCTACTACGATGAAGCCATGACCCACCCGATCGCGGTCGAACGCAATGGCGCCGCTCGTGTCGTGATGCTTCCTGCCGGAGAGTACGAACGCCTGGCGCGCCTTGATCACATCGCGCTCGCTCCCGAAGAACTGAGCGACGATGCGTTCAACGCGATCGCCAATGCCCAGCCTGTGCCCGAGTCCTACGATGCCAACAAGCTCCTGGACTGAGCCGCGTCCCGGCGAGGTCATCAATTATCTCTACCTCTGGCGGCACGAGCACGACCGGGGCGAGGAAGAGGGCCGTAAAATTCGGCCATGCATGGTCGTTGGCACGTACCTGAAGCATGGGCACTTGCGCGTCATCACGGTGCCGCTGACGACGCGGGATTATTCGCCCGAGCACTCCCTCGAACTTACCCCGCGCGTGATCGAGCATCTTCGCCTGGATACGCGCAGCCGTATCGTCTGGAACGATGTGAATGAATTCACATGGGTAGGGCCTGACGTTCGATCCGGCGCCAACGGCACCCCGGTAATTTGCGCCATGCCCGAGAAAATCTACCGCCAGGTCGCTGCCAACATCCTTGCGCGCCGGGTGAAGATCACGCACCGGACGGAATGAGGTCTATGGAAACGGCCTCATTCCTGACCATCAGCGCCTTCGGGATCATCGTCGTAGCCGCGACGATCATCGGCAACTTTGGCCTAACCCCGTTGGGGAAATGGTCCTTGCGTCTGGCGGGCGTAATTTTGATCGCAGCAGGCTTGCTGCTCGCTTGAAATAAGTTGCCGGCGACGGGCCGGTCGCGTTTGCCCTCTGCCTTTTGGCACCGAACATCTATCGGGTAGATCAACTCGGCGGTCAGCCGGTGGAGCAAATCATCATAATCCCGGCAGATTTGGCTGCGACGGATTTGAGGTCTACCATTAGTCTACCGTTTGCAGACTGCAAGGAAATGGATCGCCTAGGAAATCTGGAACGATTTTTATTGCGAGATTTGCAAATGGCGAGTCGCGTAGCAAAGGCCGCGACTTGACGTTCATAGTGCGCGGCGACCTTTAGGCGGCATTGCCATTCTGGCCATTCTGGCTATATTGGCTGTAAGGCTTCGACGGAGATTATCATGGCCACCAATGCCGAGAGCTTCGCATCCGTTGCTCTTACCGATTTCCATAACCACCCTGGCACTGTTGTCGATCAAAGCCAGCATGGTCCAGTCGTGCTGACGAAGAACAGGCGGCGCTATGCGGCCGTGGTCAGCATCGACTATCTGGATCGTGCTGCAGCTGCGCTTGAAGCGTTGCACGCCAATCGCCGGGTGTTCACCAGTGAGACCATGACCGATGACGACGCGGCGCGTATTGAAGCCAGCCTCCCAAGCGAAGCCGAAATCGCAGCAGGCCGCTTCGACTGGCAGCAGTAACGATCTGCCGCCGCGGCGCGGTGAGGTCATAAACTACGTCTACCTTTTTGCAGCCGAGCAAGCCGGAGGCCGAGACGAGGGCGTCAAGGAACGTCCTGTCATCGTTATCGCTGCCGATGGCAAAGGCTACATCGTCCTGGCCGTTACGACCAAAGGCGAGATCAACCCGTCCAACACGATCAAGATCCCCGGCGACGTCGGGAAGGCGATGGGCCTACCGTACCCTGAATCGAGCTTTGTCGTCGTCTCAGAGGCAAACAGTTTCGACTGGATGGGCTTTGATGTCCGCGCGCGAGCCAACGGCGACTACCGCTTCGGAATGGTAACGCCCGGGTTCTTTACGAAGATCGTCACCGAATTTCTCAGTCGCAGCGGGCGATCGGTCAACCGGCGCTGAGGACCTGAAGGCTTCTTTGGGGGCTGGACGATAATGATGGCGGTGCCGGGCGGTCGCGTTTACCCGGCACCTGTCGCGGCCATTAGCATTATCGTGTCCATGTTCAAGATGCCTGCGGTGCACTTGGACGAGTCGTCTTAAATCTAACGATATTTTACAAGTCGATGTTACGCCTCTCGATTTCATCGAGCACGGCCTGTTCGAAATCTGTAAGGTTTTCACCGTCTTCGACTTTATCCCATTCATCGACCAACTGTTTGTCGGTCATCTGTTTCGGGTCCATCATCCGCGTTGCTCCTGCATCGACAGGGCGATCATCAACGCGCCCGCGTCCCCTGCAATACGGGCATAGCTTTGGCGCGATAATAACAATTATGTTAAATATCAGTAACTTAGAACAGTGTTTGTTCTAGGTCGTCGTCCGCTGCCGGTCAACACTGACGACGCATGCGGCAATCCCACCAGCCCCGAGAAGAAGCCAATGCGTGAGCAATCCCGCAACAAGAAAGATTTGGGCATCCGGTATCTGCGGATGGCGCTTGAATACGGCCGCGCTACGCGCGCATTGGTCGACGCAGGCCAGTGTGAAGCACCCGTCTGGCACTCAGTAGGCCACGCCCTGGAGCTATCGTTGAAGTCACTGCTGAAAAAGCGCAACATAGATCCGCTTGAAATGGATCGTAGCCATCAGCTGCCGTTGCCAGGCTTGTGTCCGATCTAGGCTGGAGGATCGCTGGCCGGGAAAGATTCGATCGAAGCCTCATCGATCTCATCAATGAGTTCGCCGCTTGCGACGAGCTCAAACACTTGGCGCGCGATCTCCAGCTTGAGGCCGGGCAGGATTGAAGCGCTGCGGCGTTCATTGACCGAGGTCACGCAACCGCCGAAGCGTTCGCGCACGACGTCGTCAACAAGTAATTCAACAGGTCGATCTTCAGCACGGTGACGTTCGGCGATATATCGCACTGCCGCAGCGACCCTTTCGGGATCTATCGGATCATCATATTCGTGCGTCATAAATCCGCTCCGGCTCCGCCAGGAGGAGAGCAATGTCGGCGCCGACACTCATGTCGTCTTCGTTTCCAAAGCTGTGTTGGCGCAGATGACCGCTTTGATCGATCAAGACCAGCGATGGCATTTCTTGCATGGCATAGGCTGCCATGGTTTGTGGGATTGGACCATGGTTCGAAGGGCGGGCGATGCCAATCGGGAGCGAGGTGGGCTTGAGCCTCGTCCAATGAGCATCTCCGCTTGGCCCTTCAATCCTGGTTACGCCAGATGGAATAGCGTCAGCATTCCGCCAATCGCGATCCCGAAAACCATCATCATGACACCGGAGATCCGCAGAATATAGGTAAGCGGATCCTCATCATCATTTCCTGCTCGCGACCGGCTCGCGGGCGGTTTCGGACGTCCGATAGCCCGCCTGAAGCTGGCCTGCCGAAACGCCATGTTGAAACCGAGCAAGACAAGGAGAAGTCCGAAAACATCTACGACCCACACATAACCGGGCACGTTTCTCTCCTGAAGTTCACAGGATTGCCGGACGCTCTCATCCCGCGCATGCCGCTAATCCCTGTTCGAGCCCGGCGATCAGATCCAGTTCGGCTTCGAGACCGATCGAAAGCCTCAGCAGGCTGTCGGTGATGCCCGCCCTTGCGCGCGCCTCCGCGCCCATATCGGCGTGGGTCATGGTTGCCGGATGTGCAACGAGGCTCTCGACCCCACCCAGCGATTCAGCGAGCGTAAAGTAGCCGGCCGAGGCGACGAACCGTCGAACCGCGTCCGCCCTTCCTGCGAGTTCAAAGCTCAGCATCGCCCCGAAACCGCGCTGCTGGCGTGAGGCGATCCGGTGGCCAGGATGGGCGGCGAGACCTGGATAGTGGACTTGGGACACCGCCGGATGTCGTTCGAGATATTGGGCGACGATCATCGCATTGCGCTGCTGCTGCTCCATCCGGGCAAATAGCGTGCGAAGGCCCCGCAAGGTCAGCCAGGCATCAAACGGCGCGCCTGTGCTCCCGACGACATTTGCCCAGTGACGCAATTCATCGACCTGCCCCGGATCAGCCGCGACAACCGCGCCGCCGATCACGTCGGAATGGCCGTTGAGATATTTGGTCGTGGAATGGATGACATAGTCCGCGCCCAGCGCGATCGGTTGCTGGATGGCCGGCGAAAGAAACGTATTGTCGACGGCAACCGCAGCCCCCGCTGCCCGCGATTTCGCGGCGAGTTCCGCGATATCGACGACCCGCATCAAGGGATTGCTCGGCGTCTCTATAAGCACGAGTGCCGGAACGTCCTCCAGCGCGGCGGCAAAGGCGCTCTCGTTACCCTGATCAACGAACCGGACGACGCAATGCCCCCGGTTCGCGCGCGCCATCAACAGACGCATCGTACCGCCGTAGCAATCATGCGGCGCGAGGATGAGATCGCCGGGACCCATTCTCCCGACGAGAAGATCGAGCGCGGCCATGCCGCTCGCCGTGATGACTGCGCCTGCCCCGCCTTCCAGCTTCGCAAGTGCCTGCCCGAGAAGATCGCGGGTGGGATTACCCGCCCGACCATAGTCATAGGAGCGCGGTTGATCGTAGCCAGAAAACTCATAGGTGCTCGAAAGATAAAGCGGCGGAGCGACAGCTCCAAAGGCCACATCGCTGGCAACGCCGTGCGCGGCGGCGATCGTCTGGGCGCGAGGGGCCTGATCTTTGGGTTCAGTCATTGAATCAACGAACCTCTGTTACTTGGTGCACGATGCCAGCTCGGTCGAATGGCCCGTGCGCGTCCCAATATTTTGTAGGTGACCGGCCTGACCGAACTTCGGAAAGACGCCGGCTGCGGCAGGTGGACCGCGCGCCGGCGTCTAACCTGGTGAAGTAGCCGCTAATCCAAGACGCCTGCGCTGCCGTCAGCGATGCGGTCATATCCTGCACCGATCGCCATTGCTCCAGGGTCAGGGGATTCCCCGGATACTCCGTCTGCGTCATGCACTCGTCCTTGGCTGCCGTCTCCGTTCCCGCGCTCCGGCCTGCTTTCGCGGGATCCTCTCCGGGCGCTGTTGTCGTGAAGCGTCTTCACTCTGCACATCGCGTTGTGCCGGTTAGAATGTCAGAAGACAAATGAATGTTATTTCTGGTTCAGCGCATAATATTTGTATTAAAATGACACTTGCTCACCCCAGTTGTTCGAAGATGCCGGTGAAGACCGGCCGCAAGCGCTGGATTTCCTCGCGATGGACAGCGGACAGGGCGTCGAGCAGGGCATAGGCCTTGGGTGTGAGGCGCACCAGCGCCCGCCTGCGATCGGTAGCAGCCGCCTCGCGCGTAATAAGCGCCAACGCCTCGAGGCGATTGATCAGGCCCGTGGCGCTGTGCGGCTTTAATATCAGACGTTCCGCGACATGACCGACGGTGGCTTCATCCGGCGGACAGCCCCGGATCGCGAGGAGCGCCTGGTGCTGTTGCGGCGTCAACCCGACTTCGATGGCCTTTTCCTCGCTGAACGCCTGGAAGCGGCGAATGGCATGGCGAAAAGAGGCCAGCGCCACATAGTCGGCATCGCCCAGCAATTTATCCTTTTGCCCCAAATGATCCTCACTGATTGAATTACATCGCAATGCGATATAGTCGGCGTGCACTGCTTTTCACAGGATAATGCTGATTCATGTCGCTGACACCTCCACGTTCCGTCGAAGGCCACCAACTCGCCGACCATAGTGTCGATCGCCGCATGGTCATGCTGGCAATCATGGCCATCGTGGTCGGAACGGGCGGCGCCTTTGGCGCATGGGTGCTGGTCAAACTCATTGCGATCGCCACCAACCTCTTCTGGTTCGGTCGTCTTTCTGCTGATCATTCGGTGATCACCGATGCATCGGTGGGCTGGCTGGTGGTGGTGATCCCCGTCGTCGGCAGCCTTGTCGTGGGTCTGATGGCGCGGTTCGGGTCGGACAAGATCCGCGGCCATGGCATTCCCGAGGCGATCGAGACGATCCTGTTCGGCGAGAGCCGACTGTCGCTCAAGGTCGCGCTGCTCAAACCTCTGTCCTCGGCGATCTCGATCGGCAGTGGCGGTCCCTTCGGCGCAGAGGGACCGATCATCATGACGGGCGGGGCCATCGGTTCGCTGTTCGCCCAATGCTTCCATCTCAGCGCGGCCGAGCGCAAGACGCTCCTCGTGGCCGGTGCAGCAGCCGGCATGACCGCCATCTTCGGTACGCCGCTCGCGGCGATCTTGCTGGCCGTCGAAGTGCTCCTGTTCGAATGGAAGCCGCGTAGCTTCGTCCCCGTTCTCGTTGCAGCGCTTATTTCCTTCGCCTGGCGGCCACTGCTGCTCGGATCGGGACCGATGTTCCCCATGACGGCGATCGCCCCGCAAGCAAGCTGGGCTCTGCTCGCTTCGGGTGGGATCGGTCTCATCGTCGGTCTCGAAGCCGCGCTGTTGTCGACATCCCTCTACCGCATCGAGGATCTCTTCCATCGCCTGCCATTTCATTGGATGTGGTGGCCGGCAATCGGCGCGGTCGTCGTCGGTCTGGGCGGTCTCATCGATGCTCATGTGCTAGGTGCAGGATATGCAAGCATCGAGGCTCTCCTCAACGCCTCGCTATCGCTCCGGGTCGTTGCCGCGCTCCTCGTCGTGAAGGCCATCGTCTGGCTGGTCGCCCTGGGGTCGGGCACATCAGGCGGCGTGCTGGCGCCGCTCCTCATCCTGGGCGGCGCCGCCGGCTTTCTGCTTGGGCAGTTTCTACCGGGCGATCCCGGGTTCTGGGCCATGATCGGCATGGCGGGGATCATGAGCGGGGCTATGCGCGCGCCGATGACCGGCGCGATCTTCGCGGTCGAACTCACCGGACATTTCAGCGCCATTCCATGCACGATCGCGGCTGCGGGCAGCGCCTATGCCGTCAGCGTGCTCTTGATGCGGCGATCGATCCTTACAGAGAAGATTGCGCGGCGCGGACGCCACATCCTGCAGGAATATACAGTCGATCCCCTCGACCTCATCCAGGCTGGTCAGATCATGACGCGCGATCCGGCTACCCTGCCTGGCACGATGACCGTGGAGCAGGCGGTATCCTTCTTCGCGAATGAGGCTGTGCATCGCAGCTATCCGGTGATCGATCCGCAAGGCAGGCTACTGGGTCTCGTTTCCCGCACCGATGCCCTGCGCTGGCAGAGCGATCGCGACGATGATCAAACACCGCTCGTCGATGCAATCTCAGATGCGGCGCAGCCCATTGCCTATCCCGATACGCAGACCGGCGTAGTCGCCGATCTCATCGTCGAATCCGGGATTGGCCGCATCCCGATTATTGACCCTGAAACCCGCCGCGTGCTCGGCATTCTTTCGCGTCAGGATCTGCTCAAGACCCGCAGCGCAAACCGTCACGCGGAACTGGGGCGCTCGCGTCATGTCGGAACCAAGCGCCCGCCAAGCAAAGTTCAGAAACCGGCCTAAGATCGGTCAGTTGTGCCATGCGCGCGGAATGGATCTGCGGAATCAATCTGCGCCCAATTCGTTCGCATTTCCGTTGCCCCATCCCCCGCCAAGCGCCAGGAATAGCGTGATCTGATCGTCATTGATCGCCGCGCGCGCTTCGGCGGCAGCCTGATCCGCCGCAACCCGATCACGCTCAGCCTCGAGCGCGGGCAATGCGGCGATCTTGCCTCCACGCCGCAACTGACCCATCCGCATCGCTGCTCGCATGGCATCTGCGGATGCACGATCGAGACCTTCCTGCTGCTCAAGCCCGGCCTGATAATTGGTCAGCGCCGTTTCCACCTCCCGCAATGCCTTGATCACTGCACCGTCAAACGCGGCCAGGTCGCCGCGACTTTGTGCCTCGGTCGCCGCAATGCGGGCGCGAACAGCATGTCGGTTGAGCGTCCAACTGATCAGCGGGCCGAGACCGAAACGGTTGGTAAGCGGTGACAGGAAATCGGCAGCAGCCCCCGTAGAGCCGATCGATGCTCCCAGACGGATATCAGGGTAGAGGTCCGCCGTGGCGACGCCGATCCGCGCTGTCGTCGCGGCGAGACGGCGCTCGGCCATGCGGATGTCGGGCCGACGCTTGAGCAGCGCGGCACCGTCGCCAACGGGGATCATGCGTGTCAACGCAAGCGGTGCGTGACACGCCAACAGGCTGGTATCCGCTTCTCCCGGCGTGCGACCGGCCAGCGATGTGACACGAAAAAGGGCGTTGCGTTGGCGCGCCACCAATTGTGGGAGCCGGGCCTGGCTCGCTTCGAGCAACGCTTGTCGCCGGTCCAGTTCATAGGGTGCCGCGCGTCCATGCGACACCATGATCCGGGTTAATCGAACACTTTGCTCTAGGACAGCAATCGCACGACCCAACACATCGCGCTGATAGCCCGCGTTACAGATGTCGGCATAGGCGCGCGCCGTCTCGGCCGCGACGGTCACACGCACCAGATCGCGCGCCGCCACGGCAGCGTCGGCATCGGCACTTGCTGCCTCGATCCCGCGCTTTATTCCGCCGAACAGATCGAGATCATAGCTGGCCCCGATGCCCATATTGTAGATTTGCCGCGTCGGCGGCTTCACATGGCTCAACTCGGCTTCCGCCGAGCGCTGGGCCCAGCTTGTTTCGGCGTTCGCGCTGCCCTGAATTTCCCGGCCCGCATTGCGCTGGTCGAGCAAGGCCAGACTGCGTTCGAGATTGGCCTCGGCCACTCGCAGATCCGTATTGGCGGCGAATGCCTGTTCGATCAGCCGGTCGAGGGTCGGGTTCTCGTAGAGCCGCCACCAATGATCGGGCAGCGGTTCCTGCGTCGTGGCCGCGCCTATCGACTGAAACGCACCTTGCGCCGCAGGCGCGTTTACCATCGCGGTGTCAGGCACATGATAGTCGGGTCCGACCACCGTGCAGCCGCCCAGAGCGGTAGCGGCCGCCAGCACCAGCGCGCGCCTCACCATGGCAGGCTCCGGTGCACGCTGCGTCCGTCATCGCGCGGATGAACGACAACCGTGGCCGTCTGGCCCGGAATCATCCGCACATTAGCCGGTATTTTATCAATCGTGACACGTACCGGAATGCGCTGCGCCAGACGCACCCAGGTGAAGGATGGGTTTACATTGGCCAGTTGCCCGTCAGTCCCGGCCCGCTCGCGATCCTCGACGCCGCCCGCGATACTCTGCACATGGCCTTCGATCTCGTCAGCAACGCCCATCAGGTAGATGCTTGCACGGTCGCCGACGCGGATCGCCGGCAATTTTGTTTCCTCAAAATAACCTTCCACCCGGAGCGAGTGGTCATAGACGAGCGCTAACGCGGCTTTGCCGGCCGTCAGATAGACCCCGGGCTGGAGCGACATGTTGGACACGGTCCCGTCCACCGGTGCACGCACGATGGTTCGTTCCAGATTGAAGCGGGCCAGGTCGCGCGCTGCCACCGCCTGACCAATCGTCGCCCGCAGTCCTTCGACCCGCGCCGTGCCTTGTTCGATCACTTCAGCGGCGATCACTTCGGGCATGGCCCGGTTGCGCCGATCCTCACGGACAGCTTGCGCGAGCGCGGTGCGCTGGCTTGCCACGTTGGCCTCGGCCTGTTCCAGCGCAAGCCGGTAGCGCGGACGGTCGATGATAAAGAGTATCTCGCCCTTTCGGACCATCTGATTGTCGGCGACCTTCACCTCGGTGACGAGCCCACTGACATCGGCGGCCACCGGCACCATGTCCGCGCGCACCTTGCCATCACGCGTGACCGGCTCGACCTGATAGCGCAGCCACAGTGCATATATCCCCCCCAGAACTACGAGTATGACAAGGAGCGTGGCGAGCGATCGCAGGAGATTTTGTCGGTGCAACATGTCAAGACGCGACCCATCGGTAGAGGAAACTATCGGCGAGCGCGCTCAGGCCCCACCACAGCAGAATGAAGAGAGCGAGCTCGAGCAGGCTTGGGTGCCAGAGCAGTCGATAGCCCGGCAGGCGCTGCAGGAGCCCGCGCACAATATAGACGAGCACCGCGGCCAGCACGCCCCAGGCGAGCGCCGCCGGCATATAAATGCCGAGCACATTGATCTCCTCGATCATGCGCTTTCCCCAGCTCTTGATGAAACGATATGGGGCGCAGCGGCGGTCGGGAAGAGATTGCAGCGCATTCCTACCAGCGCACGCAAGGCAGGCCGACGATGCTCATCGAGCGGCAGGCTCAGAAGCGCCTCCAAGGCCCGGTCGATTGGCTCGAGCAACCCTGGCGGCGGGGCATCCGCATGGCCATGGCGCCAGCGCTCGTGATAAAACACCGCCAGCCCGGCAAGTACCGCGCCCAGGCGGTGCCGCACATTATGCGGGACATGAGACAACGCCCGGCGGATCGGAATGATATTGCGGCCGATCCTGAGGTCCGCCAGACCGTCAGCGGCATGGAGTCTATCGCCGGCGGTCGCCACCGCCATTCGTGCAGCCACCTGCCCGAGCCGGTCGACCGCTCTTGCCGTCCAGCGGTCCGGACGGAAAGGCCGGCGAATGTCCGCAAGCAGGGCCAGTTCACCCCAGTTCGCGCGCAGGATGCGCCGGGCGGTCCACAGGACATTGGCCGATCGGAACATGCGGGTGACGGCAAGCGTCGCTACAATTCCGCCGAGCTGGGCCAACCCCGTGTTGATGAACAGTGCAAAATCCGCCTGAAAACGCGCGAGAAAGCCCATGGCGACGATAAAGCAGGAGAACATCGGCAAGGCCTGCGGCGAACGTGCGGGATCGGCCTGGATATAGCCCATCCACAGCAAGGCCGGGGCCAGGGTGACGATCAGCATCTCATAGCCATCGACCCGAGGCATGATCACGAAAAGGTAGAGAGCCCCCAACGGAAAGGTCTTGAGCGTAGCCACGAGATAGCGACCGATCACCGGCGCCGGATCGTCCTGTGCGGCAAAAGAACAGGTAATGAGCGCGGCAAAGGCCGCGGTCGCCGATCCATTAGGCCAGGCAAGCAGGATCCAGACGGCGCAATAGAGCCCGATTGCCGTGGCGGTCGCCAGGCCCGCGAGCGCAGCGACGCCATGATCGCGGGCAAGCGAAAAGGATTCTGCGGCAAGAATTTTAGCGCTGGGCCGACCCGGTGACCCGATCCTGTCCGCCAGCCTTCGACTCGCGGCCAATGCGGTCAGGAACTCGGCGATGCGGATGCAGGCGCTCGCGGTCAGCAGGTCGTTCCAGTCGCCGCGCGCCTCAGCGGCGGCCGCCAGCGCCTCGCACCGTCGCACCAGCGATCCCACCCGGTGCAGCTCGCTTTGCTCATCATCCAGCCAGTCGGTGACGTCGGCCAGCAAAGCTTCGAGCATTGGCGGAAGATCGGCGCTTTCACGCAGGCGGTCGAGCCGGTTCGCCGCAGCCGAGGCAAGTGGCAGGATGGTGGCGAGCTGCTGTTGCAAGGCCGTAACCCGTCGCCGGGTCGCGGGAGCCCAGCGCTGATCGAACGGCAAATGGACCGCGATCATGCCGAGTTCGGTGACGTCCGCCGCCAGTGCGCGGCGATGTGCGTCTTCGAGACGGGTATGGTGACTGCCAAGCGCCTCTGAGGTCCAGCGGCGGGCGTGGCCCAAAAAAGACTGGACACGGGCGCGAATAGCCGGCGTTGCGCTCCAAGGTTGCAGCAGCGCATGAACCGCCGTCACGCACAGGATAGCAACCGTCATCTCCTGCACCCGCGCGGCCGTGGTCTCGAAAATATTCCCCGGATCATCGAGATAGGGAAAGCTGATCACCGCCGAGCTGAATGCCGCCATCTGGAACAGGAAAGCACGCGGAGTGCGATCAAGAACCGCAAGATAGATGCAGAAACCTGTCCAGGCCGCGAGGCACAAGACCAGGAGTTCGGGCGAGTTCTGCAAGTTGGGAACGAGCAGGATCGTGACAGCGGCACCGGTTAGTATGCCGCCCAGACGGTAGAGAACCTTGGGCCGAAAGGCACCGGCCATGGGTTGAGCGGTAACGTAGACCGTCAACAGAGCCCACCAGGGGCGGGGCAGACTGGCCGAGAAGGCGATAGCCAGCGTAGCGGCCGCCGCCAGCAAGCTGCTGAGCGAGAAGAGCAGCTTCTGGGGGTCAACCACGAAGGGAGAGGCTGGCAGGCATTTCCCGCCCGCAAACGCAACAAGCATCACTGACAACCATGACAAACGGGATTGTCACGATCGACAGCGACCGTGGTCATTACCTCCCATGGATATGAGACAGCCCTTTAACCGAGCCAGCGCGCTAAACCGTAGATCAAAATATTGATGGAGAAACGCAAATATTTTGCGGTTAATTGCTTTTAGTGGTCGAGCTCGAATTGATGCCCTGGTCTGTCTTGTCCGAAGCATCGGACATATCCTGCCCTTTGCCCGACACAAAGAATGCAGCGATCGGCACGGCGAGGAAAATCAGCAGCATGATCTGCTCCTCACTGAGAAGGCGATATTTGCTGAGGCAATAGAGAGCAAAGGCGAGCCCAGCGAACAGAAGCGTCCACAGTGCCCGTGACCAAGTGAATACGGCCTGTGTAGCAGCGTCGCCCGACATAAACCTCTTCATGCGGCATCCTCTCCCGTCGATGCTCGCTCGTAACCAGCCATCTTCATGGCCTGATGGAGGCAGGGTGAAAGAATGCGCGCCGCGTCGCAAACGAATGTTTTTGTAGGTTAAGCGCAAAAATTCTGAGGTTCGGGCGACGGGAAACAACATCACACGCAGGGGCGTTCGCAAAGCGCGAGTAGGGCGCGCCTATTCGTCCGCCATCAACTGAGGAGATGGCGCTTTCAGAGCCGCTTCGATCAGACGACGCACCTTCCCTCGGCATGCAACGTCCGAACCGCCTGCTGCAGCGGCTTCACGCCGGGCTCGTCGAACGAAACTGCGCATTTCAGCAAAGCTCGGCCGTCTATTCTGGCCTAGCACCGCGATGAGGGCAGGATAGATCCAGATCTGCGTTGCCATCAGTGCTTTCCTCCAGGAATGGCGGAGCGGCCCGGTTTCGTGTCGCGCGACGGCCCTCCCCCCTGTTCTTCCCGACCTACAAAATAGAGCAAGCCCGATCCAACCAAAGCGAATACGGTGGCCATCTTCACGAACTCACTGTGGCCCAAGGCAGCCAGCCAGGCGCCGCCAACTATGATGAGCAGAAGTGGCGCGCCCCAGCGCGGATGATGAGCGCGGGTCGCTAGCCACCAAGCCAGACAGGACAACGATACCGCGACCAGCAAGCTGCCCAACGTCAGGCCGACAGTCGTGGCCAGGATTTTCAACATCGGCATAGCGGCCTCCATCGACATCCCCTCCGCATCCCTCATTCTAATATATCGTGTTACGATATATTTACAAGGGTCCCGCTCATCGCTTCCAGCACTCAAGTCGGGCATCAAGACACGATGATCTGGTCATTATATGGCGCGCGCATCAGGTGCCGAAGCTACCGTCCAAACCATAGGAACGAACTGCGTTCATTCAGCGGCGAATTGGGGATGCCGCAGCGCCCAGATCGGCTCTCGTCCATCTGTCGCCGACTGATAGACGTCAGGGTAGCGGCTCAGTGCGGCATCGACGGCACCCGGATGAAAGGGGGCGTCGGGCTCGAAGCTGTCGAAGCCGCAACGCCGCATGAAGAATACCAGATCAACGAGCACGTCACCGATCGCACGGATTTCGCCTGTGTAGCCCGCCTCGCGCAATATGCTTGCGCTGGAAAAACCACGCCCGTCGCGAAACCGCGGAAAGTCGATCTCGACGAGCCGCACGCGGCCAAGTTCGGGTAACAAGGCGCGGACATCATCGCCCGCCTCGAGAAGCACTGAGGTTGCGTCCTTCTGATTGAGAAACGCATCCAGGGAAACTCCCGGCTCATCCGGTGCCGGATCGTCCCGGAAGCGTAACGGATCACCCATAAATAGCCTCCTTGAACGGATCCATGCCAACGCGGCGATAGCAATCGAGAAAGCGTTCACCTGGCTCGCGAATCTCACGATAGCGTTCGATCGTGCGTTCGACGGCATCGACGATCCCGGTCTCGTCGAAGCCCGGCCCGGTGATCTTGGCCTGCGAAACATCCTCGGCCCCGGACCCGCCAAGCAGCAACTGGTAGTTCTCTGTGCCCTTACGATCGACACCAAGGATACCGATATGGGCCGCGTGGTGATGACCGCAGGCGTTGATGCAGCCCGAAATCTTGATCTTGAGTTCGCCGAGGTCGAGCTGACGATCGAGATCGGCAAAGCGCTCTGCGATCTGTTGGGCGACGGGTATCGAACGCGCGTTGGCCAGGCTGCAATAATCGAGTCCGGGACAAGCGATGATGTCCGTGACGAGGCCGAGATTGACGCTTGCCAGCCCCGCCGCGTCCAGCGCCTGCCAGACCGCATGGAGATCCCGCTTGCGCACATGGGGCAGCACGAGATTCTGGACATGCGTCGAGCGCAGGTCATCGAAGCTGTAGCGTTCGGCAAGGTCGGCCACGAGCTCCATCTGCTCGGCTGAAATGTCGCCGGTTATACCCCCGTCGGGTTTGAGGCTGATATTGACGATGGCATAACCGGGCGCCTTATGTGCGGCGACCTGGCGATCGACCCATAGCGCGAAGTCGGGATCGGAGCGGTCGAGCTCCTCGGAAAGCCCGGTCTCGAACGGCGGCGGGTCAAAATGGGCGGCAATCCTGTCATACTCGGCCTGCGGAAAATCCCGGCCCAGCGTCAGGATGTGCTCGAACTCCATCTCCACCTGACGGCGGAACTCTTCTTCTCCCAGTTCATGGACAAGGATCTTCATCCGCTGCTTGTGGATGTTGTCGCGCCGCGCATGCCGGTTCCACACCCGCAGGATCGCTTGGATATAGGAGAAAATCTGGCCTGCCGGACAGAACCCCCTGATCGGGAAAGCGATAATCGGCGTGCGCCCCATACCGCCGCCAGCATAGACCTCGAAGCCCTGCTCACCGCTCTCGTTCTTGACGATGCGCAGCGCACAGTCGTGCCAGCGCAGCGCGGCACGGTCTTCCTGCGCGGCGATCACTGCGATCTTGAACTTGCGCGGCAGATAACTGAACTCTGGATGGAACGTCGTGGCTTGGCGGATCAGTTCGGCCCAGGGCCGCGGATCGCATATCTCATCGGGAGCGGCCCCGGCATAATGATCGGCCGAGAGGTTGCGGATGCTCTCGCCGCTCGTCTGGATGGCGTGCATTTCCACCGTCGCAAGCTCGGCGAGGATGTCGGGCGCCTCTGCCAGTTTGATCCAGTTATATTGGATGTTCTGTCGTGTCGTGAAATGACCGTAGCCTCGGTCATATTTGCGCGCGATATGCGCCAGCTTGCGCATTTGCCGCGAATTGAGCGTGCCGTAAGGCACCGCTACGCGCAGCATATAAGCGTGCAGTTGCAGGTAGAGCCCATTCTTGAGCCGCAGAGGCTTGAACTGGTCTTCGCTGAGATGGCCTTCGATCCGACGGCGCGTCTGGTCGCGAAACTCTTCGACCCGGGCATCGACCATGGCCTGATCATACTCGTCGTATTTGTACATATCAGCCTCTTACGCCCAAGGGAGCATCAGGATGGCATCATGATCACTCATGCACAAAATGACTTTTAATGCATCGATCCATCAAAATAATTGCTCGATAAGGCAGGTCGCTGCAGGTCAATAACCATGGGCCGATCGTTGCAAACCGGCATTGAGGGCAATCTCGGCCTTAACATGTCTGTTACATACAGGTATGGTGTTTGCAGATTGTTTCTCGGGAGTTTTGCGTGCGGCTGACACGCTACACGGATTATTCACTGCGGGTCTTGATTCACCTGGCCCTTCACGAAGAGCGCCTGTGTTCGATCGGCGAAATCGCGCGGGCTTATGATGTCTCCCACAATCACCTGATGAAGGTCGTCAACGCCCTGGCGCACGACGGCTTCATCGAAACCGTTCGCGGTCGCGCCGGCGGCATGCGTCTCGCCCGACCAGCGGATGAGATCACCGTCGGCGAGGTCGTCCGCCGCACCGAGGAAGGCTTCCAACTCGCAGATTGTTCCGGGTGTGCGCTGTCTCCCGCATGTGGACTGACCGGCGTGCTGGCGCAAGGCATGCAGGCGATGATGGCGGTATTCGATACCTACCGGATTTCCGATCTCCTGTCCGATCGTGAGGCCATGAAGCGGCTGATTAACCGCCAATCACCGCTCGGCGTCGGCATGGACTAAATGATACAGCTTGCGGGTTTCCGCGCAGGTCAATGCTCCGCTTCAAGATGCGCTGCGGCGCGATCGATGTTGACCCGATGGCTCTCGAGCATCTCGCGAAGATCGGCATGCAATGCCTCGTCACGAACCCTAGGGGTCAGAGATTCCAGTTTGCGAACCACCCAGGCTTGTCCGCGCTTGAGAAAGGCGAGCCTTTCAAGCGGATCAGGGATTGCCAACGCCTTCTTGTAAAAGGCGCCGGTCTTGCGTGAGGGCGCTGCGCCCAATCGCCTGATCTGCCTCGAGAGCATCGCGCACCAACGTGCTTCGTCGGCACGGACCGATCGCATCAGTTCGGCGTAGTCGGGATCGTTCGCCGACTTGGCGCTGGCGAGCGCGACGCGGGCGCCGGCCCGTTCGGCTTCCAGCAGTTCGTTGAGCGCCGCGAGGATCTCCTCGCGACCGACAAAGCCCATGTAAATGTCATCGGCTTCGCTGGCGTAGCAAACGGGTGACGATGGTTCGTTCACGGTCATGCTGTAATCGCCGCGGCCGCCTTGAGGCCGGCACGAATGCGGTCCATCACGCCCGGGTCGGCCTTTGTGCTGTGGACGACATAGGCCGAGTACGAAAATTCAGGACTTCCGGGGACGAGAGCGAGGCGGCCTTCCTCGAGATAGGAGCGGATGAAGCCTTTGCGAAAATAGCCGCTACCCCCTGTCGCCAGGATATAATCGAGCGCGAGCGGACCATAGCTTATCGAAACGACGGCGTTAGGCTGATCCGGGAAAGCGGCGTGATAGCTCCCGGCAAACTCCTCACCCCAATCGATCTGAACATGATCTTCCGGTGCGAGAGGGCTGCTGGTTGGCGTGGTCCGCACCAGGACCAACTTTTCCTCGAACAAGAGTTCGGCGATGATCCCCGGACGGCTCGGCGCGGCATAGAGCACCGCCATATCGAGTGAGCCATCCTGGACCTGCTCCATCAGGCGTTCGGATGTGTCGATATGGGTGCTTACCGCGATTTCCGGACATTCCCGACGCATCCAGAGCAGCCAGTGCCGCAGCAAGGGACTCCACAGACTGAGCTCGGCGCCGACCGTTACCACGGTCTCCCGTCCCGGCGGGAGCGCGACGGCGCGGCGCGCCCGATCCCAGACCTGCACTATGGTGGTTGCAAAGCGCAGAAACTGCTCGCCCGCCGGTGTCAGCTTCGCACCTGCCTTGTTGCGGATGAATACTGGCCGATCGAGCAGGTCCTCAAGCACCCGGATGCGGGCACTGACTGCGGTCTGCGTGAGGTGAAGGTTCGACGCAGCGTTCACAAAACTGCCGGTTTTGACGACTTCCAAGAATGTGCGCGCAACATTGATATCCATAAGCCATCATCCTTGCGCTCAATGCGCAATAATATTCATTTGCTTGCTTCATGGTAGCGGGCCGATGATGGGATCACAAGGCAAGACCCGTGTGATCGACCCTGGACAGGCACCAACAACCATAAGGCGTCCAACGGTTTGGGCGAACTTTCAGATGAAACCTTTAGGCCGCTTCACGCCCGAACCGCCGCCGCCGCGGGCCGAAATCTGGAAAGTCAGCATAGCGCTGGCGTTGCTGGTTTTAGGGATAGGCATAGCACTTTTCAGTTTTTACGACGCTGGTGCGATCAGTGACGATGTCTTCGTTGCCGTGGTGGTCTTCGTGATCGCGGTTTGTATCGGTGTGATCCTCTCTCTCGATTGGGAACAAACGGCACATCGCCGAGTGCGTCAGCCCTGGCAGGAAGTGCCCCCTCCGTTTGACTTCATTGCGCTGTGGTCATCTGAAGACCGACAGCCGTCGGGTGAAGATGCCCCTAATCTTCAGGAAACCTGCCGCCGCAAACCGCCTCCCTCGTCACGGACAAAGCTGCCGTGAAGGCTGACAACGATGATGACCGACAAGCGCGTGGACCAGAGCGCCCGCCCTCCATGTCCGGGCTCTATCTGATTTTCGCCGCAAGCATCGCCTTCGTCTCGATCCGCCTTTTTGTCGATTTGCTCCGCCAAAACGGCTTCGTCGCCGAAGGGGACGGCAATGGGATAGTGCTGTTCGCCATGCCGATAGCCCTCCTCGTGATCGTGGGGCTCGGACCGGGAACCCGGTGCTAATTTATATCCAATATCTTTGCTGATAAATAATGATAACATTCGTTTGTATGATGCTTCGTCCATCTCCACATCAGATCTGCGATATGAAGGAGTTCCCATGGCCATTCAGCTCGGGCAGATCGCCCCCGATTTCGAGCAGGACAGCACGCACGGTCGCATCAGCTTCCACGATTGGCTCGGCGGAAGCTGGGGTGTCCTGTTCAGCCATCCCAAGAATTTTACGCCGGTCTGCACGACGGAACTGGGCGAGGTTGCCAAGCTCCGGTCCGAAGGGGACAAACGCAACGTCAAACCCATTGGCCTCTCGGTGGATCCGGTCGAAGCCCATCACAAATGGGAGCTCGACATTCACGAAACCCAAGGGACGAAACTCGACTTCCCGATGATCGCGGATGCCAACACCAAGGTGTCGGCGCTCTACGACATGATCCACCCCGAGAGCGACCCGACGGTCACTGTCCGTTCCGTCTTCGTCATCGATCCGTCACGCAAGGTGCGGCTGATCCTGACCTACCCGCCTTCGACCGGTCGGAATTTTGCCGAGATTCTCCGTGCCATCGACAGCCTTCAACTTACAGATGCCCGTAGCATCGCAACGCCCGTCAACTGGGAACCTGGCGAGCCGGTCGTCATATCGCCGAAGCTGTCGGACGAGGAGGCATCCCGGCAGTTCCCACAAGGCTACAAGACACTGAAGCCCTACCTTCGGGTCGTCGATCTGCAGGCTCCCGGGCAATGAGGCAATTGGAGGAGAGTGGAAAAAGACAGACCGCCGCCGACGGAGCAGACGACGGCGGCCTCTCCGACCTGTTGGCCCGCAACCGCGTATGGGCTGACGCCAAAACCCTGATCGATCCCGGATTCTTTAAACGGCTCGTAGGCCAGCAGCGGCCACGCTACTTCTGGATCGGCTGTTCGGACAGCCGGGTGCCGGCCACCGAAATCGTCGATCTCGATCCCGGCGAGATGTTTGTTCATCGCAACGTCGCCAATCTCGCCACGCCGAGCGATCCTAACTTCGCCGCCGCCTTGGAGTTCGCGGTCGATGTTTTGAAGGTCGAGCACATCATCGTCGTGGGCCATTACGGGTGCGGCGGGATTCAAGCGGCAATGGCACCGGACAGGGACGACGCGATCGGGCTTTGGCTCGCACCGGTGCGTGAGCTCTATCAAACAGTCTGCTGCACCCCGGATACCAATGCAGACCGTTTGTGCGAACATAATATCCGCGCCCAGGTGAAAGCACTCGCAGCCAACCCATTGGTCGTTCGGGCCTGGGCGCAGCACGCTTCGCTAACACTTCACGGTTGGGTGTACGCCATTGGAGACGGCCTCCTCCAACCGGTCTGCTCACCCGTCAGCCGCGACCCCGATGAGGCAGTTCTGGTTGTAGGCGCGTCATGAACGCCGTGCGCGCCCTGCGCCGCGTGAGGGCGATTGGTCACGACGACAGCCTCGTCGACGCCATCTCCGCGTGCCAGGGCGCGTGTGAACCCGATCGCGACATCGATTCACGGATTGCGCTGGCCGTATTTCCGGCGCTGCGCAGTTTGACCGTTATTGCTCCCGGAGTCTGGCTGCAGGACGACGGAAGCCACGTTCGGGCACTGCTCTACACGGCGACTTGCCGCGCTGCCGCTATGTTGGTGCCACCCGGCTATTGGATCGAAGCCGGCCCCGAGGGGACCACCGTGGTGGGCGAGCTTGGCCAATGGACAGCCCATCACCCGGTTGGGGCAATCGCCCTGTGTATGGCCGCGCTCTATGCGCGAAGGGCAGAACTGTCCTATGCACATTGACAGCCCTCACCAAACACCATTGCAGCGCCCTGTGCCGCTGCATCAGCAATGATCCCGCAGCCCTCATCATCAGGACCGTCCTACAGGCTTATCTGCGCCGGATGGGGTCACACTCGTCATCACGCGGCGGCCGAAACGATTTCCGGCGCTATTTCTGCTCAAGGAGACAAGCGATGGCTGATCAAAGCCGCAATGCTGTAATAGCCCAATCCGACCTTGAGAGGCTCGTCTTCGAATTGCCTCCCCTGCCCTATGGGACCAAGGATCTCGAGCCTGTCCTCTCGGCGGAAACACTGGAGATCCACCACGGCAAACATCACGCACGCTACGTGGAAACGCTCAATCGGCTGCTGGCCGAGCAGAATTTCTCGGCCCACACGCTCGAGGAAATCATCCGTATCGCGCACGGCAGCGGCGCGAAGGGCGTCTTCAACAATGCAGCCCAGGCATGGAACCATAGCTTCTTTTGGGAGAGCATGGCGCCGAAAACGGTTAAACCTGCCGGGCTGCTCGCCAGCGCCATTTCGTCCGAATTCGGGAGTCTCGAAACGCTCAGACAGCGTTTTTCCGCTGAAGGAACGGGCCATTTCGGATCGGGCTGGGTCTGGCTTATCGCGAAGGGCGGCAAGCTCGAGGTGCTCTCGACCCACGACGCGGGTAGTCCGATCCTTGAGGAAGGGGTGACGCCGCTGCTTGCTTGCGATGTGTGGGAGCATGCCTACTACATCGATTACCGCCAGGATCGCGCGGGCTGGATCACGTCCTGGTGGAACAGGCTCGCAAATTGGAGCTTCGCCGAAACGCAGTTTGACGCAGCGATCGGCCAGCGCAAGCCGTGGCGCTATCCACCATCACAGACCGCCCGTTGAATAAGGAGGAGAAGTAAATGCTCGTTGACGTTTTGGCTGGCGATAGCAGTTCCCCAGCAGCCCGGGGCAGTTTTCACTTCGCGCGGTCACCCCAGGCAGGCGAAGAGATCGAGATCGACGGAACGGTCGTCGTCGTGACGCGGGCCTGGCATCGGCCCAGCATCTATTACCAGGGTGCCAAGTTCGCGATTCTCGTCGAGGAACCTGTCGCTGACGCCCAAGTGCGTCCAGAAGTCCGAGATCACGCCGACATGGCGGTTTGAGTAGACGCGGAGAAGGGCGATGTCGCCCTTCTCCGCGCTCAGTCAGGCGGCGAGCAATTCGTCCGCCGGACCGAAGAATTCGTAATGAATGCGGTCGGATGGGACGCCAGCCAGCGACAAGGTCGAGACGGCGTGCCGCAGAAACGGGCGTGGTCCGCAGATATAATAATCAGCCTCAGCCAACGGCGTATTGGCAGTCAGCCATTCGTCGGTGATGATACCGGCGACGTCATAATCCTGCCCTGCGACTTCATCTTCCAGCGGGGTCTGATGGAAATCGGTTACGGTGATCGACTTGTTCCCCCCAGCGAGAGCGCGAACATGATCGCGCATTGCATGCGTATCGCGGTCATGGGTTCCATGGACATAGTGCACGGGGACTCTGGCGCCGCCTTCGGCAAGCGTTTCGAGCATCGCCACCATCGGCGTCAGGCCCACACCGCCCGACAGGAGGATCACCGGGCGTTCGACATGCGCTGCCAGGAAGAATTCGCCTGCCGGCGCCGCCACTTTGAGCACCGTGCCCGGTTTGGCGTGATCATGGAGCCAGCCCGACGCAAGGCCATGCGGTTCGCGCTTGACCGAAATGCGATAGGTCTCGCGGTTGGGGGCTGCTGAAATCGAATAGTTGCGCTTGACGGGCGGATGCCCCGGAATTTCGAGCCAGAAGGTCAGATACTGCCCCGGCTTGTGCCGCATGACGGCCCCGCCATCGACGGGGCGCAGAATAAAGGAATTGATGACGCTGCTCTCACGCACGACGTCCTCGACGCGAAATTCGCGCCAGCCATTCCATCCGCCGCTCGCGTCCTTCTGCTCCGAGTAGACCCGTTGCTCGCGGGCGATCAGGATGTTGGCCAGGAACCAGTAGGCTTCGCCCCAGGCAGCAAGAATTTCATCGGTCGCCGCATCGCCCAGCACTGCCTTGATCGCCCCCAGGAGCGCCTCGGCAACGTGCGGATAATGTTCAGGCAGAATCTGCAGGCCAACATGCTTCTGCGCGATCCGCTCAACCGCCGGCGCGAGCGCACCGAGATTTTCAATGTTGCTCGCATAGGCGAGAATAGCGCCGGTAAGCGCGCGTGGCTGCGAACCGGCGTCGCCATGATGCGACTGATTGAAAAGGTCACGAATTTCCGGATTCTGGAACATACGGGAATACATCTCGTGCACGATGTCGAGGCCATGGGCTTCGAGTGCGGGCACGGTCGCCTTGACGAGCGCTATGGTCTGATCGCTGAGGGGCTGCGTCATCAACTTCTCCTTTTTGCATGCGTTGGAAATCTCGGAATGTCAGAGCCCGGGCTTGTGATCGTAAAAATCCACCCGCATCTTCATTGGCCCTGTCGGCGTTACGAAATGCGGTTGCTGGGGGAGGAGCAAACCAGGCTGGTCCGGCGTCAGGACGATCTCCGAAGGTGGCTCGAGGTAGGTTAGTCTGAGTTCGCCTTCGAGAACCCGGATCACGCCCCAAATACCTGCCTTCGTGTCATGTCGCGCGCGCAAGGCAGCCGGCAGCGTATCCTGATTGAACACCGGCGTGGAACGATAAGGCAAGTTGTCAGTCATGGGCTTGCACTCGTCGCTCGGGCGCATCCGCCTGTTTGGCTCTAGTGCCCGTTGCGGCACCCCGCCCTTCCAGTTGGAAGAACATCGCGAGTTGCAGGCTCTCGGCGATCCGCCTCGCCTTCGCCTGTAGTGCCGCGGCCGCTTCTGACGTCATCATGTCATTGGTCGTTTGCACCCAGAGCGCGAGCCACCGCTCGAAGAGCGCGGGCGTTATCCTGGCCTTATGCTTCAAATGGGCCGGCACCGGTTGCCCCTTGTATCGGCCACTGGTGAGCATGACGGAGGACCAGAACGCAGCCAGCTTCCCGAGATGCTCCGGCCAGTCGTCGATCGCATCGTTGAAAATCGGCCCAAGTTCGGGATCAGCGCGGATCCGCGCGTAAAATTCCTCCACTAAGGGAAGCAGGTCTTCTTCCCTGATTTTCGAGACACCGTCCACGACTCGCGCTCCAATCATGCATATATAATACATCTATCATTATTGCGCATAAACGCAAGGCTAGCGTATATTTCCAGGTCGTCGGTCGCGGCGATGTACACAGCCTGAGATCGGGCCTTCACCCGCGCAGAGCGCGGTGAACGCCTCGTTGAAGTCCGTAACCGCATCGTGCTTCTCGGCCTCGGCCGTACTGCGCCCAGGACGAAAGGACCACGCCTCGATGCAAGCAGATTACCCGATGACGCACTTCTGCGTCTGATCCAAAGCCATGCCGATCCGCATGTCGTCGCCACCTTGCGGGTCGAACGACAAAGGCGACTGCAAACAATAACGGGGCCGAAACCGTAGCAGCGGCTTCGACCCCGTCGATTGAATGAGACCCATGCATTACCGTGGATCAACCAGAGCAACGCCTGAACGTCGACTCCGGCTCCATCCATAATAGATCGCAATGGGTCAATTTAAGATGAACGAACCTGCATGGCTCGTTCCCGCGCATTAGCGCACATCACCCGAAGGACATCACCCGAAGGACAAACCTATGACTATCTCGTCTCTCTCAGCCCGCCGCCGCCATCTCACCTCGTTCGAGAAGTGCTATGCCGTCGCCTGTCAGCTTCGCGACACCACCGGCGCCGACCAGTTCGTCGTGCGCACCGACAACCCTTTACAACCCTTCCGCGTCTCGCGGCATCAGCCGAGCGAGCCGGAAACCATCCTTGCGCTCGTAGCCTGAGCGCTCAATTCCAGACCGTCTGATCCGCCACCAGTTCGGCGGGGGTTTTGCCGGCGACCAGATTTCGGGCCGAGACATGCAGCAGTTGCGCCCCCGATTCCCGAACGGCCCGAGCCATGTAGGCACGACGGTTGGCGAGGATCGCGAGCCAACGCGTATCCTTCACGGTCTCTTTCAGATCCCGTTCGCAGGTCAGATACCACAGCTTCATCTGCAGCGGGTTCTTGTCCTTGAGGATCTCCTCAAAGGCCAGATAGCCCTCGCCATAGCGCACGCCCTTGCGATCGTCGTTCCACAGGTCGAAATAGGCATCGGCCATTTCACGGGTCGCGAAATATCCGGCATCCAGGCTCTCACCCATAAGGGCTCCCGCCAGCAGCCGGCGAACAGGTCGAAGTTCGACATCGTTCACCGCGTCCATCAGGGGCAGATCGTAATCGTACCCTTCTAGTACGTCCTTCATCTTCATAGGTTGTCCTCCTTCGGTGAGACCTATGGACGGGTTCGAACATTAAGGGAACGTCCTAGTCAAGGCTCATGCGGTCATTCAAATGACCGGGGATTTCATTTTCGAGAACTTAGGTCTCTCATGAAATTAACCGTTCGTTAGGAATTGAAACTCAAAACTCGCCCCGGCGAGCGAGAAGCAGTCTTGTTCCCCGCCGGTCTGGCAATCCCGATACCCCCTGTCCCATAATATTTGCCAGACCGGCAACCCGCACCGCGAGCGGTGCAGTCACAAGGCCCCATGGCACCTTGAGAAAAGTGGGCCGTGAAGGTTAGGTTGTTCGCGACATGACCGGAGATCTTGTATGAAAGCCGCCCTCCCCTTGGCCATCCTGTTCACTGTCGTCCCTATGGCCCTGGCGGTGGCCACCACTCGCGCCTCAGGTGTCTTCCAGCTTCGTCCAGCTGGCGCACCGCCGCTCACACGTTATGAACGCTGGAGGCGTTTTGCACTTCTCAACTGGATCTGGCTGCCTCTCGCCGTTGCCGTGCCCTACGTAGTCTACAACTACATCACTGGCCAAAATCCCTGGATGCTTTTGATGGTGCTTTCCATCAGTGGCTTATGTCTCAGCATGGTCGGACCCGCGCGCATTGCATGGCTGATTGGAGGGCTACTTGCAGCTTGCCTGATCTATTCGTCGCTCATGCACATATGACCCGACTATATCTCTCCGAGACGGACCTTACCTCGCCTCTCCACCAGGCGCTGGCCGTGAACCTTGGTACTGCCTGCGCTTCGCGCAAGTTGACCCAAGGAGAACTCTCGGAGCGATCCGGTGTCGCCGCCTCGCACATCTCCCATATCATGCACGGAAGAGCGAACCCCACCCTCTCAACCCTGCAGAAAATGGCGGATGTGCTTGAAGTTACCGTGATCGATCTTCTCACGCCAATCTCTGAAAAGCCACGCCATCCTGAATGAAGCGTGCGGCTAAACGTCGCCAGCGATCGATCCCCGATCCATCATTCCGAAAGGATCTGTGACATGGAACCACTGCGCCATCTCGATCGTGACACGCGCCGCGCGCGCCTGCTGGCAGCACGGACCCGCCCTGTCGGCGGGATCAATCGGCGAGGCATCTCCACCGGACACTGGGATCGCGGTGACGTCGTCCGTCAGTTCCGCGGTGGGAACGGCTCGTGGCTTGGCCTTGCTGCCTACGGAATTACGGATCGGGGTAATAAATAGACAGCGAGACCTCGCGATCGACACTTCAAAAAAATTCTCCTCCCGCTACTGGTCGCTAAAGCAGCAACATGGGGGCTAGAACAAAATGCTACATACTCGCTTGGTTTTGGCGAGCGCAGCCATTCTGCTTGCAGGTTGCAACTCCAGCGCACCATCAAATGTAGATAGCCCCTCAACTGATAAAACTGACGCACCGCAGGAGTTTTCCTTCCGTGACCTGGTGCCTGGGAAAACAAGCTATAACCAGGCGCTGGAGATCAAGGCCGTTTACGCCTGCTCGGACGGAATCGATGGCGGCCACAGCTGCATGTTCGCCAAAAACGAAGTGGCCGGTATCACGGCAAGGGGTAGCGACGTCATCTTTCGTAAGGATGGAAAGCTCGACTGGTTCTCAATCAAGATAGACCCGTCAGACTATGACGAAATTCTTCGCGTTATTCGTCCTATTTACGGCGATCCGTGTCTGGAAGAACACAAGACGTTACAGAATGCTTTCGGGGCAACTTTTGCTGGCGATGAAATGCGATGGTGCTTTTCACAAGGTAATCTCTCATTCCGACGACATGCTAAAGACAATGCAACACGAGGCGAGTTCGAGTTTTTTGTGCGTGACGATAGCCCTCCATCACCGGTTCCTACCACAGCTTCAGAACTGTAACAGTTAGCAGTAGGGGTCATCTCGCCTGCGGCGAGACCGGGCTCTAGTCGCCTGCGGCTCCCGGAGCCCCTGCGGGTCTCCGCCCTGCGGGTAACGATCCCTTGCCCGGGCGCCCTGCCCTCGCCGCCAGCGAGCCTGCAACGGGCCTCAGAGCCCCGCGCCGCGATGAGGCCCCCTCCCCCCCGTCAGCCCTCCACGGCGGCTCCTGGTCTACGCACAGCGCCAGTAGCCTGCGGCTGTTGTCGTCCCCTTCGGTGCCGGTTCCCTCGTCTATGCTGGGGACCGGCGAGGACGCCGATCCCCAGCACCAACCTCGCGCCAGGTCATTCACCACAAACTGCGCCACCCCCGCCAGTGTCCCGGCGTCGCACACCGGGTTGCTCAATCAAAAGCTGCCTCCAACCAAGCTGCGCTAGCCGGTCCGCTAGGTCGCAGCGCGACGTCTTTTGATCGAGCGATCCCCGGCGTGCCACTTGGGACACAGGCGAAGGTGGCTCCGTGTGCGGTGAATGACAACCGACCCCTTTGCGCTCTGTTGGTCAGTAATGACGGCCCTGGCGGGCCGAAGTTTCCTTGTAATGTCGCTGCCGCGCCAACTATTTAGGCTCAGATTCACCATGTACGGTAAATATCTGTTAAGAAATCAATGCATTTCAGTATTTTGGGTTTAGCGAGTAGAATTAATGTGTCGGAAGGGAAGGGGAGAAGCCCCGGACCAAAGGCAAGGGGATAGGCCCCGCACTATAGGAGCAATACTCATGAACATCGGTTCTTTCGCCCTCAAGAACGGCCAGATCATCGGTTCCATCGCAACCGCGACCATCGACCTTCACCGTCTCGGCCTTCGCCCGGTCGACAGCAGCAACGACAAGGCACCGTTCTACGAAATCATGGCTTGGAACGGCAAGCGCTGGGCGCAGATCGGCGCACTGTGGGAAGCGACCAGCAATTCGACCGGCGAGGTTTTCTATCAGGGCCGCTTGGATGACCCCAGCCTGCCCGAGCCGCTTCAGGTGATGCTCTTTGGCGACGTAGAAGAAGGCTTCCGCGTGGTCTGGAACCGCCCGGCCCCCGTTCGCCAGAACATGGACGGAACCCGCCAGTCCCGTCGCCGCCAGCGTGATGACAGTTTCGGTGAAGGCAACGCAACCGAAGATGGCCGTATCACGCAGGACGAAGAGGATCACATCCCCGCGTTCTAAACCCCCGTCGGGAAGGGAGAGAGCTGGAACCCCTCTCCCGACCCTTTCGCTATCCCCTGCCAAGGATGAGTTATCATGACCAAGGAAACGAATAACCGCAGCTATAGCAGCTTTGCCGACCTCGCCAAGGCCATCGGCACCACGCCCGCCGAACTGCGCAAGCAGTACCTCGACAAGGCGATTGCCGACACCATGAACGGCGAGCAGGAAGCAGGAACCGCAGCCACGCCCGACGAGCTGGCAGCACTGGCGCGGGAGGCAGAGATTGCCGACATGATCGCGCAAGATTCCGTGCTCGACAGCTTCACCGAGGCATTCGGCGATGTGACCGCGCTTTCCATCCTCGACATGGGAGGCGAGCGGCAGGAACTGGACATGCCCGAGCCCGCCGAGGCGCAGGCGGAATGCCATGCCATCATCAACACCATCTTTGACCTTTTCCGCGATACCCGCCTTGAGCCGAGCGCGCAGGCGATCGCATGGGGCATCGTCAATTCGTTTCACTACGAAGCGGAGAAGCTGGCCCGTGAGGAGGACACGCTTTGCCGTGACCTGAAAGACCGGATCGAGCAGGACGACCGCAGCGAAATCTATGCAACCGAGATGGAAGATTTGCAGGTCCGCGCGCAAACCAAGATGGAGCAGCGCGCCGCGATCGAATGCATGCGCGACTATGCCGCCAACTGCTACCGTTCGCAGACCGGCCGCCCATGGAGTACCGCGCGCGGATCGAGGGTTTCGAGCGTCACCACCGCAAGCCAGATCGCATCGGCCGATTTCCTCAAGGCGCGCGCAACCGCCATGCGCGAGAAGCGCAACCCCACCGGCCCGCTTGTCGTCTTTTCCGGCGGTCAGGAATGGCACGACTACCAGCAGCTTTACGCCCGCCTTGACCAGATCAAGGCCCGTATCCCGAGCATGACCCTTTGCACCACCGGCCAGCGCAAGGGATGCGACGCCATCGCCGCAGCTTGGGCCGCACAAGCTGGCGTGCCGCTTGTCACTTTCGCCCCGAACGCCCAGCGCTTCGGAAAGAGCGCCGGTTTCAAGCGCAATGACCAGCTTGTCAGCCTCCGGCCCGTCGAAGCCATCATTTGCCAAGGCACCGGCATTCAGTCGCACTTGCTCGACGAACTGAAGGACGCGGGCGTTCCCACCCATGCCTTCCGCTACGATGCACAGGCCCCCATGCCCGCCGACGCCAAGCGGCAGAATTGGGGATGAGATAACAGGGGCGGACCAGCGCCGCCCCAACCCTTTCCTTGGCAGGAGCATTGGGCCAGCATCGGGGGACTTCCCCGGCGCTGGCCCTTTGTCGTGCCCTTGTGCCAGGTGGGGGAAACCCTACGGTTCCCCCCACGCCAGGCCGCCGCGCGCGCCGCTCTGGCCGGCCACGAGGAATCGAGGGCGGGGAAGCGCGCGCCGGGCATCGAACCCGGCGCGCGCTGCTGCCGCGAGCATGAACCCGGAACCGCGCCAGTCTGCCAGCGCCGCGGCTCACATTTCGGGACAATCGGGACCGCCCTGCCCTGCCCCTTCGGGTGTCATTTCGCCCTTTTACCCATTGCGCCTTTTGGCGTCCCCGATCCGTCGCCGGATCGGCACTGGAGAAGAGAGGGAGAGACGAGGCGAGTTTAACGAAGGAGGTTTCCGATGATCACGTTTCGCATCAAGGATGAGGCCGAACCCGATAACCTGCGCCCCGTCATGATCGACGCCCTGCAGATGGGCGCCTTGCGCGAAACCCTCGCCGCATACGGCGAGCGCTACGGCCTCGATCTCATCATCCACGACTACGGCTCGCTCGATGAGCAAGTCTTCGCGTGGGAGGCCCGCACCGCCATGATGCCGATCGCGATGATCGCCCGTCACTTCACCTTTGACGTCGACGCGATCGCCCTGATCGAGACCGCCCAATTCCTTGGCCGTCGAATCCGCATCGCCCGCCGCGATGACGAACCCGACATCATGGTGTCGCTCTCGACGAACCCCGACGCGGCACCCGAGATGGAAGTCTCCAACTCGAACGCCTACGCCATCCTCGCCATGCTTGGCCTCGGCACGGATAGCTGCGGCGCGATCAGCATCGAGCAGCTGCGCGGCAGCCTTGCCGATCCCGTCATGACAAGCCGCCTCGATGCCGAGCCGGGACTTGCCCGATAAATGCAAGCGCTCAACGAGATGGCGGCCATTTCCTCGCCCAGCTGCGCTCTTCAAATGGTCTGGTCATAGCGACCGGCAAAGCCTCTCATCTGTCCGCGCGGGCTCGCCTCGCTCGCCTTGGCCTGACGGCCAGGGCTACGCATCGCCGCCCGCGCCACGCCGATAGGTAAAACCACCACACAGTCTTCCCATTGTGACCTCCGGGGCGCGGCCGCGTCAAGGACGGCGGGGCCCCATATGTGGACGGCCCCCTGCTTACAAGAGCTGAGAAGAAGACCAATCGGATCGCTTGCGCTCATATGTCCGGTCTGATGTCGCGGCCGCATATGACCGCTGCCAAGATGGGTTCCGCGACGCGAGTTCCTAACACCATTTCGACCTTCGATGTCTTGGCCAGTGGGGCCCACGGAGTTGCTCGTGTCTTAGATCGATCGATCACGCCATCTGCTATCTTCTCTTGCAAGCAACTGATGTCGGGCCGCCTTTCCGGCCCAGAATTCGATTACGCCGCTACGAGTTCACCTGTTATGCCATCCTGCGGCGGGGTAACCCGGTTCCGATCGTAAACCTCACCGCTCACCATGAGCTTCCACGCTATGCGGGCAGTCTTGTTGGCCAGCGCCACCGCCACAAGCTTGGGCGGCTTGCGCCGCAGCAGTTCAGCCAGCCACCGCGATTGCAGGCTTCGTCCCTTTCGAACCTGCTGCAATAGTGCGGTCGCTCCGACGACCAGAACGCTCCGCAGGGCCTCATCGCCAGCTCGGGTGATAACTCCAAGCCGCTGTTTCCCGGCGGTTGAATGATCCTTTGGTGTAAGTCCCAGCCAAGCGGCGAAGTGGCGCCCTGAGCGGAAAGCTTTGGGATCGGGAACCTTCATCGTCATCAGCGCAGCGCCGACGACGCCGACACCGGGTATCTGAGCCAGACGCCTGCTCTGCTCGTGACTGCGATGCCAGAGCTGCAGCCTCTTCTCGATGATCGTAAGTCGATCCTGGAGTTGTGTGTAGTCGCCGCCCAAGTCGGCAAACATTTCCTTCGCAAGGTCTGGCAACGTTTCGTCGGCTGCAATCCGCCCCAGCAATGGCTCAATTTTGTCGAGTCCGCGCGGTGATACCAAGCCGAACTCTGCGGCATAGGAACGGATCATATTGCTAAGCTGAGTGCGCCTGCGAATGAGCGCATCGCGGGTCCCAGCTAGCATTAGGCCGGCCTGCTGATCCGCAGTTTTTGCCGGTACAAACCATGTTCGAGGCCGGCTCATCGTCTCGCAGATCGCCTCCGCGTCAGCCGCATCATTTTTGTTGCGGCGAACATAGGGCTTCACATGCTGAGGTGCGATCAGAAGCACCTCATGACCAAGCTCCTCAAGCTTGCGAGACCAATGATGCGACGCCCCGCACGCCTCAATGCCGATCTGCGTTGGTGAGAGCTTGCTGAAGAATTCCAGAACTTGGTTGCGACGGAGCTTTTTTCGCAACACGACCTGATCGTCGGCGCTGACGCCATGCAGTACGAAGATACTCTTGGAAGTGTCCATTCCGATGCGCGCGATGTTGCTCACTGACGGCCTCCTACTGTGATCTAACGACCTCATTATGATGTTCGGGGGCCGTCCACCCCAACACCATTTTCTTCGGCGGATCGACATTCTCGCACCCGATCACACCGAAGCGGCCGCCAAAGAAAATCGTGACCCCCACCGCCGCTTCGCGGCGCGAAAGGCTCGCCTTTCGCGTCCCTGACCCGGCCGCGCCCCGAAGGTCCGACCGTAACTGTCGTTTTGACTAAGGAGTGAGCGTTATGAGCACGTCAGTTACCCTCCCCGAAGACAAGATCGAGTTCATCGCCAAGTCGGATAAAGAGATCCGCATCGAGCGTCGCATCGCCTCGCTCGAAGCCGAAATGCACCGCGCCTGTCGCATCCATGACCGCCGCGACGACTTCCTCGAAATGATCGACTGGAGCGCCATGACGATCGACGATCGCGAGACGGTCCATAACCACGCTGACCGGCTCAACTGGAGCATGATCGAGATCGACCACGAAATCCTCCTCGCGTCCCAAGACCTCTACGCCGAGCATATGGAAAACCCGCTCAACTGGTGAGCCGGAATCGCTACGCACGGGAGGCGCAGCCCCACAGGGCCGCGCTTCCCTTTTTTTGTCTGATGCCGTCCCGACCGCTGCGCGACCCCACCCGGCTCGCTCGCCTTGGCCTCACGGCCAGGGCTACGCATCGCCGGGGCCCGCCGCAAAAGGAATGGCCGCCCGAATGGGCAAGCCCATCCGTGCGGCCATCGGTCGTTTGTTCGGTGGCGAACCGGCTCAGGCTGAAGCCTGAAGCCGCTTCTCCACTTCATCCACGCCCAGCGTCTTCACCGCCGTCATGATCCGCTCAAGTCGATCATGCGGGAGCTTGAAAAGCCCCGCCTTCTCGACCGTCCCGATCGCCGCTTCCCGCACCTTCTGCTGATGCGCCTTTCGACGCTCCACCAGCTTGCGTTCCTCGGCTTCGATCGCGGCCATTTCCGCGTCCAGTGACTTCGCCATTACTTGTACCTTTCGGTCAGGCTGATCGGCTCTGAACCCGGCCACCATAGCCGCTCTCACGCCATGCGAAAACCCGCGACGTACTCCCCTACGACAACCCTTCGAAATCGCCCCTTCACCCATGGAGAAATCATGCGCCATCTGGCCCATTTCACCCGCGCGAAGCGCTCTATTCCCTCCGGCGTTTCCGCCTCACGGCGGCCCGGTGCCCACCGGAAACCGGAATCATATCCGCACCAGACGAACGCAGGAACAGACCGAGGCTCCAACAACGATATGTCAGCTACGGTAGCACACCGAACGCACGGTGCGTGCAGGATTATGACGGTATTACAATGGGTTGTGGCAATATTTAGTGTAATCCCAATCACTCCCTTATGTAATCCCATTCACTCCCATTGCTATTTATCAACCATATCAGTGGCTTAGTTGGGATTACATGGGATTACATAGACTTTTGGCGCCTAAATAAACTTGCTATCCGTAGGGACCGAGAGTAGTAAATGACCGCTTTCCGCAAAAGCTCACCATCCCCTCATTCGAGAGGGTGGTTTGAAAATGAGAAGTACCCAGCGATCCGTAAGGTTCGACAAACACGATCTTGACCGGCTCGACGCGATCGCTGCCGACCAAGACAGATCCTTTGCCGATCTCGTAAGGTTCATCGTCAAGCGTCACCTGGACGGCGGCGTACTCGATAATGCCAGCCACCTTCGACTAGCGAGAGTGTGTGAGTACACACAGGCTGCCGTCGACACGATCCTGCGCGAAGAACACCCCGATCATCGGAAACTCGTCCTAGAGGAAACGACCCGTCGCATGGAGCGCTATCATGGCGCGTAAAGACGGCAAAAAAGACCGCGAAGACATTCGCGACGACGGTCGGCCCGTCCCTCTCAAACACCATTCCGCGCGCGGTGACACCCCCCGTAACAACGGCAATTTCGTGCGTGGGAGCCAGTTGCTCAACACCCAGGTCATCATGTGGCTGCAGGGCGCAAAAATGCCCTTCCTCATGTGGCTCGGAATCTTCGCCCTCTCCTACTTCACGATCCTGTCGTTCACGCTCGACGAGAACAACTTCCAGCTCATCTGCATGCGCGTGCTGTCGTGGCTTTGGGACTGGTGTGCCCTCGATCCTATGAAGCAGGCTAACCTGCAGCTTCCCGACCATACCGTGCGGCACACGTTCATGGGATACGTCCCCTATGTGCCCGAAGTAGCACTCGCCTGGCACAAGGCGATGCGCGGCATTATAGGCTCGGCTCTTATCGCCTCCTTCGCGACCATCCCGGCATCGATCTGGTACGTTGATTTCTCCCGCCGCCGGGGCGGCTCAATCATGGAAGAACGCCACGAACGCGGTGCGATGTTGGTGGACCGGGATCTGCTCTACAAGGAGATCAGCCAGCACAATCAAACCAAGTTCGTCGAAGAGGCCAAAGACCTCTTCCCGGACCTGTCAGCAAAGGAAGTCCTTGCCCTACCCTTCGCGGCTCGCAAGGCAGCTGGAATACACCATCCCTACCACATCGCTGGCATCCCCTACCCGCACCGGCTCGAGCAATCCCACACCATGCTGCTGGGCACTACCGGCACCGGCAAAACGACCGTCCTGCGTAAGCACCTGGAACAGATGCGTGAGCGCGAAGACAACGCCGTCGTGTTCGATCTTACCGGCGCTTACGTCGAGGCGTTCTATGACCCAGAGAGAGACACGATCCTCAATCCCATGGACGTGCGCTGCCCGGCCTGGTCGATCTTCAACGATTGCCAAACCTACAGCGAGTTCACGGCCGCAGCCGCCGCGCTGATACCCTCCGATGGCGGCTCGTCGGAACCGTTCTGGGCCCTCGCAGCGCGTACCCTCTTCATCGAAATGTGCATGAAGCTGATCGAGAAGGGACAGACCTCCAATCAGGCCCTCGCGGACAACCTGATGACCGCTGACCTCAAGCAGGTCCACCGTCATCTGCAGAAGACGATTGCGGACCCCCTGACTGCTCCAGAAGCGGCCCGCATGGCGGAATCGATCCGCGCCGTCTTCAACACCAATGCACAGGCGCTGCGCTTCCTTCCCGACGACGGTAAGCCCTACTCCATCAAGCAGTGGATCACCGGCGACAAGGCCCCCGGATCGATCCTCTTCATCACTTGCACCTACACCGACCTCGAGATGAACAAGGCGCTCCTGACCTTGTGGTCGAACCTTGCCATCCACTCGCTTATGACGATGAAAAAGACCCGCTCATTGCGGACATGGTTCATGTTCGACGAGCTGGGCGCCTTGCACCGCCTTCCTGCCATCGAAGACGGCCTTCAGACTGCCCGAAATTTTGGCGGCGCCATGATCCTCGGGCTGCACTCCTTCGACAAGCTGGTGCAGGTTTATGGGGAGGAAAACGCCCGCAACCTGTCGTCGCTCGCGCGCACCAAGCTGATGCTCGCCGCGGCTGATCTCGACACGGCAGAGCAGTGCGCCCGCTACATCGGCAATCGCGAAATCCGGCAGATGGATGAGGGCTACTCATACGGCTACAATTCCACCCGCGATGCTTCCACGCTGACACCCCGAAAGCAGATCGAACCACTCGTCATACCCGACGACATCATGAACCTGCCCTCGATGCACGGCTTCGTGAAATTCCCTGACGGTTTCCCTGCTGCGCGCGTCCGTCTGCAATGGCAGCAATACCCGCAGGTCGCGGAAGGTTTCATTCGGCGTCCACCGAACAAGCCGGACGATCCAGATGGCAAAATTCGCGGAGGTGGGGGTAAGCCGAAGGGTGGAGATGACGGTGGGCGTGGTGAAGAAATCGCGCTCAGCGAAGAGGAGCAGAAGGCAGGCGAAGGCCCAATTGCGCTTGCGTCCAATATCCTGTCGCAACCCTCCGAGCAGGAACGCGAAGAGCAGGAGGGCCGCGATCCAAACGCGCGTGAAGCCCTCGAACGGATGGACCCCGGTGCAGCACAATCCGCGACTGGAATGGGTGACACGGCGCGGGACAATTCCGTCGACCATAACGGTATCGATACTCCAGAGCGTGAATCCGCGCTGCCTGAAAATTCCACCACCCGACGCGATGCCCAGGAAATATCGTCCCGATCTTCCGATAAGGACGTGGGCGTTGAGGCGCCACAAGGGAAAGTCGATCCTGCCGAGGAAGATCTAGGTGTGCGTGAAGCGCGTGATGGCTTCGGCACCGGCGATGGAAAAGACCACAGTCACGATCACCACGATCTGGGTGATTCAGACATGGGCATCGGAGACTGACCGATGCACTCCATCGCATCCGTTCGTTCCGCTGGGGGCGCCGCGAAGTATTTCACCAATGATGATCTGGTCAGCGGCGAATACTACACCACAGAGCAAGCCGGCGAGGTGAGCCAATGGGGCGGCGAAGGGGTCAAGGACAGCCCCATCGCCGCTGGCACGCCCGTTACCCGCGAAGCCTTCGAGAAGGTGTTGAACGGGGAAACCCCGAACGGGCAGCAGCTGCGCCAGTTTGAGGGGCGCCGCCCCGGCATCGACATGACCTTTTCCGCGCCAAAGTCAGTGTCGCTCATGGCCTATATAGCTGGCGACAAGCGCATCCTTGGACCCGAGGGAGCCCACCTCAAGGCAGTCCAGAAAACCATGGCCTGGGTCGAAAAGAACCTTGCGGAGACCCGTAAGGACATCGACGGGAAGAAGGTGCCTGTCCAGACCGGCAACCCTCGTATACGCGCTGTTCCAGCACGACACGAGCCGGGCGCGTGATCCGCAGGCCCATATCCATGCCGTAGTCGCCAACATGACCCGCATGGCTGACGGCACATGGCAGGCTCTCCACAATGACAAGATCTGGCAGAACAATTCGGTAATCGGCACGATCTACCATGCCTTCCTGCGCAACGAGATGGAGCAACTGGGCTACAAGGTCCAACTCGAGGGCAAGCACGGTACTTTCGAGATCGTCGGTGTGCCCAAGGCAGTGATCGAAGCCTTCAGCCAGCGCCGCGAGGAAATCGTCGCTCTCTCGAAAAGCCTCGGCATCAAGAGCACGCAAGGCATGCGCGAAGTCACCGCGCGATCGCGAGATCCCAAGGTCGCCGGAGAGAACAATCAAGACCTCGTGAAAGAATGGATCGAGAAGGCTGAAAGCCAGGGATTCAACGGCAAGGAAATCCTGGAGGCGGCTGTACGCGCCTCACGCGAACAGCCGGAAAACATGGCCGTGCGCGGCTACAAGGCGATGCTGGAGGTGGTGAACACCGCGCGCGAATTCGTATCCGGCCTCCTGCGATCCCCTGAACCACTGGTCGATGCTGGCATCGCGCGTCTGGCCGGGTCGCCCGGCGATGCCCGCGCGCAACTCGCCGTCGCCTCGGCCGTCCGAATCCTCAGCCAGCGTGAAGCCGCCTTTCAGGTGCATCAGGTTTCCAAGACGGCTCTCGATCTTGGCCTCAAGGGCGTCACGATCGACAACGTCGAAGCGCGCATCGATCGGCTGATCAAGAATGGGCAACTCGTAGCCGGCGAGATCCGCCAAAAGGGGCGCTTGGTAGATGCCGTCACCACGCCAGAGTCATTGAAGGTCGAGCAATCCATTCTCGATCACGTCGAAGCCGGCAATGGCAAAGGCACCTCGATCGTTGATGCCGCCAGTGCGCCATCGCGGCTTCAGGAGGCAGCAGCGCCCCGTGAATTGAATCAGGGGCAGCTCGCGGCCGCGACCATGATCGTTTCCAGCGAGGATCGCTACGTCGTCGTTCAAGGTGTCGCCGGCGCCGGCAAGTCTACCATGCTTCAGACTGTCGCCGCAGTCGCGCGCGATGAGGGCAAGCAAGTCCTCGGCCTCGCGTTCCAGAACAAGATGGTCGGCGACATGCGCGAAGGCATGGTTCCGAAGAACCTCTCGGCCGAGGACATGGAGAAGGCCGGGGTCTCTGCGCAGACGATCGCCTCGTTCGTTTGGCAAAATGAGAAGTACCTCAGCAACCCGGCCAGTCCGGGCGCGCAGCAGCGGCGCAACGAACTGGCCGGGACGATCGTCGTCGTCGACGAAACCTCGATGGTCTCAAGCGACGACATGCTCAAGCTGATGCGCATAACCGAAGCGCTCGGCATCGAGAAGGTCGCCTTCGTCGGCGACCGTCAACAGCTCTCCTCGATCGACGCCGGTAAGTCATTTGCCATGGTACAGGCCGCCGGCATCACGATGGCGCGCATGGATCAGAACGTGCGTATCAATCCAGACAACAAGCAACTTCTGACTGTAGCGGCGCTTGCCAACACTGCCCGCGCAGGCGCCGCGCTGAAGGTGCTGGGTGACAATGTCAGTGAACATGCCGAACCAGCTGCGCAGGCGGCGGAGACATGGTTAGCTCTCTCCGCAGAGGACCGGGATGTAACGGCCGTCTTCGTTTCGGGGCGAGAGGCACGTTCCGAGATCAATACCGAAATTCAGCAAGGTTTGCGACAGGAGGGCACTCTGAAAGGAGATGGCCTGGACGTCACTGTCCATGACCGGGTCAGCAAAGAGCGCGAGCAGTTGCGCTATGCCCATCACTATACCGTCGGCCAGACCCTGACGGTAACGGGGCAAATACGAGAAGTCGGGCTGGGGCGCGGGCAGTATCAGGTCAGCCGCATCTTCGACAACGGCAAGGTCCAACTGACGGGCCCCAACGGGCGCAACCTGCGCTTCGATCCCCAGAAAATCGATCCCAGCATCACCCGTAGCCGACTCGAACTCTCCAACCTCGAAACGCTCAAAATTTATGAAGGCGACACAATCCGCTGGACCACCAACGACAAGGATCGCGGCTTGGACAATGCCGCACTAGCAAAGATCGTCTCCATAGAGGGCGGGAGCGTCACCGTCGAAAGCGCGAATAACGAGCGCCTGACACTCGAGCGCGGTGATCCAATGCTCAGTAGGATCGGCCTCGCCTACGCTCTCAATATGCACATGGCTCAGGGCGTCACGGCCGATAAGGGGATAGGCGTTATGCTCTCCTATGAGCATAACCTCTCGAACAAGCGCCTTTTCAACGTCCTCGTGACTCGTGTGCGCGATGGCCTCACCATGATCGTCGACGATCGCCAGAAGCTGGAATGGCGACTGAACTCCAATCCCGGCGACAAGACCTCCTCTCTCGAAAGCACCGGGCAGCTCGACATCGATGGTGTCGATGCCAAGCAGGAAGCGGCAGACGCTGCACTTACCGCCGCATTCGATGCGCTTGACGCAGAGAGCGGTGCCGTTGGCGCGCCGAACGGCCCTGGCAGCGATGCCACCGCTGATTTGGGCGACCTGCCCCCAATGCCCGCAGCCGATGCACACGACGGCGGCGCCGGCACTGGCAGCGATGGCAACGAGAACGCGGCCGCTGGACGCGGCGAAGTGGAGACGAGCCAGAACGGCTTGTCCGGTTCCGATACAATGGATTTGGATGACCTGCCTCCGATGGGGCCATCGGAGACTGACTATTTCACCTTCGATGCCAGTACCGATCAGATCTACGACCCCGGCGCTGATGAGCCCCCTGCCCCCGCGCAGGACAAGGAAGACGCCGATCCGCTCCGGCAAGCACTGCTGGATCACCTCGAGGGGGATGGGCTCGGCATCGTCGACACCACCATTGATGATCTCACCGGCATTCCGCCGATGCCTGGCCGTGATGACGGCCAAATTCCGGGCCTGCCCGAAAAGAACCTGGGACTCGATGTATGACCAAAATCATCCCTTTGAACGCTGTGCCTCCCTACCCTCCGCACCCAAGGGGCTGATTGATCATGGATGAAACCAAAATCGGAATGCTCATCCTGCTGGTGGTGGGATTAGGGCTACTGAAGGCTTTGGCTGGCCTCAACACAGCGCCGAAGCCTGTCTCGAAACCCTTCCTGACCAAACGTGAGGCTGCGATGCTGATCGCTTTGGAACGGGCCCTGTCCCATTGCCGCATTCACGCCTAGGTGGCGATGGGCGCTTTGCTCAAGGCCCCTACAAACCCATTGCGAAAATCCCGTCACTCCGATCGCAATGCGTTCTCGCAGAAAATCGTTGATTTCGTCGCGCAGGATCGGGCGACTGGCGCGATCCTCGCGCTGATCGAAGTCGATGATTACAGCCACAATGCGGCTCGCGATCGCGCTCGCGATGCCATGACTAGCCATGCTGGTTATCAAACAGTCCGCATTGGCCGATCTGTGCAACCCCGCTTCGAGGAGGTACATCAGGCAGTGTCGTCGCTGCTGATGCCTCCCTTTTCAGCCAACAGCAAGGGCGGCCACAATGGGAATCGATGACCGCGACTATATGCGCGATCGCTACCGAAAGCGCAGAGGGCTAGGTGGCACCCGTTGGAATGACAAGAAGAGCCGCAGCGAACATGACGGCCTCTGGTTCTCTGAGAAGAACCAAGGATTTGACTATCAGAAGAATCGTTGGAGGCCGAAATCCAGTGGTGCGCCGAGATGGCGCAGCGCTGTCGCAAGCCTCATACCTATCCTTTGCCTTCTAACTTACGTCATTCCCATGTGGCGCGACATGAAGCGCAGCGGATGGATTCCTGACACTGACGTCGAGATCCCATTTCCTGAAAGCGGCAGCGTCACGGTCAATCGTTCCATAGATCCGCGATCGGCGACCTCGAGCCTGAAGGTCGTGACGGACATGGGGAATGCCGTCATCCAACTCTATGATCCAGCGACCGACACCCATGTCATTTCCGTCTACGTTCGTCGTGGAGACGAAGTCACGATCCCTGTCCCGCCGGGCACATACCGAAATCAAACCTTCTCGCCTCCTGCAACCAATTAATAGGTCCTGACCCTAGCGCGGATCCGCAGGACGTCAGGCAGCGATTTCCTGTATGAACTGCTGCTGAGCGGCCTTCCAGTTCCAAGGGGGAGTTAGTGAAGGCGGCTCTGGCGAACATATCCATGAAACCCTCAAGGGGGATCAATACCGAAAAGCTACGCAATTACAGATTCTTACCCTAGGATCGCAGATTTGGATGCTAATCGTCGATCGAGCACAGAGAACAATAATCATATGGATTGCCGGAGTGACGATACCCGTTGGCGCGATTACGAATTGACATGATGATATTACTACGTGATGTAATATAATACTCACGGACAGTCAGATTTCCGCGGTTCCGCAGCAATCGGGAGAGAGCGATGAAGATGAAGGCGGCCGTTTTCGTTGGCGCCGGGCGTCCGCTCGCCATCCAGCAGATCGACGTGCCGCGTCCCGGCCCAGGCCAGTTGCTGGTGCGGGTGAAGCGCTGCGGCGTTTGCGGCAGCGACCTGCACCTGACCGAAGCGCACGCGGCCTGGCAGGTGCCGCACGGAACGGTGCTGGGGCACGAATTCGCCGGAGAGATCGTCGAACTGGGGGAAGGAACCTCCGACATCTGGCGCGAGGGCGACCGCGTCGCCGCGCTGCCCTATGTCGGCTGCGGGCGCTGCCGGGAATGCCTTAACGGCTACCCCTTCCATTGTCCGGAAACCCTCAGCCTGGCCACGGGCGACCTCATCGGGGCTTTCAGCGAATATGCCGTGATCGGCGCCCGGGAAACCGCACGCGTTTCGGAGCATCTCAGCTGGGAGCAGGCCGCATTCACTGAACCGGTTGCGGTGGGCATCCGGGCCGTCGCCTGCGCGGGGATCACTCTGGGCGCGCGGGTGCTGATCGTAGGAGCCGGGCCGATCGGCCTCAGCGCAGCCGCCTGCGCGAAGCTCTCCGGTGCGGGGGCAGTCGTCGTGTGCGCGCGCACTGATCGCCATGCCGACCGTGCTGTCGCGATGGGTGCCACTGAGTTCCTGCTGAACGATGCGGACTTGCGCCGCAATTTCATCCGCCATGCGGGCGGCCCTCCGGAAATCGTAATCGAATGCGCCGGAGTTCCCGGCATGCTCGATCTGTGCTGCGATCTGGCCGAGAAACGCGGCCGCGTCGTCATCGCCGGTGGCTGTAACGGCAAGGACCCGCTCAATGTGCTCACCCCGCTGTGCAAGGAACTCACCTTCCGTTTCGCAGTCTGCTACACCATCCGCGAATTCGCACTGGCAGAGCGGCTGATCGCCTCGGCCCGGATTAATCCGATGCCGATGTACGACGGCGAAGTCTCACTGCACCAGTTGCCCGCCCGGTTCGAGGAACTGCGCCGCAACAAAGATGCCTGCAAACTGATGGTGAACCTTGATGCCTGAGCCGATCGAACTGGAGATCACCGGCAAGGTCGCGCAGATCCGCCTCAACCGGCCCGAAGCCCTCAACGCGCTGAACTTCGCGATGATCGAGGCCATGCAAGCTGCGCTTGACGAGGCCGAGGCACGCGCGAGGGTGCTGGTCGTGTCGGGCAATGGCCGGGCGTTCTGTTCCGGAGCCGACTTGTCGGGCGGTTTTACCTACCCGACCGAGCGCGAGGAGGAGCAGGACTGCGGGGCTCCGCTGGAAACGCATCTCAATCCCCTGATGGCCCGGCTTCGCGCCTTGCGGATCACCTGGATCAGCGCCCTGCAAGGTGCGGCAGCGGGAGGCGGCGCGGCACTCGGGCTGGCGGGCGACATGGTGCTGGCAGCCGAGGACGCGCAGTTCATCATGGCCTTCGCGCGTATCGGACTGGTGCCGGACAGTGGCATCTTCCACATGCTGGTGCGCACGATCGGCAGGGTGCGCGCCAACGAAATGATGCTGCTGGGCGGTCGCTTCGGAGCCGGACAGGCGCTCGAATGGGGCCTCGTCAACCGCGTCGTCCCCGGCGAGCGGCTTATGGCCGAGGCGCTGGAACTGGCGCAGCGGATCGCCGAGGGGCCGGCCTCGCTCTCCGCCATCCGCAGGCTTTCATGGTCAGCGCTGGACGAGGATTTCGCGGCGATGCTCCGCGCGGAACGCGAAGCCCAGCGCGACAGCGGCCGCACGCAGGACTTCGGCGAAGGCGTGCGCGCCTTCCTCGAAAAGCGCCTACCCCGCTTTACCGGTAGCTGATCGGGTTGCTGTCGGCGAAAGTATAGGCGCGGTTGAACTGCCCTGAACGCACCTTCTCATGCGCGAGTGCGTCCGCCAGTGGCAGGTTCCTGCCCTCTTCGATCAGGCCTCGATAGTGGCGGATGAACGCCGGATCATGCACCGCGATAGCCTGCGCCAGAGCCTCCGCCTGCGCCATCAGTTCGGCAGCCGGCGCAACGTGATTGACCAGTCCCCAGGCGCATGCCGTCGCAGCATCGACCGGACGCCCGCCGAGCGACATTTCCAGCGCGCGCGGCAATCCGATGCGGCGCGATAGGCGCTGCGACAGGCCCCAGCCCGGGCTGACATTCATCCGCGCATGACTGTCCACGAAGATCGCACTGTCGGCGCAGAGAGCCAGATCGCACGCCAGCATCAGTTCGAGCCCGCCGGTGATCGCCGCCCCGTTGATCGCCGCGATCACCGGCTTTCCCACCGCCGCGACGGCCGCAACCGGGTCGATCGCGAGGTTGACGAGATCGACGCCCGCGGCCAGTTCCTTGAGGTCCAGACCGGCACAGAAGGCATGCTGACCGGCACCTGTCAGCACGATCGCGGCGACATCCGCGTCCACCGCCAGCGCGCCGAAGACATCGACGATGGCATGCTGTAGCGCGAGCGAAAGCGCATTGCGCGCGGCGGGCCGGTTCAGCGTCACCACCGCGACCCGGCCGCGCCGATCGAGGCGCAGCGGCGCGGCCGCCGCCTCGCTCAGAGCAGCACCTTGGCCGTGAGGCGCGAGCGCTTGGCCTTGGACTTGCTGTCCAGCGCGGAGAGCGCGGCATCGATCCGCTGGCGAGCGGCACCGAAGATTTCCTCGCGATAGCGGGCGTCGCTCTGCGCGGCGGTAAAGGCTTGGCGGACTTCCTCATGCGCCGCGCCGACGGTGGCGCCCATCAGCAACATGAGGATGCTGGAAAGCGAGCGGCGCATGAATACGTCGTCGTCGATACCGCCCGCACTCCATTCGTGGATGCGGCCGTACTGCACGTTCGACAGATCGACCAACAGTTCGCGCACGACCACGCCGGGATGCAGTTCGCGCCGGTCCTCCACGCCCTTAAGCCAGCCGAGCCATGAGCGGGTGGCAAGGTCGATCAGAACCGCGTGGATGGTCGGATGCACGGTCGGCGAGAAGTAGAGCGCGATGACAGCGCGCATATAGTTGGGAATGTCGATGTCGCGCAGCGTGCTCGTCGTCTGGCGGGCCAGCGCACCGGGGAAGGTCTGCACGTCCTCGTCGAATTCGGTGTGAGTGACGAACTGCTCGAAATAGGTATAGATCGCCAGGGCGATGACCATCTCCTTGCTGCCGAAGGCATTGTAGACGGTCTTGGTCGAGACATCGGCCCGGCGCGCGAGTTCGCGCATGTTCATCTGATCGAGCCCGTTCTCGCTGATGATCCGCCGCGCCTCGCGCAGGATGCGGCGACGGCGGTCGAACATCGCCTCGCTGCTGTTGATCATCTTCTGGATCGCCAGAAGCTCAATATCCTGCGGAAAGCTCACGATGCCACCTCGCTTCCAGCGTAGCGCAAGGAACCGATTCCATTGGACGGCGAGGCGTGGCGGAATGACAAGGGCATTTTTACAGGACGCTTTCCAACCGGCCTCATGGACCGAAACTCGTTGCAATTTTTACTCGATTTCGTCCTGTATCGCATATCACAACGCCCTGCGATGGATTTTTACCCCGCTCCCTCCCTAGGGAAACAGACCCGGACCTCGATCGGTCCGGGCCAGGGGAGGAAGCACGATCACTCGATATCTCACGCCGTCACTGGAACCTGACGTTGACGGTCGCGCCATAGGTCGCCGGGGCACCGACAAAGCGGATGTCGGCGTCGTTCTGGCGCAGCGAGTTGGTGATGTAGAACTTGTCGGTCACGTTGCGGCCCCAGATGCTGAACGTCACGTCGCCCATCTCGATCCCTGCGCGAAGGTCCAGCAGCGCCCGTGCGTTGAGCTTGAACCGCTCGGGCTCGCCCAGCTTGGAGTTGGACGCCCCGGCATAATCGACGTTGGCGCCGAGGAAGACCTCGCGATCGTCGGCCACCGGGAAGCGATATTCGACATCGACGTTGCCCTGCCACTTGCGCGCGAAGGGGAAAGGCTCGCCCGTGAAATTGCCGAGCGCGCCGCTGTAGTCGTAATTGACGAAGTTGCCGTCGATCCGTGTCTTGGTAAAGGCCAGCATCGGCTTGATCGTCAGCCCGTCCACCGGGATCAGCGTGGCGGCCAGATCGAAGCCGATGATGTGCGACTTGGGCACGTTGACCAGCGCATTTAGCGGCCCGAAGATCGGATCGAGCACGGCGCCCAGCAGCTGCTTGTTGCGATAGTCGTAATAGAAGCCCGAAAGATCGAACGAGATGCGGCCCTGCGCCTGCGTGCTCTTGATGCCCAGTTCGTAGGCCAGCACGCTCTCCTGCGTCACCGGCAACAGCTGCGGGCGGTTGAAACTGACCGAGATCGTCGGGAAGCTGCCCGCCTTGTAGCCCTTGCTGATGTTGGCATAGAGCAGCGTCGCACGGTCCAGCTTGTAGTTGAGCCCCGCGCGCCACGAGACGTTGTCCTCGGTCAGCGTGTTGCGTTCGAGCGCGGGGAGATAGTCCGGCGCGCCCGTCAGCGAGAAGCACTGGCCCACGCCGATCTGCGCGGCAGGCGGCAGGCCGTTGAGCCCGCGCAGATAGTCCGAGATCGCTTCGAACACGGCGGCGGCATTGCCGTCACCGGCATCGTAGCCGCAGCTTTCGTAATTGCGCTTGGACTTGGTGTAGCGCGCGCCTGCCAGCAGGGTCAGGCGATCGGTCAGCGGATATTCGACATTGGCGAACGCCGCGAAAGTGCGGATCTTCTGGCGCGAATAATCGTAGTTAGTGCCGAGCGGCAGGCCGAACACGTAGGCCGCGCTGGAATCGGGGAACTCCTGGTAGAACTGGTCGAACACCTTGTCGTGCTCGTAATTGCCGCCGATCATCCACGACCCGCGCCCGCCGAAATCGCCAGAGACGCGCAGTTCCTGATAGAACGTCTCGATGTCGCCGGTCTGCGGCACGTACATATTGGTGTAGCTGGTGCCGTCGCCGTCGATCGGCTGGAAGCGATGGAAGTCCTGATACGATGTCAGCGAAGTCACCGTCACGCCGCCAAGGTCGAAGTCGCCGCGCAGTGAGGTGAAGACCATGTGATTGTTGCGCCGCCAGTCGCGCCCCTTGTCCCAACTGGCCGCGCGGGTGTTCTTCGGCGCCACCGGATAGTTCAGGTAGCCGTCGGGCGGCGCCACGTTCGTACCGTTCAGCTCGACGCCGAAGAACTGCGGGATCACTTCCTCGGACCGATCGCGCCAGCCGCTGACGTTGAGCGTGAACTTGACCGCGCTGCTCGGCTCGAACTCGGCAAGGAATCGGCCGTTGAGGAAGTCCTTCTTCCCCAGCTTGTCGCCGTTGACATAGTCGTACTGCCAGCTGCCGCTCTGGATCGTGCGGCCCGCAAGGCGCACGCGCAGCGTGTCGGAGATCGGGCCGCTGACGAAGCCTTCGACGTCGGTCGTCCAGAACCGGCCGAGGCTGGCGTTGAGCCCGGCGCTCAGGTGATCGGTCGGCGTATTGGCGATGTAGTTGACCGCGCCGCCGGTGGAGTTCTGCCCGAACAGCGTACCCTGCGGCCCCTTCAGCACCTCCACGCGCTGAAGGTCGAGGGTCACGCCCTGCGTCTCGGCCGAGAACGGGATCGGCGCCTGGTCGGTATAGACGCTGACGGTCGGCCCCGCACCCAGCGCGGAGTCCTGGAAGCCGATGCCGCGGATCGTGTAGACCGGCGTCTGGTAGATCGATTCATTGGCGAAGAACCCGGCAGTCACTTTCGACAGGCCGGCGACGTCGGTGATGCCGGTGCGGCTCAGCTCCTCGCCTGAGGTCGCCTGGATCGACATGCCGACATCCTTGATCGACTGCTCGCGCTTCTGCGCGGTGACGATGATCTCCTGCATCTCGCGCTCGTTGGCAGGTGCCTGCTGTGCCATGGCAGGCGCCGCGGCCAGCGCGATGGTGGCGACCGATGCCGCAAGGGCATGGCGCGGTGAAACTCGAACCGTCATTCTACTCTCTCCCCTGTTCATCTCTCGTTGACCCCGAAGGTTGGAGATTTTCCGGAAAAATCCTGCCGCCTACATCTTCACGCCCAGCGTCGCCCCGTACGTACGCGGGGCCGAGGGGGTCGATCCGAACAGCTCCACGCGCTGGATCGTCCATGCGCGGATCTTGTCGTTCAGCAGGTTCTTGCCCCAGAGCCGCAGCGACCAGCGATCGTCCGGGCTGGTGTACGTCAGCGAGGCGCCGAGCAGGTTCTGCGTCGGCTCGCGCACGATGTTCTGCGTGTCCCAGTAATAAGGCCCGCGCCGGGTGTAGTTGACGGCGGGCGTGAAGCGGCCCGCGTCGGTCTCGATATCGTAGCGGGCACCGGCGGTCATAGACCACCTGGGCGCGGACTGCAGCCGGTTCCCGGTCGCGTCGCCGGTCGTGGTGGTATAGCCGCCGCCCGTCAGCGGCACGTAGAACTGCGCATTCTCGTAATCGCTGTAGCGCGCATTGGTGTAAGCCACCGAAGCGTCGAGATAGAGGCCGGGGATCGGCACGATCGTCGATTCCACCTCGAAGCCGTCGATCTTGGCCTTCGCCGCATTGGTCTGCAGCGTCACCGCGTTCTCGACGATGGTGACCTGCAAGTCCTTGTAATCGTAATGGAAGGCCGAGGCATTGAGCTGGAAACGGCGATCGAACAGCTGCGCCTTGAAGCCCACTTCGTAGGCGGTCAGCTTCTCGGGCTGGACGGCGGGCGCGGCGGCGTTGCCGGTGTTGAACTGGCCGGAATTGTAGCCCGTGCTCACGGTGCCGTAGACCATCAGGTCAGGATCGAAGCTGTGGTTCAGGGTGACGCGCCATGTCGGCTGGCTGAAGTTCTTCGACTGCCGAGTGACTGCACCCGGCGCGCCATCGACGTCGGTGTGGCCGCTGACCGACCGGCTGTCGAAAGTCATGCGACCGCCGACGATCAGGTTGGTGTTGGGCAGGAACGTCCAGGTCGCCTCGCCGAAACCGGCGTAGGAGTTGGCCTTTGTGTCGCCGAAGATTTCCAGCTTCGCACCGCCCAGTTCGGCGCCGTTCAGCTCGATCGGATTGAACGCCGCGTCGAAGTACATGTAGTAAAGACCGGCAACCCACTTGAAGTTGCCTTGGCTGGGCGACACCAGCTGGACTTCCTGCGTAAAGCCCTTCGCGGTTTCCCATATCGGCCCCTGCAAGTTCGCGGTCGGCGAGCCGTCGGAATCGTAGGGCCAGAAGGTACGCACGTCGGTATAGGCGCTGATCGACACCAGTTGCGCCCAGCCCATGTCGTGACGGACCGAAAGGCTGCCCGCGCCGACTTTCGTGCGCACATAGGTATCGTAGTCGGAGGTGAGGTTGTAGAAACCCGCCGTGGTCGAACCATCCAGCGCCGTCGTCCCGGCCATCGGGCTATAGGCGTTCGACTGGCTGCGCATGAAGTGATACTCGCCGGTCAGCGTGATCTTCGTGCGATCCGTCGGCTCCCACAGCAGCTTGGCGCGAACGTCGTGCGACTTCTCCGTATAGGCATCCTCGCCGGTGGTGACGTTGCGGCCCCAGCCGTCGCTCTGATCGTAATAGGCCCCCGCCACGCTCACCGCGAGCGTATCGCTGAGGCCGGTGGAGGCGTAGAACTTGCCTTCCACCGTCTCGTAGTTGGCATAGCCGATCGAGGCGTCGAGCGTGGGCTTGTGGCTGGGCTCGCGGGTGGTGATGTTGATGACGCCGCCGTTGGAATTTCGGCCGAACAGCGTGCCCTGCGGCCCTTTCAGCACTTCCACCCGCTCGACGTTGTTGAGTGCGAAATTGGTCATCAGCGGGCTGATCTGCAGCACCCCGTCGACGAAGATGCCGACTGAGGACTCGTTGCCCGCCGTGACGATCGGCTTGCCGACACCGCGAATGAACGGCGCACCGTTGTAGCTCTTCTGCCAGGTCAGAGAGGGCACCGCGGTGGTCAGTTCGTCCGCCGTGTTGATGCCGCGCCGGGTCACGGAATCGCCGGTGATCGCGGTGATCGAGATCGGCACGTCCTGAATGCGCTCGGAGCGCTTCTGCGCGGTGACGACGATTTCCTCGATCGCGGCGTTGGCCTGTGGCGCCCGCTCTGGCGGCGGGGTCGACTGGGCGAAGGCGATGTTCGGCGTCGCCGCCACGACGCAGGCGATAGCCATGGCGTTTCGGCTCGTAAATGAGCACATGTTACAATCCTCTCTCTGGACCGCTCTCCCCGAGCGTCTTTATCTTTTAGAGACCCGCCTCCGGCAGTGCCGTAAAGCGGAATTCAGGTCTTCAAATCCAGCAATTTGCAGGAATTTCACCGCTCTCCCTATTCGCGGGCAGTATCTTTCGTGCCCTGCGAATCCGTGCAGCATCCCTGCCGGTCGTTTCCATCTTGCCCCCAAAATGAAACACGACTCGATATTTTTTACAACATGTTTTTCTTATGCGTGGTAAGCACTGCTCCAGCGGACCATCCAAAGACCGCAGGATCGGACACAATTGGGAGAAACCGGATGAAGATCGTCGATCTGAAAGTGCAGCAGCTCAAGCCGCTCGATACCGGCTTCAAATGGAAGGAAGACTGGCCCGAGAAATCGATCGGGATGCTGCTGTTCAGGATCATCGCCGACGAAGGGATCGAAGGCCAGTGCATCACCTGGCTGACCGGCCCCGGCCATGTCGAGGACGCGCTGGCGCGGCTGCGCGGCATCCTGATCGGACGCAGCCCGCATGACGTGGAGGCACTGTCCTACGAACTGACCGATCGCCTCACGCAGCCGACCTCGATCGCCTCGGCCATCGACATCGCCTTGTGGGACTTGATCGGCAAGGCGGCGGGCCTGCCGGTCTACAAGGTGCTCGGCGCCGCGCGGCACAAGGTGCGCGCCTATGCCAGCACCGTGACCTATCCCACCGTCGACGACTACGTGAAGCTGGCCCACGAATGCCGCGCCGAAGGCTTCACCGCGTTCAAGCTACACGCCTGGGGCGAAGCGAAGCGGGACATCGAGGTGTGCCGCGCCGTCCACGCGGCGGTGGGCGACAGCATGGACCTGATGCTCGACCCGGTGAACGCCTACAACCGCCGCGAAGCCTTCGAAGTGGGCGCCGCGCTCGAGGAGATGAACTTCTTCTGGTACGAGGCGCCGATCGACGACACCGATATCCAGGGCCTTGCCGACCTGTCGCGCAGCTTCCGCGTGCAGATCGCCGGGCTGGAAAGCCTACGCCTCGGCTTCAAGGCGGTGCCGCCTTATCTCACCGCGCAGGCAGTCGATTCGGTGCGTGCGATCGGCGACTGGGTCGGCGGCATCAGCGCCATGCGCAAGACCGCGCACTTGTGCGAGGCTTTCGGCATTAACTACGAACCGCACAGCTACGGATCGACGCTGATCCAGGCCGCGCATTTCCATGTGATGCTCTCGGTCCACAACTGCGAACTGGTCGAACTGCCGGTGCCCACGGGCATCCTCGACATCGGCATGAAGGACTCGCTGCGCGTCGGTGCCGACGGCTGCGTCCCCGCGCCGACCAAGCCCGGCCTCGGCTACGAGATCGACGAGGACGCCATCGACGATCTCACCGTCCGCATGCTGTCGGCCAACGAACCGGCTTCCATGCACTACTTCTGACGGACGCGGATTCGGCGCGATAGTTCCTACTCGGACGATCATACATACATCTGTTTTAAATAGATATTTTTATAAACATCGCGCCGATAGCACCAAACAATTGCAACACGTTACAAAATACCTTACGCATTTGGGAACCGAGCACAGGGACGCCGCTCCGGCCACAGCCGAAGAGCGGCATCCCTGACAAAAAGCGAAAAGAACCGGTGGGATGATGAGAGGACCGATGATTAGCCGTACGCTGCTACAATCCGCCTGCGTGCTTGCCCTGCTGGCAAGCGCCGGTTGCGGAAAGGCGCCCGGTTCGGGCGACGCCAACGATGCCCCGCTCGACACCACTTTCGGCGAGCGGATCGTCGCTGCCGCCAAGGAGCCGGGCAACTGGCTGACCACCGGCCTCAATTATCAGGAAACCCGGTTCAGCCCGCTCGATTCGATCAACCAGAGCAACATCGGCGAGCTCAAGCTGGCGTGGTCCTACGATCTGGACACCAATCGCGGGCAGGAATCGACCCCGATCGTCGTCGACGGCGTGATCTACACCTCCAGCGCCTGGTCGAAGGTGCAGGCTTTCGACGGTGTGACCGGCAAGCTGCTGTGGCAGTTCGACCCAAAGGTGCCCGGCGATGCCGCCGTCAACGCCTGCTGCGACGTCGTCAATCGCGGCGTTGCCTACTGGGACGGCAAGGTCTTCGTCGGCACCATCGACGGCCGCCTGATCGCCATCAACGCCAAGACCGGCCAGCAGGTCTGGTCGACGATGACGATTGATCCCAACAAGCCCTATTCGATCACCGGCGCCCCGCGCATCGTCAAGGGGCTGGTGATGATCGGCAACGGCGGTGCCGAATTCGGCGTGCGCGGCTACGTCTCGGCCTATCGCGCCGACACCGGCACGATGGCATGGCGCTTCTACACCGTGCCCGGCGACCCGGAACACCCGGACAATGCCGCGTCCGACGCCATCCTCGACAAGCTGGCGAAGAAGACCTGGGACAAGGATCACTGGAAGATCAGCAACGGCAACGGCGGCGGCACGGTCTGGGATTCGATGGCCTACGATCCCGATCTGGACCTGCTTTACGTCGGCGTCGGCAATGGCAGCTACTGGCCGCAGAAGTACCGCAGCCCGAACCCCTATCCGGGCGGCAACAACGACAACCTCTTCGTCGCCTCGATCCTCGCGCTGCGGCCCGAGACGGGCGAATACGTCTGGCACTATCAGGCGACGCCTGGCGACCAGTGGGACTATACGTCCACCCAGCACATGATCCTGGCCGATCTCAAGATCGACGGCAAAGTGCGCAAGGTGCTGATGCAGGCGCCCAAGAACGGCTTCTTCTACGTGCTCGACCGGCAGAACGGAAAGCTGATCTCGGCCGAGCCGTATTCCAAGGTGACGTGGGCCGACGGCGTCGATCTCAAGACCGGCCGCCCGCGCACCAGGCGGGAGGCGAACTATTCGCTCACCGGCAAGCCGTGGAGTTCGGTGCCCGGACCGCAGGGCGCGCATGGCTGGCCACCGATGTCGTTCAACCCGCAGACCGGCCTCGTCTACCTGCCCACGCAGGAGATCGGCTTCACTTACGAGCTGGCGAAGAACTTCAAGCCACTGCCGCGCGGGTACAACATCGGCTCCGACGTCTCGGTCAACAAGCTGCCCGTGGAGCCGGTCAAGCTGGAGAAGGCGCGCGAGACGGTCAAAGGCTTCCTCACCGCGTGGGATCCGGTGAAGGGCAAGGCCGCGTGGCGCGTGCCGATGCCCAACGGCGCCAACGGCGGCGTGCTCAGCACCGCGGGCGGCCTCGTGTTTCAGGGCGGATCGACCGGCTACTTCAACGCCTACGACGTCAAGGACGGCCGCAAGCTGTGGAGCTTCGACGCACAGTCCGGCATCGTCGCGGCGCCGATCAGCTGGGCGAAGGACGGCACGCAGTACGTCACCATCATGGTGGGCTGGGGCACGACCGAGGGCCTCGGCGTCGGCCCGATCAACTGGGGCAAGACCGGCCCGCGCCGCAACATCAGCCGCGTGCTGACGTTCGCGCTGGACGGCAAGGCCGCCCTGCCCGCGATGAAGGCCGGGGCCGACAACACCCTCTCCCCGCCGCCCCAGTTCGCCGATGCCGCGACGATCGAGGAGGGACGGCAGATCTACCACCGTTCCTGCTACGGCTGCCACGGCTACGGCGCGATGAGCGGCGGCGTGCTGCCCGACCTGCGCTATTCGGGCACGCTGGGCAATCAGGAAGCATGGGATTCCGTGGTCCTGCAAGGACTGCTCAAGGATCAGGGCATGGTCAGCTTCGCCCCCAACTACACCCCGGCAGAGGTCAACGCGATCCGCGCCTACGTCATCGACCAGGCGCACAAGAGCGTCGAGTTCGGCAGCAAGTAAGGAAGGACGCAAGGAGGCCTATGCCCATTCCCTTAGAGCGGGGCTGCTATGGCGAAGAACACGCGATGTTTCGCGACAGTGTGCGCAAGTTCTTCGCGCAGCACCTCCTTCCCAACCTCGACCGGTTCGAGGACCAGCGCGAAGTGGACCGCGATTTCTGGCGCGCGGCGGGCGCAGCGGGCCTGCTCTGCCCCACCGTGCCCGAGGCTTACGGCGGGCTGGGTCTGGACTTCCGCTACAACGCGGTGGTGACGGAGGAGCTGTCCTACGCCGGATCGTCCGCCAGCCTGCCGCTGCAGTCCGACATCATCGCCGATTACTTCGTCGATTTCGGCACAGAGGAGCAGAAGCTGCGCTACCTGCCCGGCATGGTGGACGGCTCGGTCGTCACCGCCATCGCCATGACCGAGCCGGGCGCGGGGTCCGATCTCAAGGGCATCAAGACCAGCGCCCGGCGCGATGGCGGCGACTACGTCATTAACGGGTCGAAGACCTACATTTCCAGCGGCAAGCACTGCGACGTGGTGATCGTGCTGGCCAAGACCGACCCGGACCTCGGCGCGCGCGGGCTCAGCCTGTTCCTCGTCGACGAGGGCACGCCGGGCTTCGCCAAGGGGCGCAAGCTGGACAAGATCGGCCAGCATTCGGCGGATACCTCCGAACTGTTCTTCGACGACGTGCGCATTCCCGCCGAAAACCTGCTCGGGCAGGAGAACAACGGCTTCATTCAGGTGATGACACTGATTCCCCAGGAACGGCTCAGTCAGGCGGTCATGGGTCAGGCCGGCGCGCAGCGGGCTTTCGACGAGGCGCTCGGCTTCGCGCGCGACCGCAAGCTGTTCAACACCACGCTGCTCGACATGCAGAACACCCGCTTCACCCTCGCCGAACACCGTGCGATGCTGCAGGTCGGCTGGGCGCACCTCGACCACTGCATCACCCGCATGGCCGAGGAACGCCTGACCAACGAAGAGGCCTGCGCCGCCAAGCTGTGGCACACCGAAATGCAGTGGAAGATCACCGACGAGGCGCTGCAGATCCACGGAGGCGCCGGGTACATGAACGAGTACACGATCGCCCGGCTCTGGCGCGATGCGCGGGTGCAGCGGATCTACGGCGGCACATCCGAAGTGCTGAAGGAAGTCATCGGGCGGACGCTTTCCTGAGGGATAGATTCGCCTGACCCAACAATAAGATCGGCCCGGCAACGGCCGAAATAGAGGAGATTGTCGATGACCTGGACTTCTGCGGACGGTGCGTTCTCCATCGCTCACCCCGATCGCTTCTACATCGGCGGCGAGTGGGTCGCCCCGCTCAGCGGCCGGGTGTTCCACCACGTCGATCCCGCGACCGAGGAAGTGCAGGTCGACATCGCCGAGGCCACCGCCGAGGACATCGACCGCGCCGTCGCCGCCGCGCGCGACGCCTTCGACAACGGCCCCTGGCCGCGCATGACGCCCAGGGAACGCGCGGGCTATCTGGTCAAGCTAGCCGATCTCGTGCGCGCCGGATCGGTCGAACTCGGCCATGCCTGGACGCGCGAGATGGGCATCGTCCATGCCGTCTCGCAGGGCGGCGGCGCGGCCTTCGCCGGGTACATCGACCAGCACGTGCGCTTCGCCGAAACCTTCCCCTGGCAGGAGACCCAGCCCACCACCGACGGCCTTGGCGGCGAGGCGCTGCTGGTGCGCGAACCGGTGGGCGTCGTCGGCGCGATCATCCCGTGGAACGCGGCCTTCATCCTCGCGTTGGTGAAGATGACCCCGGCGCTGCTGGCGGGCTGCACGGTTGTGCTCAAAGCTTCCCCGGAGGCGCCGCTGGGGCCTTATGTCATCATGGACATGATCGACCAGATCGGCCTGCCGCCGGGCGTCGTCAACTTCGTCACCGCCGACCGCGAGGCGTCGGAACGTCTGGTGCGCCATCCCGGCGTGGACAAGATAAGCTTCACCGGCAGCACGGCGGCGGGCAAGCGCATCGGCTCGCTCTGCGCCGAGCGCGTGGCGCGCTTCACGCTGGAACTGGGCGGCAAGTCCGCGGCGCTGGTGATGGATGACTACGACGTCGACAAGGCGGCTACGACTCTTGCCAATTCAACCGCTTACATGACCAATCAGGTCTGCGCCGCGCTGAGCCGCGTGGTCGTGACCGACCGCAACCACGATGCCATGGTGGAGGCGCTGAAGACCCGCTTCGACCAGATCCAGGTCGGCGATCCTTATGCCGAAGGCAGCCAGATGGGCCCGCTCGCAATGTCCCGCCAGTTCGACCGGGTGATGGACTACATCGCCATCGGACAGGGAGAAGGTCGAATGATTACAGGCGGTTCGCGCCCGGCCGAACTAAATCGAGGCTACTATGTCCAGCCGACGATCTTCACCGACGTCGACCCCGGTGCCCGCATCGCGCAGGAGGAAATCTTCGGTCCCGTCGTCGTCGTGCTGCGCGCCAAGGACGAGCAAGACGCGGTGCGTATCGCCAACCAGAGCCACTACGGCCTCGACGGCGCGGTGTTCACCAACGACCGGGAAAAGGCCTATTCGGTCGGGCGTCAGGTGCGCACCGGAACGTTCGGGCAGAACCTGCACCGGATGGACTTCGGCGTCTCGTTCGGCGGCTTCAAGCAGTCCGGAATCGGCCGCGAAGGCGGGTTCGACGGGCTGAAATCGTTCTGCGAGACCAAGGCGATCATGCTCGATCCGCAACTGGCCTGAACGGCACCCAGCGGCACCTAACGGTACCACAACGATACCTCAACGCTACGGGGCGGCACGCAAACGACCGCATCCGGGGGAGAAGACGATGACTGGAATCCTCGGCGGCGAAGTCGCCGTCATCACCGGCTGTTCGCGCGGCCTCGGCCTCGTCGTCGCGCGGCGGATGGCGCAGGAGGGCGCCGCCCTCGTCATCACCGCGCGCGACCCGGCGCGGCTGGAGGAAATCGCGGCGGGCATCCGTTCCGACTTCGCCGTCGAGGTCCGCTGCGTCGCCGCATCGTTCGACGATGCGGGCATGGCGGCGCGGCTGCGCGAGGCGGCCGATGCGCTGGGCGGGGCGACCATCCTCGTCAACAACGCCGGGATCTTCCCCGCCGCCCTACTCGCCGATGCCGACGATGCGATGCTGCGCGACGTGATGACCTGCAACTTCGACGCCCTGTTCCGCATCTGCCGCGAGATCGCGCCGGGCATGGCGCATCGCGGCAAGGGCAGCATCGTCAACATCTCGTCCATCGCCGCGCGCACGCCGACGCCGGGGCTCTCGCTCTATGCCGCCAGCAAGGGCGCGGTCGAGGCGTTCAGCCGCGCCATCGCCGCCGAGCTGGCGCCCGCCGTGCGCGTCAACTGCGTCTCGCCGGGCCCGCTCCTCACCGAAACCGCGATTGCCATGACCGAGAGCGACACCACCGGCGCCGTCGACGAAGTCAGCCGGGGCATCCCGATGCAACGGCGCGGCACCCCGGAGGAAGTGACCGAGGCCGTGCTGTTCCTCGCCAGTTCGCGCGCCAGCTGGACGACCGGCGAGGTCATCCAGGTCAACGGCGGCGGAGTCATGGCCTGAATTTTACCCCCCCCCTGAATTTTAGAACCCATCGCTGCGAAAGGGATTGTCTTGCGTATCTCCGACCTCAAGATCCGGGTGGTCCAGCCCGACGACTTCAAGTTCATGTGGCGCAAAGACTTGCCGCCCGTGAGCATGACGATGACCGTGTTCGAGCTGGAAACCGACGAAGGCATCACCGGCTACTCCACCTCCTGGCTGCCCGCCGCCCCGCACGAGATCGCGCAGTCCGCCGATCACTTCCTCAAGCCCATGATAATGGGCCAGGACCCGCTCGACCGCGAGAAGCTGTGGCACGACATGATGGGCATGGCGCGCTTCCTGATCCCGCCCAAGGCCGCCAGCCAGATCGACTTCGCGCTGTGGGACATCGCCGGCAAGATGGCGAACCTGCCGGTCTACAAGCTGCTGGGCGCCTATCGCGACAAAGTGCCGGTCTACGACACCATGCAGTCGCAGGACACCGCGCAGGAGGTCGCCGACCTGATCCTCGCGGCCAAGCAGCGCGGCGTTCCCGCCGCCAAGCTACGCGCCAAGCCCGATCCGAAGATGGACATCGAGGCCGCCCGCCTCGCCCGCGAGGCCGTGGGCCCCGACTTCGTGCTGATGTTCGACGCCACCAACAGCTACGACTGGGAAGACGCGATCAAGGTCGGCCGCGCGCTCGAGAAGCTGGACTTCTTCTGGTACGAAGACCCGATGCCCGACTGGGACATCGCCGGTTTCCGGCAGTTGTGCCAGTCGCTCGACATTCCGGTGCTGATGGGCGAGGCGATGATGCGCGGGCCGCAGCAGCTGGGCAGCATCCTTGTCGAAGGCGCAGCGGATTCGGTGCGCGGCGTCGGCGATCTGATCGGCGGCATCACCGGCATGCGCAAGATCGGCGCCACGGCGGAAATGCTCGGCCGCCGCATGGAGCCGCACGCCTATGGCTCCACCATCGTTCAGGCGGCGCACCTGCACTACATGCTCTCGTGCCGGAACTGCACCTATTTCGAGATGCCCTATCCCCGCCACGGCCTCGACTTCGGCATGAAGGACATCGTCCACATCGACGAAAACGGCTGGGTTCACGCCCCCACCGCGCCGGGCCTCGGCTACGAGATAGACTGGGACGTCATCGATAACGCCACGATCGCGCGGTACTGACCATGACCGCGCCCACCCGCTTCGCCGCCCGGTTCGACCCTGCCCGCATCGCCGACTTGCGCCGCCGCTTGTCGGAGACGATCTGGCCGCAGGAACTCAACCACGGCGAAGCGGATGCGTGGGATTACGGCGTGCCGCAGGCCTATCTGCGCGATCTCCTCGCCTACTGGGCCGAGGGGTTCGACTGGGACGCGGCGGAAAGGTTCTTCAACCGCTTCGATCAGTACACCATCGATATCGACGGGCTGACCACGCACTTCGTCCATGTCCGCTCGCCGCACCCGGAGGCCAGACCGCTGCTGATGATGCACGGCTGGCCGGGATCGGTGTTCGAGTTCTGGGAAGCGATCCCCCGCCTGACCGATCCGGTAGCCCATGGCGGCGATGCGGCAGACGCCTTCCATGTCGTGTGCCCCTCGCTCCCCGGCTACGGCTATTCCGAACCCGCGCGGCACCGGGGCATGGGACCGCGCGCGATCGCGGCGCGGCACGATGCGCTGATGCAGGCGCTGGGCTATGCGCGCTATGTCGTGCAGGGCGGCGACTGGGGCGCGCTGGTCGCCCGGTTCATGCCCGAAGTCTGCCCCGACAGCCTGATCGGCGTGCATTACAATCTGGTGATGCCAACCCCGCCCGCCGGGGTGGACGATTCCGAAAACCTGCTGACCGAAGCGGAACGCGCCGCGCTAGAGCAGGCGCGCGCCCGCGATTTCTCCGTCTCGGGCTATTCACACGAACAGGGCACGAGGCCGCAGACGCTCGCCTATGCGCTGAGCGATTCCCCGGCGGGCCTTGCCGCATGGATCGCCGAGAAGTTCTTCGCGTGGACGGATGACGCCGCGCCCTTCCTTGATGGCCCCGGGCGCGACTGGCTGCTGTGCAACATCTCGCTCTACTGGATGACGCGCTCGATCGGCTCGTCGATCCGGCTCTACCGCGAATATTTCGACGCGGTGTTCGCGGGGCAAGGGCCGCAGGTGCCCTGCCCGCCGGTCCCGACCGGGATCACCGACTACCCCGCCGAAATCTGGCGCAGCCCGCGCAGCTGGGCGACGCGCGAATACCACCTCGTCCACTGGAACGCGGCCCCGCGCGGCGGCCACTTCGCGGCGCTGGAGGTGCCCGACGTCTTCGCGCAGGAACTGCAGGCTTTCGGCCGCACGCTCAGGGACATCACGACAAACTGAAGGAGCAGCCGATGGCGCAGCGTCTTGCGGGAAAGCGCGTACTGGTGAGCATGGCCGAACTCTACATGGGCCCGGCCACGATCGACCTGTTCGAGCGGGAGGGCGCGCATGTCGTCGCCGACCGCCGCGACCTCACCCGGCCCGGCGCGGCCGAAGCCATGGTGGCGGAGGCGGGGCACATCGACATCCTCGTCGCCAATCTCGCCTGCACCATCGATCCTTACGCGCCGACGCAGGACATCGCCGACGATGCCTGGCACCACATGTTCGACACCATGGTCCATCCGCTCCACGCGATGTGCCGCGCCGCCATGCCGCAGATGTATGCGCGCCGCAAAGGCAAGATCGTGGTGTTCGGCAGCGCCAGCGGCATCCGGCTGGTGAAGGGCGTCTCCGGCTATTCGGCGGCGCGTACGGCGCAAGTCGGCTATGTCCGCTCGCTTGCCGGAGAAGCGGCGCCGCACAACGTGCAGGTCAACCTGATCGCGCAGCATTTTACGCGCAATCCCAGCTACTTCCCCGACGATTTCGCCGAAAGCGCGGAATGCGCGAAGTGGCTGGAGGACTGCCCCGCCGGTCGTCTCGCCACGGGGGAGGAAGACGCGCTGCTGGCGCTGTTCCTGGCCTCCGACGAAAGCGATTTCGTGACCGGCGCGATGGTCCCCTTCACCGGGGGATGGCACCTTTAGGCAGGGATGGCTCGCTGTCCTCGGCCGCCGTGCCGGGGTAGCGGCCGAGCATGGGCAGCGCCAGCGCGCCTGCCACGAAGAACACCATCGCGATCAGGAACGCGGTCCGCCCGCCGCCCGGCAGGCCATAAACCCACGCGAACAGCACCGGTCCGGAACCCGCGGCCGCCGCCACGCCGAAGTAGAGCAATCCGTAAATCCGCGCGAAATGGAGCCGTCCGAAATAGCGCGCGGTGAGGTAGGCCAGCAGGTCCAGCTCGGCGCCCGATGCCAGCCCCACCATCGCCGCAGCAGCCGCCGCTGTCATCGGCGCAGGCGTGCCTGAGAGCAGCAGGCACCCAGCCGCTGCGGGCAGCAGCGTGAACTGCGCCACGAACGGCGCCCAGTAGCGGTCGAGGAAGTAGCCCAGCCCCAGCCGCCCGACGATCAGCGCAGCGGCGAAGCTGCTCTGTGCCATCGCGGCCTCGGAGGGGGTCAGGCCCTTGTCCTCCAGCGCCGGGATCAGGTTGGGGACGAAGCCCGCGAGCGAGAGATAGAGCACGATCACAGACAGCAGGATCAGCCAGAAGCGGTAGGAGCGCACGGCATCGCGCGGGGTGACGCCCCATTCCGACGTTGCCGTCGCAGGCGCTTCGGGGTCGGCGCTTCGGTCCCGGGGAAACCCGCGCAGGTGCACCAGCGCGGCGGGCACCGCGATGCACAGCGGCAGCAGCGCCAGCATCACGTAAGCCGTGCGCCAGCCCGCGCCGTCGACCACCGCCACGGTCAGCGGCGGCAGGATCAGGCCCGCAAGGCCGGTGCCGATCAGCGCGATGGCAAGCGCGATGCCGCGCTGCTTCTCGAAGCGCAGGGTGATCGCCCGGCACCACACCACCGGCCCGCTGCCGCAGCCGACGAGCGCCGCGAAGCCATAGGCGAAATAGAACCACGCCAGCGATCCGCCCGAAAGCGCGGCCAGCAGGAAGCCGATGGCAATCGCACTCAGCCCGGTCGCCGCCATCGCCCGCATCGAATAGCGCCGCAGCAGCCAGCCGCAGGCGATCGCGCCGATCCCCACGCACAGCTGCGAGACGAGGATCGAAGCCTGGATCGCCGGGCGCGACCAGCCGAACGCCTCCTGCAGCGGCCGCACGAAGGCGCCGATGGTGTAGATGGGGATGCTCATCGCCCCCAGCGCGACGCCGCTGGTGCAGGTCAGGACCAGCTTCCAGTCGCGCCCCAATTCGCTCCGTGCCTCTGCCACGCCGGACCTCTCTCGATTCTGCTCTTGTCGCGATGATTAGAGCGGGGTTATCAAGATTGCAACACGATGCAATTGAACGGGAGAATCAGAATGCCGCAGATCCCCAGGATCGTCCGCTTCACCACCCGCCGCGAAAGCCACGCGGAACTGGGCGAGCGCCTGAAGGCCCTCGTCACCGAAACCCGCAAGGAACCCGGCTGCATCCGCTACGATCTGTTCGCGGACGAGGCCGGGCGCTGGACTGTGATCGAAGTCTGGCGCGACATGGCAGCGTCCGACAGCCACCTTGCGCAGCCGCTTGTCGTCGAACTGATGCCCCTGCTCGAAGGATTCCTGACCGAGCCGCCGCATATCGAGGAGCTGGAAGTCGTGGCATGATGGAAAACGTGTTGTAATATTATCCGGCCATGTTATGCCGTCCTCAAGGAGAGTGATAACAGACCATGTCGGACACAACCGATCCTGCGCGCCTGCTTGACGGGCACGACGCGCTTGACCCCACCAGCTTCCACGACCTCATGCTGCGCCGCGACGGCGCGGTGTTGCGCGTCACCATCGACCGTCCGAATGCCGCGAACAGCCTGAGCGACCGGCTGATCGCCGAACTCGGCCGCCTGTTCGCGGGGCTCTATTGGCGCAACGACATCCGCGTGGTGGTGCTGGGTTCTACCGGAAAGCACTTCTGCGCCGGGCTCGACATGAAGGAGCGGCAGGGCCGCGCCGATCCCACCGCCGCCGGTTCGCTCATCGCCCAGCGGCGGATCAGCGAGATCGTCATCGCCATGCGCCGCTGCCCGCAGCCGATCATCGCTCACCTTACCGGCGCGGCCAGCGGCGGCGGCTTCGCACTGGCACTGGCGGCAGACGTGCGCGTCGCCACGCCGGACCTGCGGATGAACGCCGCCTTCGTGAAGATCGGCCTCAGCGGCTGCGACATCGGCGTCAGCTACTTCCTGCCGCGCATCGCCGGGGCCGGGTTCGCCGCCGAGTTCCTGATGACCGGCCGCTTCATCGACGCGGCCCGCGCCCTCAACGGCGGCCTCGTCTCCGCCGTCGCCCCGCCGGACGAGATCGACGCGATGGTGCAGGGTTTCGTGGACGACATGCTGGCCACCGCCCCGCTCGGCCTGCGACTGACCAAGGAGGCGCTCAATTGCGCCATCGACGCAGGCGGGCTGGAGCAGGTCATCGCGCTGGAAGACCGCAACCAGATCCTGTGTACCTACGAACCGGAATTCGAGGCGGCACTTGCCGCCTTCCGCGCCCGATCCTCGGGCAAGACCGCATAAGACGGACATTTGGGAGAGCATTCAGATGAAGATCACCGGCATCAAGGCCCACATCCTCAAGCGCACCGAGCCGATCTACAAATGGAAGGAGCAATGGGCGGCGCGCAGCCTAGACCATGTCTTCGTGCGCCTGCTGACCGACGTGCCGGGTGTCGAGGGCCAGTGCCTGACCTACCTGATGAGCCCGATGGAGTTCAAATACGCCCTCCCCGGCCTGCAATCGGTGCTGATCGGCCGCGACCCGCATGAGGTGGAGGCGATCTCGTTCGAACTGACCGACCGTTTGGAGCGCCCCACGCCCGTCGCCAGCGCCATCGACATCTGCCTGTGGGATCTCATCGGCAAGGCCCACGGCGAGCCGATCTACCGCCTGCTCGGCGCCGCGCGCAACCGCATCCGCGCCTATGCCAGCACCTTCTACTATGCCACGCCCGAGGAATACTGCCAGCTGGCGCTCGAATGCCGCGATCAGGGCTTCAACGCCTACAAGATCCACCCCTCCGGCATCCCCGACAAGGACATCGAGATCTGCCGCAAGGTGCGCGAGGCGGTGGGCGACACGATGGACCTGATGCTCGACCCGATCAACGAATACGACCGGCAGGGCGCGCTCAAGGTGGGCCGCGCGCTCGATGAGCTGAACTTCTACTGGTACGAAACGCCGCTGCCCGATTCCGACATCCCGGGCCTGCGCATGCTGAGTGAGGCGCTGGACCTGCCGGTGACGGCGGTGGAGAGCGTCGAGCAGGGCCTGCGCGCCTATCCCAAGTACGTCGGCGCGGTCGATTCCATCCGCGCCATCGGCGACTGGATCGGCGGCATCTCCGCCATGCGCAAGGCCGCCGCCTTCTGCGAGGCGAACCAGATGAAGTTCGAGCCGCACAGCTACGGCACCGTCAGCGTCATGGCCGCGCACCTGCACGTCATGCTCTCCACCCATTACTGCGATTTCGTCGAGATCGCGGTGCCGCAGGGTTGCCTCGACATCGGCATGAAGGACAAGCTGTGGATCGATGCCGACGGCTGGGTCAGCGCGCCCACCAAGCCGGGGCTGGGATACGAGGCCGACATGGACGAGATCGAGCGCCTGACGGTCGAACTCCTCGAAGTCGGCGAGTTGGAGGAAGGCGCGCGGATCGAGGGCCGCAAGACGGCCTGGACCTGACGGTGGCCCCGCGGAGCAGGATGCGATGACGAACGAATTGCTGCCGATCAGCCTGAAGGAACGCTACACGCAGGCGAGCGGGCGCACGTACCTCACGGGCATGCAGGCGATGCTGCGCGTGCTGATCGACCAGGCCCGCGCCGACCGCGCGGCGGGGTTGAGCACGGCCGGGCTGGTGTCCGGCTATCCCGGCTCGCCGCTCGGCGGGGTCGACAGCGAGATGATGCGTAATGCGCCGCATTTCGAGGCCGAGAACGTGTTCCACCAGCTGGGGCTGAACGAGGAACTGGCCGCCACCGCGCTCTACGGCACGCAGATGGTGGGGGAACTTCCGAAGCCCAAATTCGACGGCGTCTTCGGCCTGTGGTTCGGCAAGGCGCCGGGCGTCGACCGCGCGGCCGACGCCTTCCACCACGCCAACTTCCACGGCACCGCCGCCCATGGCGGGGTGCTGTGCGTGGCGGGCGACGATCCCCATGCGCGCTCCACCATCCTGCCGTCCGATTCCAACACCATCTTCAGCAGCTTCTACATGCCGGTGCTGGCGCCGGGGAACGTGCAAGAGGTGCTCGACTACGGCCGCCACGGCTATGCCCTGTCGCGCGCGGCGGGGCTGTGGGTGGGCTTCAAGCTGATCGCCGACGTCGCCGATTCCGCCGCCACCGCCGACCTCGGGCCGGACCGGGTGCAGCCCGTCATCCCCGCGATCGAATACGACGGCCGCCCCTATACCCCCCGCTTCCACGCGAACGAGGCGGGGCCGCCGATGATCGCGCGTGAGCGGGAGATCTATTACGGCCGCCTCGAAATCGCGCGTGCCTATGGTCGGCTCAACGGCCTCAACCGCGTGCTCGGCGCGGGCGAGCGGGCAAGGCACGGCATCCTCGTCGGCGGCAAGAGCTACTACGACCTGCGTGAGGCGCTGCGCCTGCTCGGCATCGACGACGCCGAACTGGAGGCACGCGGCATCCGCATCCTCAAGATGGGCATGCTCTATCCCTTCGACCACGAGACGGCGGGCGAATTCGCGGCCGGGCTGGAAAGCATCTTCGTGGTGGAGGACAAGCGCCCGTTCCTCGAACTCGCGCTCAAGGACATGCTTTACGGCAAGCCCGACGCGCCGGTCATCTGGGGTCGCAACGATCCCGAAGGCCGCCTGCTGCTGACCGCCTGCGGCGAGCTCTCGGTGGAGATCATGGCGACCGCGCTGGCGACATGGCTGAGCATCGAGCGCGCCCCTGCACCGGCGAACCCCGGCGCGGTGAACGCGCCGCTTTCCACCACGCGCCAGCCCTATTTCTGCTCGGGCTGCCCGCACAACCGGTCACTCCGCGTGCCGGAGGGGTCGGTCGTCGGCGCCGGGATCGGCTGCCACATCATGACCTTGTGGATGGGCCCGATCATGGGCGAAGTCACCGGCTATACTCAGATGGGCGGCGAAGGCGCGCAGTTTGTCGGCGCCCACCGCTTCACCGGGACCGAGCACTTCTTCCAGAACCTGGGCGACGGGACATATGCCCATTCGGGCAGCCTGGCGATCCGCTTCGCGGCGGCGGCGGGGATCAACATCACCTACAAGCTGCTCTACAATTCTGCCGTGGCGATGACCGGCGGGCAGGACGTGTTCGCGGGCAAGAGCGTGCCCGGCATCATCGACCAGCTGAAGGCCGAAGGCGTCCAGCGCATCGTTGTCACCACCGACGAGCCGGAGCGCTACAAGGGCCTCGCCCTGCCCGCACTCGCCTCGGTGCGCCACCGCGACGACCTGCTCGCGGTCGAGGGGGAACTGGCGGCGGTCAAGGGCGTCACCGTGCTCATCAACGACCAGCAGTGCGCCGCCGAGAAGCGCCGCCTGCGCAAGCGCGGCAATCTCGCGGTGAAGACCGACAAGGTCTATATCAACCCGCGCATCTGCGAAGGCTGCGGCGATTGCGGGGTCAAGTCCAACTGCCTCAGCGTCGAGCCGTTCGAGACCGAATTCGGCCGCAAGACGCGGATCAACCAGACTTCGTGCAATTCGGACTTCTCGTGCCTGCTGGGCGATTGCCCCTCGTTCATCACTGTCGACGGCGGGATGCAGGAGGCCAGGGTCGAGCCGGTGGGCGAGCCGCCCGTCACCCTCGTCGATCCCGGCGCGGTGCTGCCCGATCGCGGCTATGCGATGCTGATGGCAGGGATCGGCGGGACCGGTGTGGTGACGGTCAACCAAGTGCTCGGCATGGCCGCCGCGCTGGAAGGGCTGCACGTGCGCTCGATCGACCAGATCGGCTCCAGCCAGAAGGCCGGGCCGGTGGTGTCCATGCTGCATATCGACCGCGCGCCCGTCGCCGGGGCCGTGCGCATCGCCGATGGGCAGGCCGACGCCTACGTCGCCTTCGACCTGCTGACCGGCGCCGATCCGGTACATCTGAAAGTGGCGCGACCCGACCGCACGATCTTCGTGGGCAACTGCGATCCGGTGCCCACCGGCGGCACCGTCACGAATGTCCGCACGCCCTATCCCGAGAAGGAGATCCTGCTCTCGCGGATCGGCGCGCACATGCGCTCCACCGCGATTGCGGTCGACGGCCTGCGCGCGGCGCGGCTGCTGTTCGGCAACGAGGTGGCGGCGAACATGATGATGATCGGCGCGGCGTATCAGGCCGGCGCGCTGCCCATCTCCGCTGCCGCGCTGGAGCGGGCGATGACCCTGAACGGCGTCGCGGTGAAGACCAATATCGCCGCGTTCCGCTGGGGCCGCTTCGCCGTGCTCGACCGCGCCGCCTTCGATTCCGCCGTTGACGCGCGCGCGAATCCGCCCGTCCCCGCGCCGGTGATCGCCGACGATGCTGCCGCAAGGGTTCACGCGCTCGCCCTGCCTGTCGCCGCGACCGAACGCCTGCAACTGCGCTTCGGCGAACTCGAAGCCTTCCAGAGCCGCGCTTATGCGGAGGAATGGCTGGCCTTCGTCGAGGAGATCGCCGGGGCCGCCATCGGCTCCCCGCACCGCGCGGCGCTGGTCGAGACGCTGGGCGTCAACCTCTACAAGCTGATGGCCTACAAGGACGAATACGAGGTCGCGCGTCTCTTCGTCGAGGCGTACGACCGCGACGTCGCCAGCGGCCGGATCGCGCGCGGGCAGGCGTTCCAGTGGTGGCTGCACCCGACCTTCCTGCGCCGTCTGGGCGTGCGCAGGAAGGTGAAGATGGGCCGCTGGTTCGTACCCATGGCGCGTCTTCTGGCATGGGCCCGGCGCGTGCGCGGCGGTCCGCTCGACCTGTTCGGCATCGGCGTGGTCCGGTCGCAGGAAAAGGCGCTGATCGGCGAATACCGCGCGATGATCCGCAGCATACTACCCCGGCTCGCCACGGAGCCGGAGACGGTGCTGGCGCTGGCCGCCCTGCCGGACTTGATCCGGGGCTACGAGGACGTGAAGCTCGGTAATATCGCCGCCTATCGCGCGAAAGTCGGCGAACTGACGCAGCCGAAGTCGATGGTCGAGGCGCAGCAGACGCCAATCCCGGTCGGACAGGGCGCCTGACGCAGCCGCCGGATACACCACCCTTTCGTCATTGCGAGCGCAGCGAAGCAATCCAGGGCAGTCCTGAGCCGCTCTGGATTGCTCCGCTACGCTCGCAATGACGGGGCATACAGGACCGGAAGCGCCCTCACGCCCCCGGCCCTACGCCCATCACGCCGCCTGCGGTCCCAGATAGCGGCCCAGTTCGTACGTCGCCGAGATCGTCGTGCGGTGCATCTCGCGGCTTTCGCCCTGCGGCACGCCCTCGGCGGAGTGGATGGTGCGGAAGTTGTCCCACAGCACCAGCTCGTCGTTCTTCCAGTCGTGGTAATAGGCGAGGCTGTCGTCGGTGATGTGATCGATCAACTGCCCGAGCAGGTCGTTGCTCGCCGCCGCCTCCAGCCCGAGGATATGCTGCGCGAACAGCGGCGAGATGTGCAGCATCTTGCGCCCGCTTTCCGGGTGCCGCACCACGGCGGGAAAGACCACCGGCGGATAGTCCCGCTGCTGCCGGTCGAGCATCGAGCGGATGCTCTCGTTCTCGCGCAGCACGGTGATCGGACGGCGCGCGGCACGCAGCGCGAAGGGGTTGCGCGCGTGGTCGAATCCATCTGGTAGACGATCTCCACGTCGTCCACCTGCGCCTTCAGCGCGGCGGGCAGGCGGTCGTAGGCCTCGACGCCGTCGATGAAGCCGGTCTTGCCCCCGGCGCCCGGCAGCCGCACCGACCGCAGCATCGCCCCGCGATTGCTCAGCGGCACGAAGGCAAGATCGAAATGCCAGGGCGTGAACCCGCCAAGCACTTCGCCGCCCACGTCGTAGAGCCACGGATCGTTGTCCGGATCGTACTTCAGCCGGTAAAGCTCGGGGTACTCGCCATCACGCAGTTCGCGCACGGTATGCGGCTCCAGCGGGCCGAACACCCGGCTGAGGTCGAGCTGGAAGGCGATCGTCGAGATGCCCTTGAAGATCAGCAGCCCGTGCCGCGCCCACAAGTCGCGCAAGCAGGCGCGCGCGGTCTCGTCGTCCAGATGCTCCTGCGCGACATTGTCGATCACCAGTCCGAACTCGCGGCCCGCAAGCAGCGGCGTGGTCCTGAAGCTCATCTCCACTCTCCCATACGTTTGTGAACGTCTTTTGCGGGAGTCTACACCGGGATTTTCTTCGAGTCCATTATGACAACGCGACGTATCTTTATATGATGACGCCCCCTAGTTGAAACTCGGAGTCACTTTGGATCAAAAATTGGCCTAGTATCGGCTATTTTAAGCCATTATGTATAAATTTCAGCGTATTATCGTCTGACGATTTTACACGATCGCAGGCGGAAGAGTAGCGCCGGGCGCCCCATCCGGAAATTCGATTCCGAATCTATTTTACAACACGTTATTATTATGCTCCAAACCCGGCATCCGACGCGGGAGGTAGATATTCCGCGCGGAGGGAGAGATAACCGGGGAGGACAACCATGCGGCGTATTCGCCCATTGCTTGCGTGCACATCCATGTTTTCAATCGCCGTCGCGGCCACTTCGGCCGGAGCGCAGGAGGCACCGGCAAAGCCGGGCTCGAACGAGGTCAACGAGATCATCGTCACCGCCAACAAGCGCGAACAGTCGATCAACACCGTGCCGATGACGATCACCACCGCCAGCGGCGACGCGCTGGTGGCCGCGGGCGTCCAGAGCGCGGCGGACCTTGCGCGCGTGGTGCCCGGCCTTACCGCCCAGCCCTCGCCGTTCAACACGCCGGTCTATACCTTGCGCGGCGTCGGCTTCTACGAATCCTCGATCGCGGCCTCGCCCACGGTCGTCGTCTACACCGACGAAGTGACCCTGCCCTTCAGCGCCATGACCAAGGCCGCCGCGCTCGACGTCGAGCGTGTCGAAGTGCTCAAGGGCCCGCAAGGCACGCTGTTCGGCAACAACACCACCGGCGGCGCGATCAACTTCGTCGCCAACAAGCCGACCGACGAATTCAAGGCCGGGGTCGATGCCAGCTATGCCCGCTTCGGGCAGGTCGACGCGCAGGCCTTCATCAGCGGCCCGGTTGCGGGCGACCTGAAAGCCCGCGTCGCCGCGCGCATCGTCGAGGGCGGCGCCTGGCAGTACAGCATCACCCGCCCCGGCGACACCAACGGCGCGACGCGCATGTTCCAGGGCCGCGCGCTGTTCGACTACCAGTCGGGGCCGGTAGCGCTCTCGCTCAACCTCAACGGCTGGACCGACCGTTCGGACTCGCAGGCGCCGCAGCGCATCGCGACCTACATCTCGGTCCCCGGCAGCCCCGAGGAAGCCGCCAACCGCGCCTATCCCACCCCGCCGCAGACCGCCCGTGCCGCCGACTGGGCAACGAGCCTTGGCAACGGCGTGGACGAGAACGTCAATCCGCAGCGCCACGACGACCGCTTCTTCCAGACAGCCCTGCGCGCCGAAGTGGAACTGTCGGACGCGGTCAAACTGACCAGCGTATCGGCGTACGAACGCTATCGTTCGGACTCCTACTCCGACTTCGACGGCACCGACCGCAACATCGCCGACAACCGCACGATCGGCCGGATCGACACCTATTCGCAGGAACTGCGCCTGTCGGGCGACACCGGCCCGCTGAACTGGGTCGTCGGCGGCAGCTACGAGAAGGACGAGACCTACGACCAGCTCTATTACTGGTTCTGGGACGCGACGACGTCGTGGGTCGGGCCGCTGCACATGGGCTACAGCTCCAACTTCTCGCAGCAGAACATCCGCACCCTCGCCGCCTTCGGCAATGCCGAATACAAGCTGACCGATGCGCTGACGCTGACCGGCGGCCTGCGCTACACCGACACCCGGCGCTCGTTCACCGGCTGCACCAGGAACGAGCCGGGCGGCAATACCGACGCGGTGTTCGAATATCTGGAATCGCAGCTGCGCGATCCCTCGCTGCCGTTCGTGCCCATCGGCGAACGGAACTGCACCGTCCTTGACGAGACGTTCGCGCCAACGATCACGCCGATCCAGGACAGCCTGCACGAAAACAACCTGTCGTGGCGCGCAGGCATCAACTACAAGACCGCCAATCGCGGCCTCGTCTACGCCACCGTCAGCAAGGGGTACAAGGCGGGCAGCTTCCCGACCACTTCGGCCGCCAACATCGACCAGTACAAGCCGGTCGTGCAGGAATCGCTAATCGCCTACGAAACCGGCTTCAAGATGCCGATCGACAACCGCCTGCAGGTCAACGGCGCGCTGTTCTACTACGACTACACCAACAAGCAGCTGCGCGGCCGCATCCTCGACATGGTGTTCGGCCCGCTCGATGCGCTGGTGCAGGTGCCCAAGTCGCGCGTCTGGGGCGCCGAGGCGGAAATCCAGGCGCGGCCCTTCGACGGCCTGCGCTTCAACGTGGCGGCGACCTACCTCGATACGAAGATCAAGCAGTTCACCGGCTACAACAACGCCGGCGTGATCGAAGACTTCGCGGGCGCCGAATTCCCCTATGCGCCCAAGCTGCAGCTGATCGCCGACGTGCAGTACGACTTCGCGCTCAACGACCGCGTCAACGCCTTCGTCGGCAGCAACCTGACCTACAACAGCAAGGCCAATGCCAGCATCGGCGACATCCCCGAACTGCGCATCAAGGCCTATGCCCTGCTCGACCTGCGCGCCGGTATCGAGGATGCGGACGGGCGCTGGAAGGTCTCGGTCTTCGGCCGCAACGTCACCAATACCTACTGGTGGTCCAACGCCCTGCAGACGCAGGACTATTACATCCGCTTCACCGGCAAGCCGGTGACGTACGGCATCCAGCTGGGCTGGAAGATCTGATGCAGAAGGAGAGGCAGAACATGACAGGTCGCCTGGAAGACAGGGTCGCGATCGTGACCGGGGCATCGAGCGGGATCGGCCGCGCCATCGTCGAGCGCTTCTGCAGCGAAGGCGCGAAAGTGCTCGCCGTCGATCTCGATGCGGCGAAGCTGGCGGCAGCGCATCAGGCCGGCGAAACGCTGGAGCTGCTGGCGCAGGACATCGCCGCGCCGGGCGCCGCCGAGGGCATCGTGCGCCGCGCGATGGAAGCGTTCGGCAGGCTCGACATCCTCGTCAACAACGCGGGCGTGTGCCTGCACCAGCCGATGGACCAGACCACCGACGACAACTGGGACCGGACGATGGCGGTCAACGTCACCGCCATGTTCAGGCTGTGCCGCGCGGCCATCCCGGCGCTGCGCGAAAGCGGCCGGGGGCGGATCATCAACACCTCCTCGATCATGGGCCATCAGGCGACGGTGGAACTGGGCGCCTACAATGCCTCGAAGCATGCGGTGGCTGGCCTGACCAAGACGCTGGCGCTCGAACTGGGGACCGACGGGACCACCGCCAACTACATCCTGCCCGGCGCCGTGCGCACCGGCATGACCCAGCCGTGGATCGACGGAAATCCGGCACTGGAGACCGCCTACGCCGACCTCGGCGTGATGGGCCGCATGGGCGAACCGAGGGAACTGGCGAGCGCCTTCCTGTTCCTCGCCTCGGACGACGCCTCGTTCGTCACCGGCCACGGCCTCGCAGTCGACGGCGGCGCACTGGCGCGGGTCCATTAGGCGGCTGACCTCCCCCCCCTCCCGCTCAGGCTGAGCGGGGGGCACGATTTGGCAAGTGGAAGCGACGGCAGCTTGCGACAACGGTAGAGTCGTATGTGGACGGTTCCCTCTTGCAAGACGTTTGAGCGGTTATTTTGACCAGATCGCTTGCTACCATATGTCCGACCTGTCTTTGCGGCCGTGTATAGCCGCTGGCCAAGATGGTTTCCGCGAGGTGAGTTCCAAACAGGAAGGCGACTGTTTGACAGCCACTGACTCTAACGGAGTGTCTCACGTTACGGATCGATCGATCAAACCACCTACTCGTTTCTTGCAAGATCCCACATCAGCTCAGCACGGTAGCACTCTATGATTGCTCACCATGACAGGCCAATCTCTCACGCTGCCTTTTTCAGAACTGGTTGGGCGGTTATCGCCCTGTAGCTTTCGCCGCTCACCATCAGCTTCCAGGCGATGCGTGCGATCCTGTTCGCCAGAGCGACGGCCACAAGTTTGGGCTTCTGGCTCCGTTCCAAAGCTTGACGAGCCAGGGCGACGAGTTCTTGCCGCGCCCCGCCCTCATATTTTTGAGAACGGAGGTGGCGCCCACGACCAACACGCTTCGCAAGTGTTCATCTCCAGCGCGCGTGATACGGCCGGGACGAGCCCGACCTGCCGTGGAATGATCCCTGGGCGTGAGACCAATCCAGGCCGCGAAGTCACGCCCCGATTTGAACAGCCTGGGATCAGGGGTTTTCATCATCAGCAGGGATGCGCCAATCGGGCCTACGCCCGGTATCCGGGCAAGACGCTGGCTACATTCATCGTTGCGATGCCACTCCATGAGTTTGGCTTCGACTTTTTTGATTTCTGCCTGCAACAGCTCATACTCGCGCCGATGAAACGCGAATAGTTCACGGGCAAGCTCCGGCAAACTACCATCGGAGGCGATATCGCCAAGAAGCAGCTCAATCCTCGATATGCCTCTAGCTGCCGTAAGCCCGAACTCGGCGGCATAACCGCGAATTGCGTTAGCCAGCTGGGTTCTGTTCCGGACCAGCCTGTCTCGCATACCTACCAGCATCAGAGCCGCTTGCTGGTCCGCAGTCTTGACCGGCACGAAGCGCATCGTCGGGCGGCTCATCGCCTCACAGAGGGCCTCGGCATCGGCCGCATCATTCTTTCCCCGCTTCACGTACGGTTTGGCCAACTGCGGAGCGATCAATTTCACCTCATGCCCGAGTGAGCCAAGGTGCCTTGCCCAGTGATGAGCGCTGCCGCATGCTTCGATCGCGATGACGGTTGGTGGCAGATCCTTGAAGAAAGCAAGCATCTGCGTGCGGGTCAGCTTCTCGCGGAGAACGGGCTTTTCCTCCGCGTTCACGCCATGCAACTGAAAGACATTCTTTGACGTGTCGACGCCAATACGGGTAATCTGCTCCACGGACGGCCTCCATCGTTTGAGTCTTTCGACAAGCTCAATCTGGCACATTGCGATGCCGTTGGGAGCCGTCCACCCCAACAGGAAGTGGCGCGGTGTTGTGCGGCGCGCCTGTGGGGCTTGCCAGACGATCCGTTTCCACTCCCTGCTCATCGAACCGGACGTGCAGATCTCCCGCATCCGGCTCTCGGACAAGATATCACGCCTTCACCCACGGCGGGCTGCGGCCAAGCTCGCCAGAGGTACGAGGCCGAAGCACTCGTACAGCTCAGGGTCGTGATAGGCTCCCTCGCGCTTTCGTCTGGTCTTGTGCTTGGGGGCACCTCAAGGTTCGTTCGCCAGACAACGCTAAGCCGGAGATGTCTCTGAAACTCTGCAATAACCTTTTTGCATGCCTGCCCCATTGCGCGGGTCTAGCCTGACCGATTGGGGGTCATTCCGACTCAGGCGGGGTACAACATGGCGCGGCGCAATTTACTGACGCGGGAAGAGCGCGAGCGGCTATTCCTACCAAGAACCGACCACTTCTCGATCATCAGGAACTACACGCTGACGGTCGAAGACCTGGATATCATCGGAAAGCGACGAGGCCCCGTTAATCGGCTCGGTATTGCTGCTCACCTTGCCTTACTGCGGCATCCTGGGTTTGGGCTGCGCACGAACTCGGACATCCCCGATGCTATACTCAACTACCTGTCTGCGCAGCTTGGCGTCGCTCCGGGCACATACGGTGCCTATGGCCAACGTCCGCAAACGCGAACCGACCACAGCTCAATTGCCGCTGATTACCTCGGTCTTAGGCCGTTCACACGCGCGGATGTTGCCCACGCTATTGAACTTGCAGCCCGTGCAGCCATGCGCAGTGACCGCGGAGAAACAATTGCCAGATCCTTGATGGATAACCTGAAGGCGGAGCGCTTTATTCTGCCCCTGCCCGACACCCTCGAGCGGGCCGGGCTTGCCGGGAGAGCACGCGCTCGTAAGCGCGCAGCATCGGAAATCGTCGCCGAACTGGGCGGCAGTACATTGGAGTTGCTCGACGCACTCCTGATCAATGACCCAGCCCTTGGTATGACGCCGCTGGCTTGGTTGCGGGATATGCCCGGATCTCCGTCAACCAAGAACATGAATGCGCTTCTCAAGCGGCTGCGGTTCATACGTGATCTCGGGATTGAACCGGCAATCAGCCTAGCAACCACGGGCTTCCGCTTTGGCCAATTCGTGCGCGAGGGCAGCGTCGCTCCGCCGTTTCTGTTGGCCGACTATTCCCACAATCGCCGCAGAGCGACGCTGGCAGCCGCGGTCGTCAATCTCGAGGTCAAGCTTGCAGATGCCGCAATCCTGATGTTCGAGCGCCTCATTGGCGGGCTGTTCACCCGAGCCAAGCGTAGCCAGGAACGCCGCTATCAGGACACAGCACCTTCGGTCGGCAAGCTCATGCGACTGTTTGGTGCAACGATCGCGGCGCTGGATATGGCAGAGGAAACTGGCGGCGATCCGCTGGTCCTGGTCGATGAGATGGTGGGCTGGCATCGCCTGATGGCAGCCCGTCCGCACGTCGATGCCTTGGCGGATCTCGGGAGGACACTCTGGTTCTTGCAACCGAGCGATACGCTACACTGCGCCGGTTCTCCCGCAACTTCCTCGACACATTCACGTTCAAGGCCTCGGGCAGCGGGACCAACCTGCTCTCCGCTCTCGATCTCCTCAAGCAGGCCAACGGCAGTTGGGGTACGCAGTTGCCAGCAAACCCGCCGATGCCCTTTTCCAATCGGCATTGGTCCAAATTGATAATGGAGGGAGGAAAGGTCAGCCGTCCGCGCTACGAGACGGCCGTGCTGGCGACACTTCGAGATAAACTGCGAGCGGGCGATGTCTGGGTCGAAGGAACGCGGGCTTACCAGCGTTTCGACGCCTATCTGCTCCCCCGCAAGGCCGCACAATCGGCAATCTCCGAACTGCCGATCAACGTGAATTCCGGAGAATATCTGGCTCATAAGAGCGCCGAACTTGATCGGCGATTGCGTCACTTCGCGCATCAGCTGCGGACCGGCCGCTTGCCTGGCGTGACGCTCGTTCGCGAAAAGCTGAAAGTCGTTCCGCTGCAAGCGGCGACTCCACCAGAAGCGGAAGCTCTTGACCGCAAACTCGATGCCCTACTCCCGCGCGTCCGAATTACCGAACTCCTGCTCGAAGTCGCTGAACGTACCGGATTTCTCTTTGCATTTCGGGATGTCCGCTCGGGCAAGGAGCACGATAAGCCCGCTGCCGTGCTCGCCGCCATTCTGGCGGATGGTACGAATCTCGGCGTCGAACGCATGGCCAACGCCAGCCAGGGCGTCACATATGCGCAGCTCGCCTGGACCCAAAACTGGTATATCTCGCCCGAGAACTACGAGGCTGCTCTGGCCCAGATTGTGTGCGAACATCACCGCCTCCCGTTCGCGCGAAACTGGGGCGAAGGTGTCAGTGCATCATCCGACGGCCAGTTCTTCCGCACCGGCCGGATCCGATCGGGCGCAGCCGAGATCAACGCAAAATACGGTCACGAGCCAGGTATCAAAATTTACTCGCACCTTTCCGACCATTTTGCCTCGTTCAGTTCGCGCATCATGTCTGCCACCGCAAACGAAGCCCCATACGTGCTCGACGGCCTGATGCTAGGGGCCCGCGAATTGCCACTGAAGGAGCTGTATACCGATACCGGCGGTGCGTCGGATCACGTCTTTGGCCTGTGCCACCTGCTCGGGTTCCGTTTCGTCCCTCGAATGCGTGATCTTGCAGACCGGCGGCTCGGAACCATCGTATCCGGTGCAAACTACAAAGGCATCGAATGTCTGTTCGGCCAGGCGATCAAGGTCGGCACCATTGAGGCAGAGTGGGATGATCTCGTCCGAATGGCCGCCTCAATTCGGGAAGGAACTGTTGCTCCATCTATCATCCTGCGCAAGCTTTCCGCCTATCGCCGGCAGAACAAGCTTGACCTTGCCCTTCGCGAACTTGGCCGCATCGAGCGGACGTTGTTCACGCTCGACTGGCTGGAACAGCCGGATTTGCGCCGCGCCTGCCAAGCCGGATTGAACAAGGGAGAGGCCCGGCACGCTCTGGCAGACGCCGTCTACACCAACCGCCAGGGCCGGTTCACCGATCGAACTCTTGAGAACCAGCAATACCGCGCATCTGGGCTCAACTTGCTCATCGCCGCCATTGCATACTGGAATGCCCTCTATCTCGGCCGGGCCGCCGATCACCTGCGGTACTCGGGAATTGAGATCGACGAAACACTGCTAGCGCACGTCTCACCTCTGGGTTGGTCGCATATCGGCCTCACAGGTGACTACCTTTGGGAAGATGCATCTTTCAGCGGCAACCGCGGGTACCGAGCACTCCACGACCCGAACGGCAGACTTCGGCTCGTCGCCTAGGATGTTCTCAGTATGTCCAGCTTAGCGTTGTCTGGCGAACAAATCTTGAGGTGAGGCCTACAACCATGTTCGGCCCCACTCATCGCTGGGAAATCGAACGCCTGCACAAGCGCGTCGGACGTTCGTGCAGGACGATAGCATCACGCCCGACGCGCTTGTGCAGGCGAGCGTGCCGGAATATTCAACCGCAAGACTCTCGTTATGAGCGAGGGACCGCCGGGGGGCAGGTCAGGGGATGCCGCCCTTCGCCCGCACGGCATCACGAAATTGCGCGCCGCGGTAGGCGGCTATCGGCAAACACCTCGCCAAGATTGTCGGGCAACGCTCCAGGACCTGCCTTGCCGTCGTTGATGTTGGGCGAGGTGACCGAGATCTCCTCGATCAGCGCCGTATCGGCATCGGCGCCGACATGGGCCTTGAAGCGTGAACGGCGCGCTTTCCTTTGTGCTTCACCCAGCGTGCATCACCGTCACTCTCGCTGGCCGACGCGATGATGGTCGCATCGACCAGCGTGCCGGTCTTGACCGTCACCGCCTTCGATCTGAGCTGCAAAGTCACAACTTCGAACAGAGTTCGATCGAGCTTGTGTGCAACATGCAGTCGTCGGAATCTGACGAAGGCCGTCCGTTCGGGTGTGGCCTCGTTCGCAGCGAATTCGCAGAACCGACGAAAGGAGGCGCGATCGTCGAGCGCCTCGGCCAGCTTCACATCCGACAGATCGTACCAGATAGACACAAGGAGTGCCTTGAGCATGGCAAGCGGCGGCCAGGCAGGCTCACCTTTGGAGGCAGGATAGAGGGGATTGAGAAGCGCATCCACGGCGCTCCAGTCGATCAGCGAGGCAAGCGCGTCCAGCGAAGAAGCGGCATGCTCTCGGCCAGCAAATCCCAATTGCTCCTGCCCAATCGAACGACGCGCCATCGGCAGCTCTCCTGCTTAGAAAGCCTATAGAATCAATAACTGACACCCATGTCTACGCCCACCCGCGCACAGGTCTCATAATAGGCATCCGAAAGCTTTTGACTGCGTGGTGATTACATAGTGCCACCTAAGCACTGAGGTGGTGGCGCCTTCTTGGCCAGTTTGGCGGCTGAGTTAAGCTAATCCCGGTTGTCTTTCATGCCCCCCATGATCTGATTGACCGATCCGGCGATAGGCCTGGACCGGGGTGGCCGGCAAGGCTCGAGTGCGGACTCTGGGTGTTGTAACACCTCTCTACGAGGACCCTGCGCATACCGAGACTTAGATCTTCGCCGACGAGCGCTATGCCTCGAGGAGGCCAACCGCGCCTCCCACCCCTTCGGCAAGTGGCGCGGCATCAGTAGCCATCCGGCAAATTTCATAACGTTCATGGCGAAACGGGCGTCACTACCGTTGCCGACTCCTGCCGAGCTTGCCGATTATGCACCGCACGGTCGCAATAAAGGCTTCGACCGCCCTTTTGATCTGTCCATCGTCCGCATCGATGGATCCGCGCCGGCGCGCCGTTTGGCCGACATGGGCGAATTCGGAGCCACCGCCCGGCAATCGGTCATCGCCCCTGATGGCATGCGCATCGCCTATGTCGTCGATCCGCGCACCAGTCCCGAGATTGCTGGCAAAGGCGGCCTCTATATCGGCGAATTCAAGGCTCCCTGATCCTCCGCCGTCAATCCACGGAGTTACCCGATGATCCGCACTTTCCGCTACGTCCTGTTAACCTGCGCCAGCTTCGCCTCGCTTCACGCCGCGGCAGCTCAGGAAAAACCCTCCAGCGAGTATACCGACGCAACGCGCGTAAACGTGCCGCTTGCGCCCTGGCTTCACGCGCTCGATGCCGCCTTCGTCGATTTCGATAGGGACGGCGACCTCGATGTCGCGGTCGCCGTGGAATATGGCGTGAACCAGCTCTACCTCAACGACGGGCACGGCCAGCTGACTTGACGGAAAGGCGCCTTTGGCAAGGTGGCGCACGACAGCGAGCATGCAGAGGTGGCCGACCTTAACGGCGATCTTCGCCCGACAGGACGGCCTGCGCCCCTATATAGGAGAGAAGACAGTGCCCGGCGATGCGGACGATAGCGACGCCGCGATCGAAGACGCAGCAACTGGCTGCTCAGCACCGGCCTGCATGGTACGGGGACCTGCCGGATGGGCTGCGAAGGTGAGGGAGTGGTCGATGCGCGCCTGCGCGTCCATGGCATCGACGGGTTGCGGGTAGTCGATTGTGTATGGATACCTACGGCGATCTCGGGCAATATCAACGGTCCCTGCATGGCCTTCGCGTGGCGCGCGGCAGAACTTATACTCGATCAACGCGTCGGCCAATGACCCATTGACCAGTCGGAGTTCTGGACGGGCGGGGGCAACCCCGCCCGAAGCAGTAAATTCGGCAGACGTCGTGCCCCCCAAGGACAGGTGAGGCGGGTCTGGTTGAAGCCTGTCCGCAACGCGTCGATCTTGGCCTTGAGACCCATGGGCTTGCGCGAACTGCCAAAGTCCTGCGATGCAGGCCATGCACCTGGTTCTATCTTCTGTCCCAGCGTGTTCTCGAGGTTCGCATTCACGCTCCATCCGACGATCGACGGGTGGGTCCCAGCCATAGACCCACGTGAGGCGAGATCATCGGTCACGCCGCGAAATGGCGACAACCTCTCCGTAAACACAACTTATCCGTAAACATACGTATGTCCCGCGAAGAGGCTTCCGGCGATGGACTGACCGAACATACTGCATCCTGAGGCATTGGAATAATGGCGGTTGTCGCATTGGTAAGCGGTGGAACGCGTGGTATCGGGTCGGCCATATGCCGCGCCCTGAAGAACGACGGCTATGCGGTCGCGGCGACCTACCATGGCAACGAAGAAGCCGCCGGGCGCTTTACCCGCGACACCCAGATTCCCGTATTCCGCTGGGATGTAGCCGACGAAACGTCGTGCTATCAAGGGATCGCCAGGGTCGAGCAGCAGATCGGGCCGGTCTCGATCCTGGTCAACAATGCCGGCATCACCCGCGACAGCATGTTCCACAAGATGGACCTGGCGCAATGGCGCGCGGTGCTCGCCACCAATCTCGATTCCATGTTCACGATGACCCGCGCGGTCATCGAAGGCATGCGCGAGCGGCGCTCGGGGCGCATCATCAACATCTCCTCGATCAACGGGCAGAAGGGGCAATCGGGCCAGGTCAACTACTCCGCCGCCAAGGCCGGGGTCATCGGCTTCACCAAGGCGCTGGCGCGCGAGACCGCCGCGCGCGGGATAACCGTCAACGCGGTCTGCCCCGGCTATGCCGACACCGAAATGGTCGCCGCCGTGCCTGAAGCCGTGCGCGCCGCGATCATCGCCGAAATTCCGGTGGGTCGCCTCGCCGATCCCGACGAGATCGCGCAGACCGTCACTTATCTCGCCTCTCCCAGGGCAGCCTTTTGCACGGGCTCGGTGCTGACCGTCAACGGCGGCCAGTACATCGCCAACGGCTGAAACCCGGCGCCGCCTGCCCAGCCCCCCGGGACAGCCTGCGCCATTCTTCCAGAAAGGACGCCGCCATGACATACCCCATCGAACAGTTCGTCACCCTCGCCAGGGCCAACGGCCAGCTTGCCCTCGCGCTTGCCGAAATCGCCCGGACGGGCGGCACCCAATGCGCCGAGATCGGCCGCAAGTCGTTCACCGATGCCCTCGGGCAGTTCAAGGGGCTGGAACCGGGCAAGTTCCCGAAGTTCAGCGACGCGTCCGCCAGGGAAACCCTGGCCGGCCTCGAAGCGTACCGCGACGAAGCCCTTGCCGGCACCCGTCAGGCCTTCGAGGAATGGCAGGCCGCATGGGCCGCCGCTTTCGCGCAGACGAGCGACGCCAGCCAATTCGCCGCCTACTTCGAACGCGCCACATCGCCTTGGCTGAAGGGCGCCGCCGCGCCCGCCAAGGCACCCGCGACGAGCGGCGCCGCGAAGACACCCCCGAAAGCCTGAGCCCCGAAAGCCTGAGGGTCGCACCCTTCCTCGGGCCGACCGGCCCCCGCCACCCGCCGAGCGGGGGCCGGTCATATCCATCGGCGCGGAGAAACCATGTGAGACATGCGAATATCGGGCCCCCAGGTGCACCGTGGCTGGCCATGCTGCCGGTCGTACTGCTACTGGATGCCTGTTCGTTCGCTCCGGCGCATGTCACGCCCGAGCCGCCGGTGCCGCCGGCCTATGGCGAAGTGATCGCCAGAGGGCCCTCGATCGCGCGCATCGGATGGCACGATTTCTTTCCCGAGCCCCAGCTTCGAACCCTGATCGCGCAGGCGCTCGATCACAATCGCGACTTGCGGGTTGCCGCCGGCCGGGTTGCCGAAACGCGCGCCGCCTATCGCATCCAGGGCGCGCCGCTCTATCCGCAGCTCGATGCAGTGGGCACCGGAACGCGCGGGGATTCGTTCATCAACCTGCCCGGAAATGCCGGCACATTCGAGGCCAGGCAACTCTCGGCGCAGTTGAGCGCCGGTTGGGAGATCGACTTCTGGGGCCGGCTGCGCAACTTGCGCGATGCCGCTCGCTGGCAGTTCCTGGCAAGCGAGGAGGCGAGGCGCGCCGTCGCCACGGGCCTGGTCGCCCAGGTCGCCAACGGCTACCTGCTGGAACGCGAATACGAGGAACGCCTCGCCCTCGCCGACCGCACGATCGCCACGCGCGAGGATTCGCTGCGGATCATGCGTCGCCGCTATGAGACGGGCGCGGGCTCGAAGCTGGAAATGACGCAGGCGCAGACCCTGCTCGCGCAGGCGCAGACGGCGCAGCAAGCCCTGGGCCAGGACCGCGCGATCAACCGCAACGCGCTGGCGCTGCTGGTCGGCGCGCCGGTGACGATCACGCCCGGCCCGGTGGGGCTCGCGGAAGCCACGTCCGAGGCATACCTGCCGGCGGGGCTGCCATCGGACCTGCTGGTCCACCGCCCCGACGTGCTGGCCGCCGAGCACGCCTTGCGCGCGGCCGACGCCAACATCGGCGCGGCGCGCGCGGCGTTCCTGCCCAACATCAATCTCACCGGTGCGTTCGGCACCGCGAGCACCGAACTTGACGGCCTATTCGAGAGCAGCAGCCGCGTCTGGTCGTTCACCCCGACGATCACCCTGCCGATCTTCAACGGCGGACGTAACGCGGCCAACCTGGACCTGGCCAAGGCCCGCCGCGAAATCGCCGTGGCCGATTACGAACGCACGATCCAGGGCGCCTTCCGCGACGTTTCCGATGCATTGGTGCGCCGCCGCAAGTTGGCGCTGCAGATCGGCAGCATGAGCCAGATGCTCGACGCCCTGCAGGAACGCGCGCGCCTTGCGCAATTGCGCTTCGACTACGGCCGTTCCGCCTATCTGGAAGTGCTCGACGCCCAGCGCGACCTGTTCGAGACCGAACAGGCGCTGGTCCAGTTGCGGCGCGCCCATTTCGCCAGCGCGGTCGCGCTTTACGCAGCGCTCGGCGGGGGCTTCGCCGATGACGCCGCGCCGCAGGACAATACCCGTCCCGAGGGGGAACAGACACGATGAAGACGATCGACCGACGCTGGCTCGCACGCGGGGGCATCGCCGCGGTGGTGCTGCTGGGTGGATTCCTGCTGTGGCAGACCTTCAAGCCGGGTGGCCTGCCCGAAGGGATCATCGGCGGGAACGGCCGGATCGAGGCGGTGGAAATCGACGTTTCCGCCAAGTCGCCGGGCCGCATCCTCGATATCGTCGCCGAAGAGGGCGATTTCGTGAAGGCGGGACAAGTGGTCGCCCACATGGATGTCGATGTCCTGAACGCGCAGCGCCAGGAAGCCGAGGCGCAGTTGCAGCAAGCGGTCAACGCGATCCAGATCGCCGAAAGCCAGGTCTCCCAGCGCCAGAGCGAACGCGCCGCCGCGATGGCCGGCGTGCGCCAGCGCGAGGCCGAACTGAACGCCGCGCGCAAGCGCCTCGGGCGCTCCGAGACTCTGGCGCGCGAAGGCGCGACCCCGGTGCAGGAGCGCGACGACGACCAGGCCCGCGTAGAAGGTACGGCGGCCTCGCTGGAAGCCTCGCGCGCGCAGCTTGCCGCCGTGGACGCCGCCATCGGCACCGCCCGCAGCCAAGTGATCGGCGCGCGCTCGAACGTCGACGCCGTCCGCGCGACGATCCGCAGGCTGGATGCCGACATCGCCGACAGCGCGCTCAAGGCGCCGCGCGCCGGGCGGGTCCAGTACCGCGTCGCCCAGCCCGGCGAAGTGGTGGCCGGCGGCGGGCGCGTGCTCAACCTGGTCAACCTGTCGGACGTCTACATGACGTTCTTCCTGCCCGAAACGGTGGCCGGCCGCGTGGCGCTGGGCAGCGACGTGCGGATCGTCCTGGATGCCGCCTCGGGCTATGTCATCCCCGCCAAGGTCTCGTTCGTGGCGGACGTCGCGCAGTTCACGCCCAAGACCGTCGAAACCGAGAATGAGCGCCAGAAGCTGATGTTCCGCGTCAAGGCGCGGATCGATCCGGCGCTGCTCGACAAGCACATCGCGCAAGTCAAGACCGGGCTGCCCGGCATGGCCTACGTGCGCATCGATCCCAGGATCGAGTGGCCTGCCAATCTCATGGTGAATGTCGCGCGATGACCCCCTCCCCGCCGCAGATCGACGATTCCGGGCAAGCGGCGGCCCGGCTGACCGGCGTGGTCCAGTCCTATGGCCGGACCCGCGCGCTCGACGGCGTCGACCTCGTCATCCCGGCCCGGCGCATGGTGGCGCTGATCGGGCCGGACGGGGTCGGCAAGTCCAGCCTCTTCTCGCTCATCGCCGGTGCCCGCGTGATCCAGGAGGGGCGCGTCGAGGTGCTGGACGGCGATATGGCCGAACGTCGCCACCGCGAAGCGGTCTGCCCGCGCATCGCCTATATGCCGCAGGGGCTGGGCAAGAACCTCTATCCCACGCTGTCGGTGGTGGAGAACCTGGAGTTCTTCGGCCGCCTGTTCGGGCAGGACGGTGCGGAGCGCGCGCGGCGCATCACCGACCTGCTGGAAGCGACCGGCCTCGCCCCTTTCCGCGACCGGCCGGCCGGCAAGCTGTCGGGCGGGATGAAGCAGAAGCTGGGCCTGTGCTGCGCGCTGATCCACGATCCCGACTTCCTGCTGCTGGACGAGCCGACAACCGGCGTGGATCCGCTGTCTCGCGCCCAGTTCTGGGACCTGATCGACCGCATCCGCGCCGATCGCCCGCAAATGAGCGTACTGGTCGCCACCGCCTACATGGAGGAAGCCGAGCGCTTCGACTGGCTGGTCGCGATAGACGCCGGGAAAGTCCTGGCGACGGGCACGACCGGGGATTTCTACGAGAAGACCGGCGAACAGACGCTGGAAAAGGCGTTCATCGCGCTCCTGCCCGAAGACCGGCGGCGCGGGCACAAGGCGGTTTCCATCCCGCCTAGGCAGGACGTGGACGACGACGTGGCGATCGAGGCGAAGGGCCTCACCATGCGCTTCGGAGACTTCACCGCCGTCGACCACGTCGACTTTCGCATCGAGCGTGGCGAGATTTTCGGGTTCCTCGGCTCCAACGGCTGCGGCAAGTCGACCACCATGAAGATGCTCACCGGCCTGCTAAAGGCCAGCGAGGGGCAGGCCTGGCTGTTCGGCCGCGAGGTGGAGAACGAAGACATGGCCACCCGGCAACGGGTGGGCTACATGAGCCAGGCGTTCTCGCTCTACTCCGAACTGAGCGTGCGGCAGAACCTGGAGCTTCACGCCCGCCTGTTCCACGTTCCGGCGCCCCGGATCGAGGACCGCGTGACGGAAATGGCCCAGCGCTTCGGCCTGGCGGACATCATGGACGCACTGCCCGATGGGTTGCCGCTCGGCCAGCGTCAGCGCCTCTCGCTCGCGGTGGCGATGATCCACAAGCCCGATATGCTGATCCTCGACGAGCCGACCTCAGGCGTCGATCCGATCGCGCGCGACCAGTTCTGGCAAATGATGATCGACCTGTCGCGAAACGACCGGGTGACGATCTTCATCTCGACCCACTTCATGAACGAGGCGGAGCGCTGCGACCGTATCTCGCTGATGCACGCAGGCAAAGTGCTGGTCAGCGATACCCCCGCAGGCATCGTGCGGCAGCGCGGCAGCGCCACCCTGGAAGAGGCGTTCATCGCCTACCTGGAGGATGCCGTCGGTGAACAGCGCCCGGCCCCCGCGACGCAGACCGCCCGGGAAGCGCCTCCCGCTCCCGATCCCGGCCACCAGCCCCGGCGCGGTTTCAGCACCCGGCGGATGCTCAGCTATTCCCGGCGCGAGGCGCTGGAGCTACGCCGCGATCCCATCCGCGCTACGCTGGCGCTGCTGGGCAGCGTGATCCTGATGTTCATCATGGGCTACGGCATCAGCATGGACGTCGAGGACCTGCCTTTCGCGGTGCTCGACCGTGACGGCACATCGACCAGCCAGAACTACGCACTGAACCTTTCGGGATCGCGCTATTTCATCGAACGTCCGCCGATCACCGACTATGCCCAGCTCGACAAGCGGATGCGCTCGGGCGAACTGAGCCTCGCCGTCGAATTGCCGCCTGGCTTCGCGCGCGACCTGCGACGCGGCGACCCGGTGCAGATCGGCGTCTGGATGGACGGTGCCATGCCCCAGCGGGCCGAAACCGTGCAGGGCTATATCCAGGCGATGCACGCCCAATGGCTCGGCGACATGGCCGTGCAGGAACTGGGCGCACGGCCAGCCGCAGGGCTGGTCACGGTGGAGACGCGATTTCGCTACAACCCCGACGTCAAGAGCCTGGTGGCCATCGCGCCGGCGGTGATCCCGGTCCTGCTGCTGCTGCTGCCCGCCATGCTCACCGCGCTCAGCGTGGTGCGCGAGAAGGAACTGGGCTCGATCATCAACTTCTACGTGACCCCGATCAGCCGGATCGAGTTCCTGCTGGGCAAGCAGTTGCCCTATGTCGCGCTGGCCTTGCTGAACTACGTGCTGCTGGTGCTGCTGGCAGTGCTGCCCTTCGGCGTGCCGATCACCGGCAGCATCGCCGCGATGACCCTCGGCGCGGTGCTCTACGTCCTGTGCGCGACGGCACTGGGCCTGCTGTTCTCGATCTTCATGCGCAGCCAGATCGCCGCGATCTTCGCCACCGCCATCGGCACGATCCTGCCCGCCGTGCAGTTTTCGGGGCTTATCAACCCGGTGTCTTCGCTGGAAGGCAGCGGCAAGATCATCGGCACGATCTTCCCCACCACTCACTTCGTGACGATCTGCCGGGGCGTCTTCTCCAAGGGGCTGGGCTTCGCCGACCTAGGGCCGGCGCTGCTGGCGCTGGGGCTGGCGGTGCCGGTGCTGCTGGGCACCTGCACCCTGCTGCTCAAGAAGCAGGAGGGCTGACCCGTGCTCGCCAACATCCTCAACCTGGGCGTCAAGGAACTGCGCAGCCTGTGGCGCGATCCGATGATGCTGCTGCTCATCGCCTATGCCTTTTCGCTGGGCATCTACGTCGCCGCGTCGAGCATGCCCGAAACGCTGCACAAGGCGCCGATCGCAATCGTCGACGAGGACCAGTCGCCGCTGGCCAACCGCATCGCCGGGGCCTTCTATCCCCCGCACTTCACCGCGCCCGCCATGACCGGCCTGGGCGAGGCCGACGCGGGCATGGACGCGGGCGACTATACCTTCGCGCTGGACATCCCGCCCGACTTCCAGCGCGACGTGCTGGCCGGCCGCCAGCCCAGTGTCCAGCTCAACGTCGATGCCACACGCATGAGCCAGGCCTTCACCGGCAGCAGCTACATCCAGCAGATCGTCCAGGGCGAAGTCAGCGAATTCATGCGCGGCACCCGTAAGGCCACGGTGCCGCCGGTCGACCTCGCCCTGCGCGCACGCTTCAATCCCACCCTGGCGCAGAGCTGGTTCGGCTCGGTCATGGAGATCATCAACAACGTTACGATGCTGTCGATCGTGCTGACCGGCGCAGCGCTCATCCGCGAGCGCGAGCACGGCACCATCGAGCACCTGCTGGTCATGCCGGTCACCCCGTTCGAGATCATGGCCAGCAAGGTGTGGTCGATGGGCGTCGTCGTCCTCGTGGCCTGCGCCTTCGCGCTGACGGGAGTGATCCAGGGTATCCTGCAGGTGCCGATCGAAGGGTCGATCCCGCTGTTCCTGGCAGGGGCCGCCCTGCACCTGTTCGCGACAACCTCGATGGGCATCTTCATGGGCACGATCGCACGCTCCATGCCGCAGTTCGGCCTGTTGCTGATGCTGGTGCTGTTGCCGCTGCAACTGCTGTCGGGCGGCATGACCCCGCGCGAGAGCATGCCCGAAATCGTGCAGCAACTGATGCTCGCCGCGCCCACCACCCACTTCGTCAAGATGGCGCAGGCAATCCTCTATCGCGGCGCCGGGCTCGACGTGGTGTGGCCGCAGTTGCTGGCGCTGGTCGTCATTGGCGGCTTTTTCTTCGCCATCGCCCTTGCGCGCTTCCGCAGGACGATCGGCGCGATGGGATGACGGAGCCACGGACATGAAGATCATCACCCGCTTTCTGCGATCGCTCGACGTCCTCACGGTCGCGTTCGTCGCCTTCGGCCTGCTCGTGTTCATCTTCGTGGCGATCCTCGCCAGGCTGTAACGCGAGGGCCGCGCCCTTCCCTCCCATCATCCGCCTGGAGTATGGCCAATGACTGCTTCCCCCACGCAGCAAGCACCCGATCCGCTCGACGGCATCGCCGAAACCCTCGACCGCGCCGCGATCGCCGCGCTGGCGCAGATCACGCATGGGCTGTCCCCGGCCACGCTGATGCAGGCCTGGTCCGACTGGGCGATCCACCTGGCGTTCTCGCCGGGCAAGCAACTGCAACTCGCCGCCAAGACCGGCCGCAAGGTCATGCGCCTGGCCGACTACGCGGTGCGCAGCGCCAGCGATCCCGACGCAGAACCGGCGATCGCGCCGCTGCCCCAGGACCAGCGCTTCGCCGATCCGGCCTGGCGCGCGGCGCCGTTCAACCTGTTCGTCCAGGCCTTCCTGCTCAACCAGCAGTGGTGGCACGCCGCGACCACCGGCATCGGCGGGATAACCAAGCATCATGAGGACATGGTGGAATTCGCCGCCCGCCAGTTGCTCGACACGCTGGCGCCGGGCAACTTCCTCGCCACCAACCCCGTCCTGCAGCAGCGCATCTTCGAAACCGGCGGCCAGTGCCTGGTCGAAGGGTTCCACCGCCTGTTCGAGGACATCCAGCAGGCAGTGCGCGGCACTCCGCCGATCGGCACCGACGCCTTCGTCGTGGGCGAAACGGTTGCGACGGCACCCGGCAAGGTGGTCTACCGCAATCGCCTGATCGAGCTGATCCAGTACGAACCGACGACCGACAAGGTCCGTCCCGAGCCGGTGCTGATCGTGCCCGCCTGGATCATGAAGTTCTATATCCTCGACCTGTCGCCCCAGAACTCGCTGGTGAAATGGCTGACCGGGCAGGGCTACACGGTCTTCATGATCTCGTGGCTCAACCCCGGCGGCGGCGATCGCAACCTCGACATGGAGGACTATCGCGGGCTCGGCCCGATGGCGGCGCTCGATGCGATCGGGGCGATCACCGGGGCGGGGGCGATCCACGCCGCCGGCTATTGCCTGGGCGGAACGCTGCTTTCGATCGCGGCGGCGGCCATGGCGCGCGACGGCGACGACCGGCTCGCCAGCATGACCCTGCTGGCCGCGCAGACCGAGTTCAGCGAGCCCGGCGAGCTTGGCCTGTTCATCGACGAGGCCCAGCTCAACGTGCTCGAAAACATGATGTGGAGCCGGGGCTACCTCGACAGCGCGCAGATGGGCGGCGCGTTCCAGATCCTCAAGTCCAACGACCTGGTCTGGTCGCGGGTGCTCAACACGTACCTGATGGGCGAGCGCGCGCCGCTGAACGACCTGATGGCCTGGAACGCCGATGGCACCCGGATGCCCTATGCGATGCACAGCCAGTACCTGCGCCGCCTGTTCCTGGAGGACGACCTGGCCGAGGGCAAGTACAAGGTCGAGGGCAGCACCATCTCGCTTTCCGCCCTGCGCCTGCCGATCTTCGCGGTCGGGACCGAGCGCGACCATGTCGCGCCCTGGCGGTCGGTCCACAAGATCCACATGCTTTCGCCGGCCGAAATCCGCTTCGTGCTGACCAGCGGGGGCCACAATGCGGGCATCGTCTCCGAACCGGGGCACAAGGGACGACGCTATGCGGTGCTGGCGCGCGAGGCTGGCGGCACCGCCTATGACCCAGAGGAATGGCGCGAACGCGCCGAGCGCAAGGAGGGAAGCTGGTGGACCGAATGGGGCGCATGGCTCGATGCCCGTTCGGGCACCCCGGTCGCCCCGCCGCCGGTCGGCGCGCCGGACAAGGGCTATGCCGCGCTGATGGCCGCCCCCGGCTCCTATGTGCTGGAGCACTGACATGAACGACGCAGAGATGATCGAGAACCGCACTTACGACGAGCTGAGGGTGGGAGACACCGCCAGCACCACCCGCACGCTGACGACCGAGGACATCCAGCTCTTCGCGCTCGTCTCCGGCGACGTGAACCCCGCGCACCTCGATGCCGAATATGCCGCGACGGACATGTTCCAGCGCGTGATCGCGCATGGCATGTGGGGCGGCGGCCTGATCTCCGCCGTGCTGGGAACCGAACTGCCGGGACCGGGCGCGATCTATCTCAACCAGTCGCTGCGCTTCGTGCGGCCGGTAGGGGTGGGCGATACCATCACTACCTCGGTCACGGTCCGGGAGAAGCGCGAACACGGGCACGTCGTGCTCGACTGCCGCTGCGTCAACCAGGACGGCAAGGACGTCATCACCGGCGAGGCCGAAGTGAAGGCGCCCACCGAGAAGGTCCGCCGTGCGCGCATGGCCCTGCCCGACATCCGCGTCTCCGACCATGACGGCTATCGCCGCCTGATCGAACGGACCCGCGCGGGCGAGCCGGTGAAGACGGCCGTGGCCCACCCCTGCAGCGCCGCCGCGATCATCGCCGTGGTCGACGCCGCGCAGGCGAACCTGATCGACCCGATCCTGATCGGTCCCGAACCGCGCATCCGCGCCGCCGCTGCCGAGGCCGACAGGGACATCTCCGCCTACCGCCTCGTCCCTGTGGCGCACAGCCATGCCTCGGCCGCGCAGGCGGTCGCGCTGGTGCGGGCGGGCGAGGCAGCGCTGTTGATGAAGGGATCGCTGCATACCGACGAGCTGATCGGTGCCGTCGTCGCCACGGCCACGGGCCTGCGCACCGAGCGGCGCATCAGCCATGCCTACCTGATGGACGTGCCCGACCATCCCAACCCGCTCATCATCACCGACGCCGCGATCAACATCGCCCCGACCCTGGCGGAAAAGGCGGACATCATCCGCAACGCCATCGACCTGGCCCATGCGATCGGCATCGAGGTTCCCCGCGTCGCCATCCTGGCGGCGGTGGAGACGGTGAATCCCGCCATGCCATCGACGCTGGACGCCGCCGCGCTGTGCAAGATGGCGGATCGCGGCCAGATCACCGGCGGCCTGCTCGACGGGCCGCTGGCCTTCGACAACGCGATCAGCGAGGCCGCCGCGCGCGAGAAGGGCATCGCCTCTCCGGTGGCGGGCAAGGCGGACGTACTCGTCGTGCCCAATCTGGAAGCCGGCAACATGCTGGCCAAGCAGCTCACCTTCCTGGGCGGCGCGGACGCGGCGGGCGTGGTGCTGGGGGCGCGCGTGCCGATCATCCTCACCAGCCGTGCCGACAGCCTGCGCACCCGCCTCGCCTCCTGCGCGATCGCGGTGCTGCTGGTGCGCGGGACGGCACAGGCCGCGCCCGCATGAAGGCCGTCGTCAGCCTCAATTCGGGCTCGTCGAGCATCAAGTTCGCGCTTTACACGCTGGACGCACGGGGCGGCCCGGTGCTGGCGGCGGGCGGCAAGATCGAAGGCATCGGCACCGCGCCCAGGCTTACCGCGCGCGATGCGGCCGGGGTCGTGGTGGCCGATCGCACCTGGCCCGCCGATGCCGCGCCCGACCATGGTGCGCTGCTCGAAACCCTGTTCGCCTGGGGCGTCGATCACCTGGGCGACCACGAGGTGATCGCGGTGGGGCACCGCGTCGTCCACGGCGGCACCGCCTTCGCCGCGCCGCGCCGTGTCGATCCGGCCCTGCTCGATGCGCTCGACGCGCTGTCCCCGCTCGCCCCGCTGCACCAGCCGCACAACCTGTCGGCGATCCGCACCATCGCCGCGCTGCGCCCGGACCTGCCCCAGATCGCCTGCTTCGACACCGCGTTCCATCACGACCGGCCCGAAGTCGCGACGCGCTTCGCCCTGCCCCGCGCACTGCACGACGAGGGCATCCGCCGCTACGGCTTTCACGGCCTGTCCTACGAATACGTCGCGGCCCGACTGGCGCAAGTCGATCCGGCCATGGCGGCCGGGCGGGTGATCGCCGCGCACCTGGGCAACGGTGCCAGCCTGTGCGCCATGCGCGCAGGCCGCAGCGTGGACACGACGATGGGCTTCACCGCGCTCGACGGGCTGATGATGGGCACCCGCAGCGGCAGCCTCGATCCCGGCGTCGTGCTCCATCTCCAGACGCGCTGCGGTCTTTCCCCCGCCGAAGTCGAGGACCTGCTCTACAAGCGCTCGGGGCTGCTGGGCGTCTCGGGCCTCTCCAGCGACATGCGCGCGCTGTCGCAGAGTTCCGCCCCCGAAGCGCGGGAGGCGATCGATCTTTTCGCATGGCGCGCGACGCGCGAGATGGCGGGGCTGATCGCCTCGATCGGCGGGCTGGACGGGATCGTCTTCACTGCCGGCATCGGCGAAAACAATGCCGATATCCGCGCCCGGATATGCCAGGGCCTTGCATGGGCGGGCGTTGCGGTGGATGAAACGGCGAATGCCCGACATCGACCGATCATATCGCCTCCGGGGGCCGGGATCACCGTGCGGGTCGTGCCCACCGACGAGGAACGCATGATCGCGCTCCACACCCTGCGCCTGATCGAGGAGAACGCATGACCAACGCCCCCCTGGTAGACTTGGCCGGCAAGCGCGGCCTCGTCATCGGCATCGCCAACGACACCAGCATCGCCGCCGGCTGCGCGCGGGCTTTCGCCCGCTGCGGTGCCCGGCTCGCCGCGACCTATCTCAACGACAAGGCCGAGAAGTGGGTCGCCCCGGTGGCCGAGGAACTGGGCGTGGAATGGACCGCGCCTTGCGACGTGCGGGTGCCGGGGCAGCTCGAAGCACTGTTCGAACGGGCCCGGCGCGAATGGGGCGGCATCGATTTCCTGCTCCATTCCATCGCCTTCGCGCCCAAGGAGGACCTGCACGGGCGCGTCGTGGATTCCTCGGCCGAAGGTTTCGCGGTGGCGATGGACGTGTCGTGCCACAGTTTCCTGCGCATGGCCCGGCTGGCCGAGCCGCTGATGACCGATGGCGGCTGCCTGCTGTGCGTCACCTTCTACGGTTCGGAGCGCGTGGTGGAGCACTACAACCTCATGGGGCCGGTCAAGGCGGCGCTGGAAAGCGCCACGCGCTATGTCGCCGCCGAACTGGGCGGCAAGGGCATTCGCGCGCATGCCATCTCGCCCGGCCCGATCGCCACGCGCGCGGCCAGCGGGATCGACCGCTTCGACGAACTGCTGGAACGCGCCGCCGCGCAAGTGCCGCAACGCCAACTGGTGGACATCGACGACGTCGGCGGACTGGCCGCCTTCCTGGTCAGCGACGCGGCGCGGCGGATCACCGGCACCGTGATCCCGGTCGACAGCGGGCAGCACCTGTTCGCATGAGCCACGCCTTGCGCTGCTGCATGCCTGCCCTCGCCTTGCCGGCTTTCCTCGCCTTGCCGGCTTTCCTCGCCTTGCCGGCGCTCCCCGCCTTGGCCGCTCCCGCGCCGCAGCCGGAAACCGCGCTCGCCGTCGAGACGCTCATCGGCGATGCCGGCGCGCTCGACGCGGACGGCCGGGTGCTGGTCGACCTGCGCTTCCTCAACGGCACCGCAACACCGCAGCCCGTGATCCTGCCCGATCGGATCGAGGCCCGCCTGGAACCGGGCGGCGGGACCGTTTGGATCGAACGCGCGGCAACCAGCCCGGCCCGGCTCGAAGTGGCCCCCGGCAGCTTCGCGCGGGCCCAATATCGCCTGCCGTCCTCTCCCCTCGCCGCGCCGGAAGGACTGAAGCTGTCTATTCCCGCCTGGAGCCGCCAGCAGGTCGTCGTGCGCGCGGTGCCGACCGCACCGCGCGTCGCCGCAGTGGATACCCCAATGGATGCCCCAGCGGATGCCCCAATGGATGCCGCCGAACTGGCTGTGGCCGCTCCGCCCCCTTCGGATCGGACGGCGGGCAATGCCTTCGTCGCCAACCTGTCCGCCCACGAGCCGATCTACGCCGTCTACGGCCCTGGCACCGACAGCGAGGCCCGCATCCAGTTCAGCTTCAAGTACCTGTTGTTCGGATCGCGCCGTACCGAAGGCCTGCCCCGGTCCTGGCGCGACGGGCTGCACTTTGCCTATACCCAGCGCATGTTCTGGGACCTGGGCGCGCAATCCTCGCCCTTCCGCAACATCGATTACCAGCCCGAACTGATCTACATCACCCCGTCGGCCAGCTTCGCCAGCGGAATCACCCTGAGCGGCCAGGCGGGCATCCGCCACGAATCGAACGGGCGGGACGGTGACGCCTCGCGCAGCATCAACAGCGTCTATGTCGCGCCGATGGTCGCGATCCCGCTGGGCGGCAGGCTCCGTCTCACCGTCGCGCCCCGGCTGCAGTTCTACGTCGGCGACCGCAGCGACAATCCCGATATCGCCCGCTATCGCGGCAACACCGGCCTGTTCCTCGAATTGGGCGAGGACGAGGGCTGGCGCCTGAGCACCACGACCCGCTTCAACTTTTCCCGCGGCAAGGGCGCGCTCAACGCCGACGTGTCCTATCCCCTCGCCCGCCTGCTGGGGGGCGGACCGGATTTCTATCTCTTCGGGCAGAGCTTCGTCGGCTACGGCGAGAACCTGCTGGACTACGACAAGCGGATGACCCGCTTCAGGATCGGCCTGGCGCTGGTGCGGTGACCGGCGCCCCGGACCACCGGCCCGGGCTCGCCGGAGCACTGGGAGCACGCGGGTTGGCGGCGGCGGCGGTCGCGCTGGCGGCGGCGGCGGCGCTGATGCTCGAATCGGTGATGGCCAACCGGCCCATCTGGCCGCTCCTGGCGCTCGCCATCCTCGGTTCGGCGTGGATGGAGGGATGGCGGCCGGCCGCTTTCGCGCTGTTCCTCGCCTCGCTGACCGGCCTGTTGCTGCCGGGCGCATCCTTGCGCGATCCCGACTATCTCGTCGACGCGGCCGGGTTCGCGCTGGTCTCGCTCGCCATCATCGCCCTGAAGGCACGCATGGCGCACTGGCGCCAGGCGGCCAGCGCCCACGCGGCGCAAGCGGAGCAGAAGTCGCGCGAGGCCCGCGAGACGGCGGAGGAACTCGGCCTGCTGATCGACGGGGCGACCACTTACGCGATCTACATGCTCGATCCCCAGGGCCGCGTCACCATCTGGAACAAGGGCGCGGAGCGGATCAAGGGCTGGACCGAGGAGGAGGTCCTGGGCCAGTCGACCGCCATCTTCTATCCGGCCGAGGAAGTCGTCACGGGCAAGCCCTATGCCGATCTCGACCGCGCGCGCGCGCAAGGCCGGGTGCTGGAAGAGGGCTGGCGCGTACGCAAGGACGGCTCGGAATTCCTCGCCGACATGACGATCACCGCACTGCGCGACGAGCACGGGACCTTGCGCGGCTTCGCCAAGATCGTGCGTGACATCACCGACCAGAAGGCCGCAGAACGCGCCATCGAAGCGCGCGAGGCGCATCTCAACTCGATCCTCGCCACCGTGCCCGACGCGATGGTGGTGATCGACGAGGAAGGCACGATGCTGTCGTTCAGCCGCGCCGCCGAGCGAATGTTCGGCTATGCCGAGCCCGAAGTGCTGGGGCGCAACATCGCGATGCTGATGCCCTCCCCCGACCGCGAGGCGCACGACGGCTACATCGCGCGTTTCCTCGCCACCGGGGAGCACCGGGTTATGGGCCGGAACCGCCGCGTGATCGGTCGGCGCAAGGACGGCTCGCTGGTCGCCCACGAACTGGCGATCGGCGAGACCGCCGCCGGCGGGCGCCGCCTGTTCACCGGTTTCATGCGCGATCTCACCCAGCAGGATGCCACCGACCTGCGGCTGAAGGAGTTGCAGTCCGAACTCATCCACGTCTCGCGGGTCAGCGCGATGGGGGCCATGGCATCGACCCTTGCGCACGAACTCAACCAGCCGATCACCGCCGTGGTGAATTATGTCGAGACGGCCAGTGTGCTGCTCGAAGACGCCACCCCGCAAGCCATCGAACTGGTGCGCGGCGCGCTGGAGGAAGCCGCGCTGCAATCGCTGCGGGCCGGCCATATCGTGCGCCGGCTGCGCGATTTCGTCGCGCGGGGCGAGGTCCACAAGCAGGTCGAGGACCTCCCGGCGCTGATCCACGAGGCCTGTTCGCTGGGCCTGGCGGGCCTGCGCGCGAACGGGGTGACGCCGGTGCTGCTGCTCGATCCGGCCGCCACCCCGGTCCTTGCCGACCGTGTCCAGATCGAGCAGGTGCTGGTCAACCTCATCCGCAACGCCGCCGAAGCGATGGCCGATAGCGAAGAGCGCGTCCTGACCATCCGGACCGCGATCGACAGCCCCGGCTTCGTGCGCGTCACCGTGGCCGACACCGGGGCCGGGCTGGCCCACGAGATCGCCGGCCAGCTCTTCCAGGCCTTCCTCAGCACCAAGAGCGAAGGCATGGGGCTGGGCCTGTCGATCTGCCGGACTATCGTGGAAGCCCATGGCGGGCGAATCTGGGCCGAAAGCCAAAAGCCCGGCGGCACCCGGTTTCATTTCACCCTGATCCACATGGCCACGGAGGGCTCCGATGGAGGATAGACGTACCGTCCACGTCATCGACGACGAGGATGCAATCCGCCGCTCGACGAGCTTCCTTCTCAAGAGCGCCGGCTATGCGGTCCGAACCTGGGCTTCGGGGGTCGATTTTCTCAAGGCCGCGCGCCACGCTGCGGACGGCTGTATCCTGCTGGACGTGCGGATGCCCGAGATGGACGGGCTTGAAATCCAGCAGATCCTGGCGCAACGGGGCGTGGCGATGCCAGTGGTCGTTTTGACCGGACATGCCGACGTCGGGATCGCGGTGCGGGCGATGAAGGCCGGTGCCGTCGATTTCCTGGAGAAGCCGTTCGAACGCACTGCCCTGCTCCATGCGATCCAGGCCGCCTTCGCGCAAGCCGAGGATCAGGACCGCAAGGCCGCTTCCGCCCGCGAAGCCGCAGTCGCCATCGCCGGCCTGACTGCTCGCGAGCGCGACGTCCTTGCAGGAATGGCCAAGGGCCTGCCCAACAAGACGATCGCCTACGATCTCGAAATATCGGCCCGCACCGTCGAGGTCTATCGCGCCAACCTGATGGCCAAGCTGCAGGTCAGATCGCTTTCGGAAGCGTTGCGCATCGCCTTCTCGGCCGGCCTGGGCATGGACGAGAACTGATCCGCACGCACTCCATTATTGCGCGCCTGGAGCGTGATGTCTTTACGTTGGATCGTCATTGCGACCGCGGCGCAGGCCGGGGTCGCAACGACGAAAGGCGGGTCGACGTTACGTCATCCCACTCTAGTACCAATACGTAGCGACGGGGCGACACAACAATCGCATGGTGGCATCGGCCGATCCAGCGTGATGGGCCATGGAGATGTCACCATGACGGTTCCGGCACTACCCGCACAGCGTCCTAGCGTCCTTCTCGTGGAGGACGACAGCGCCGTGCGCCGATCCATCCAGTTGATGCTGCAGGCGCGCGGGTACGAAGTGCGCGCCTTTGCCAGCGGAGTCGCGGCGCTGGCGGACCCCGCGGTCGGTGAGGCCGCCTGCCTCATCACCGACTATCGCATGATCGACATGAGCGGCGCCGAATTGCTCCGTGGCCTGCGCGTGGCGGGCTGGCGGCGCCCGGCCATCCTCATCACCGCCTACCGGCGCGACGCCGTCGCGCTGGGCGATGACGGCACGCAGTTCGACGAGGTCTTCGAAAAACCGCTCCTCGACCATCGCCTGCTCGCCTGCGTCGACCGGGCGACGGGTCGTGCCTGAGCGCGATCTGCAGCGGAGATGCCCCGAGCGATGAAAGCCGCCGACAAGACGATCTGGCACGAGCTGCCGGCCGAGACGGTCCTCCTCGGCCTGAACACCGGCCCGGCCGGCCTCGACGAGATGGAAGCCCGCAACCGGCTTCGGCTTCACGGAGCGAATGCCCTGCCGGTGGAAGCCGCCGTCCATCCGCTCAGGCGCTTCCTCGCCCAGTTCGACAGCGCCCTCATCTACGCCCTGCTCGCCGCTTCGGTCGCGGCGGCATTGCTGGGCCATCATGTCGACGCGATCGTGATCGTCGCGGTGGTGCTCATCAATGCGGTGGTCGGGTTCGTCCAGGAAGGAAGGGCGCAAGGCGCGCTCGCCGCCATCCGCGACATGATCGCGCCCCATGCCCTGGTCCTGCGCAACGGGATACGCCGCAGGTGCCCGGTTTCCGAACTGGTCCCGGGCGACATCGTTTCGCTCAAAGCGGGCGACCGGGTTCCTGCGGACGTGCGCCTGCTGCGCGTCCATGGCCTGCGCATCGACGAAGCCGCCTTGACGGGTGAATCGGTTCCCGCCGAAAAGGGGCAGGCCCCCGTCGCTGCATCCGCCCAGGTCGCCGATCGGAGCAACATGGCGTTTTCCGGCACGCTGGTTTCGGCGGGCCGGGCAAGCGGCGTAGTGGTGGCGACGGGCCCGCATAGCCAGATCGGGCGGATCGGCAGTCTGCTCCAATCCGTCAAGGTCGCCCGGCCGCCCCTGTTGAGCCAGATCGACCGCTTTGCCCGCCGTTTCACTGCGCTCGTCGCCATGGGCGCGTTGGCGTTGTTCGCCTTCGCCATCGCGCTGCGCGGGTACGAGTGGGGCGATGCGCTGCTGGCCGTCGTCGCGCTGGCCGTAGGCATCATCCCGGAAGGCCTTCCGGCAGTCATCTCTATCACCCTGGCGATCGGCGTCCAGCGCATGGCCCGGCGCAATGCCGTGATCCGCAGACTTCCCGCCGTGGAGACGCTGGGCGCAGTATCGGTGATCTGTTCGGACAAGACCGGCACCCTCACCCGCAACGAGATGACGGTACGCCGCATCCTGATCGACCGGGACGAGATTCTCGTCGGCGGCTCGGGCTATGCACCGGAAGGCGGGTTCACCAGCGAGGGCGGACAGGACGATGCCGCCGCGATCGCCAGGGCCATCCCGATCATCGCCTGCGGCCTCCTGTGCAACGACGCGACCCTGGCGCAGGAAACGGGGCGATGGTGGGTGAACGGCGATCCCATGGAGGGAGCCCTGGTGGCCCTGGCGGCAAAGGCGGGCCTCGATTGCGATCACGCCCGGAGCGAATGGAAGCGCATCGACGAAATCCCCTTCGATGCATCCTATCGCTTCATGGCGACGCTCAATGTCGGCCCCGGCGGCGAACCGACGATCTTCATCAAGGGCGCCCCCGAAGAAGTGATGGCCATCGCCGGCATCGAGCCCGCGGCCTGGGCCTTCGGGATCGCCGCAGCGGCGCGGGATGGAGAGCGCCTGCTGGGCTTTGCCAGGAAACGCCTGACCACGCCGACCACGCGCCTCGTTTTCGACGACCTCGCGAGCGACGTCGAGTTCCTGGGCCTGATGGGCTTCGTCGATCCCCCGCGCCCCGAAGCGGCGGCGGCCATCGCCCAATGTCGCCGCGCCGGCATCGCCGTGAAGATGATAACGGGCGACCATGCCGCCACCGCCCTGGCGATCGCCCGCCAGTTGGGCATCGCCGACGAACCGCACGTCACTACCGGCTCCGCGCTCGAACGACTGTCGGATGCCGCGCTGTCGGATGCTGTGCTGGAGATCGATGTTTTCGCCCGCACCAATCCTGAGCACAAGCTGCGCATCGTGCGCGCCCTGCAGTACCACGGGCTGATCGTGGCCATGACGGGCGACGGCGTGAACGACGCCCCTTCGCTCAAGCAGGCCGATGTCGGCACGGCGATGGGCGACAAGGGCACCGAAGCCGCCAAGGAAGCCGCCGGAATGGTATTGCTCGACGACAATTTCGCATCGATCGTCGCTGCCGTGCGCGAGGGTCGGACGGTGCATGACAACATCCGCAAGGTCATCGCCTGGACACTGCCGACGAATGGCGGCGAGGCCCTCGCCGTGGTGCTGGCGATCCTTGCCGGCTTCACCCTTCCGATGACCCCGACGCAGATACTGTGGATCAACCTCATCTGCGCGGTCACGCTTGGCCTGGCCCTGGCGTTAGAGCCATCGGAACCCGGTGTCATGGACCGCGCCCCGCGCCACCGCGATGCGCCGTTGATCTCTTCGTTCCTGTTATGGCGGACCCTGCTCGTCTCGTTATTGCTGGCGGGGCTCGGCCTGGGCATGTTCTTCCAGGCGATCGGCACGGGCCGCGACCTCGACACTGCACGGACCATCTTCGTGAACACCCTAGTGGTCGGACAGGTGTTCTACCTGTTCAACGTGCGCTACCTGCACATGCGCTCGATGACCTGGCACGGCGCGCTGGGGACCCCCGCCGTACTCGGCGCGATCGGCGTCGTGGCGGGTGCCCAGTTGCTGTTCACTTATGCGCCCTTCATGCACGCCGCCTTTGCCAGCCGTCCCATGTCCCTCATCGACTGGGTGATGGTGCTTGCGGCCGGATTGCTGCTTTTCCTCGTGCTCGAAGCAGAAAAACTGCTTCTGCGCCAGCGTGAACTGTATATCGACGCCAAAGCGGAGCCCCAACCCGACCCATAGTAAGGCCCTGTATATATTTGAAAAATATATTTAGGAGCGGACCGGCTGGCACAGAAAGGGACCCCTACCTGCCTGACTGAAGCCTAGCCTTGGCTTTCGGCAGCAACCACCCCATCACGGACGTTTGCGACAAGGCTCGGCGTGGTGCAGCAAGGCGCGATGATGAAAGCCGTTACGGTAGCTATCGGAGCAGCAGCAACGCTATGGGCGGCGGCAGGAGCACTTGCATAAGCCACCCATCAAAGTGTTGCTGGGCACCAGTTTTGAAGTACCAAAGGATCACTTATCCGACGCGAGCATCCCGTGGCTTCCTGCTCCTGAAAGTGACAGTTTCACCTTTCTTTTCGAACCGAATGCCAATCAGGATCAAATTCCGAAACACCGGGTGTTGGTTCAATCTCTAGAAGGTCGATGTAATGATGTCCCTTCTTAATTGATGCGTGTCGCATGCGATACGAAACGTCCACTAGTGGATGGTGGGTTCAACGAGTGGAGGCAACACTTTAATCCTTTGGGTAAGATGGAGTGCCGCGATGAAGCAGCGTCGTCGGATATATTACACGGCCAGCCAGCGAGCGGAGATATGGGATCGTTGGCAGCGCGGGGAGTCGATGAGTTCGATTGGACGAAGGTTCGATCGCGAGTCATTGTGGGTATTCTCGGTGATTTCGCCGACCGGCGGTATCCGGCCCGCCGATCGCAAGCGTGGCAGCCGTGCGCTGAACCTTGCCGAGCGGGAGGAGATATCGCGCGGCCTGAGCGCCAGTGAACCCTTGCGTGCGATAGCACGGCGACTGGGCCGCGCGCCCTCGACGATCAGTCGCGAAGTCGGGCGTAACGGCGGCCTTGCACGGTATCGCGCGACCGCGTCCGATCAGGCGGCATGGGACCGTGTCTTGCGGCCCAAGCCCTGCAAGCTGGCTTGCTCGCCGCCATGGCCAAGGCAGTATCGGCGAAGCTGCGCCGCAAATGGTCACCGGAACAGATTGCGGGGTGGCTCAGGCGCAGCTTTCCCTAGGAGCCCCACAGGCAGGTGTCGCACGAGACCATCTACAGAAGCCTGTACATACAGGCGCGGGGAGTTCTGAAGAAGGAACTGCTGGACCATCTGCGAGCCCGGCGCACCATCCGCCGATCGCGGCACGCCAGCCTCAAGCGCAATGGCCTCGGCCAGATCAGGGATACCGTGTCGATCAGCGAGCGCCCCGCCTCTGTCGAGGACCGCGCCATTCCCGGCCACTGGGAAGGCGACCTGATCGGAGGCACGAAGAACAGCTACATCGCCACGCTGGTCGAACGCCATTCGCGCTATGTGATGCTGGTCAAGGTCGCCAACAAGGACACAAGGAGCGTCGTATCTGCGCTGATCAGGCAGACGCAGCGCCTGCCGCGCGAACTCTACAAGTCGCTCACCTGGGATCGCGGCAAGGAACTGGCCGATCATTCTGCGATCCGCAATCGCCCTGGCAGCGAGGATCAAACGAAAACACCAATCGCCTGCTGCGACAGTATTTCCCCAGAGGAACCGATCTGTAGCTATACAGCCAAGACCAAGCTGAGTGCCGTTGCCCGGCAACTCAACGAACGACCAAGGAAAACGCTCGAATACCAAATACCCGCAGAGCGCTTTCAAGCTTGTGTTGCCGCCACCCGTTGAACCCGCCGATGCAAACCCAGAATACGAACGACGAGCGAATGAAATTGGCCCGTCTCGGCGGTTATCTCGCAAGAACTTCAGACCCGCCCCGGGTAACACCGTCGTCTGGCGCGGCCTACGTCGACTTGCCGACATCCAGATCGGCGTGGGGCTCGAAACTTATGGGTAATCGCAAGCCGGTGAAAGCCGCGACGTAGCTCTAATTAGGTTGCGACCGAGTGCCGTGCTGGCAGCCATTTCCAGGGCCACCCGGGCGGGGCGGTGGCAAGCGCGGCGCCCGACCAGGTGACTGTCGTCGACGGCAGCTATGTGCGCAACCGCGAGGGCGTGCTGCTGGACAGGTTGGGCAAGATCACCGCCCACCTCAGGTTTGGTGCTACCACCGAAATCACCATGGCCTCGCCGGTGTCGAAGGGGGAACTTGCGGCCAAGTGATCCCCGCGTCGGCTTCATCGATCAAACCGGCGCGATTTCCGATTCAGGCAGCGACCTGCGACGTCACGCCCGGCATGCCGGCCAGCCGCGACGCGATGATCTCGCGAGCCTCGCGCACGATGCGCGCGACAAGCTGCGCGCAACTCGGTATATCGCGGATCAGGCCCTGCACTTGTCCTGCCCAGACGAGCCCGGCATCGATGTCGCCGGTCTCCAGCGCGAGACGGCCCCTGGCGCCCGACACCAGCGGGCGAATGTCCTCGAAGACGGCATCCGCCCGCGCGGAAATGGCCACGACCTCGTCCGACACGCTATTGCGGGCGACGCGTCCGGTATTGTGGAACTTGCGGAAGATCAGGTTGGTCCCGCGCTCGTCGTTGTCGAGGATGAACTGCTTCACCCGCTCGTGAATCGGTGCCTCCACCGTCGCGCAGAAGCGCGTCCCCATGTTGATGCCTTCGGCCCCCAGCGCAAGCGCGGCGACCAGCCCCCTGCCATCGGCGAACCCTCCGCTGGCGATCATCGGCACGGTCACTTGATCCGCCGCCGCCGAGATCAGGACGAGGCCCGGAATATCGTCCTCGCCGGGATGGCCCGCACACTCGAAGCCGTCGATGGAGATCGCATCCACGCCCATCCGCTCGGCGGAGAGCGCATGGCGCACTGCAGTGCACTTGTGGAGGACGGTCACGCCATGCGCCTTGAAATCCTCCACATGCTCCCGGGGCTTGTGCCCGGCGGTCTCGACGATCGTAACGCCGCTGTCGATGATCGCCTTGCGGTATTCGGCATAAGGCGGCGGGCTCACGGACGGCAGGATCGTCAGGTTGACCCCGAAAGGCTTGTCGGTCATCTCGCGGCAGCGCGCGATCTCCCTGCGCAAGTCGTCGGGCGTGGGCTGGGTCAGCGCGGTCAGGATACCCAGCCCGCCGGCGTTGGACACCGCGGCGGCAAGTTCGGCGCGGCCGACCCACATCATCCCGCCCTGGACGATCGGCGCCTCGATGCCGAGCATCCGGGTGATCCGTGTGTTGATCGTCGTCATGTCAGTTCACTCCCATGAAGTCTGCCGCACGGCGCGGTGCGGCGCGCATGCGGCGATGGCCCGCGTGCATCGCCTGTCACGCCCCTGCCCGCCGCGCCTGCTGCCAGGCCAGTTCCATAAGTTCGGGCAGGATCCGCACCCGCTCGTGCGCCTGCGCCGAAGAGGCGGTGCCGCGCAGGACCCGTCCCTTGATGCCGTGGAAGATCGCCGCGAGGCGGAAGAAATTGAACGCGACGTAGAAGTCGTACCCCGGCAGCGACTCGCGCCCCGTGCGGGCGCAATAGGCAGCGACGTATTCCTCCTCGCCGGGAATCCCCAGCGCGGCGATGTCCGCACCGCCGAGCCCCGCCACGATATACGGTGGCATCCGGTACATCATCGCATTGTACGCGAAGTCGGCGCCGGGATGCCCCAGCGTCGAAAGTTCCCAGTCGAGCACCGCGAGCACGCGCGGCTCGGTGGGATGGAAGATCATGTTGTCGATGCGGAAATCGCCATGGGTGATGGTGGTGGCATCGTCGCCGACGGGGATATTGGCGGGCAGCCACTCCAGCAGGCGGTCCATGTTCGGGTCCCGCCCTGCCTCGCTATCGTCGAGGTACTGCCGGGACCACCGGGCGATCTGCCTGGCGAAGTAGTTTCCGGACTTTCCGTAGTCGGCAAGGCCGACGGCGGCGTAGTCGACCATGTGCAGGCTGGCCATGGCCGCGTTCATCGCATCGAAGATCGCCGCCCGCTCACCGGCCGGGACGCCGGGCACCGTGGCATCCCAGAAGATCCGCCCCTCGACCATGTCCATGACGTAGAACCACGTCCCGATCACCGCGTCGTCGGTACATAGGGCATGGACGTGGGCAACCGGAAACCCTGCCTTTTCCAACCCCGTCAGCACCTTGGCCTCGCGCTCTACGGCATGCGCACCTTTGAGCAACAGGCCCGGCGGCTTGCGACGCAGGACATAGGTCCTGCCCGGCGTGACCAGCTTGTAGGTCGGGTTGGACTGGCCCCCGCGGAACTGCTCGACCTGCAGCGGCCCCGCATAGCCGGGGACATGGCCGCGCATCCAGTCCGCCAGGGCCGCCTCGTCGAAGCCATAGCCTTCGCGCACCGCCGTGGTCCCGACGTTCTCGTCCGGCAATCCGCTCATGCGGCTTTGGCCTTCAGGAAATCGCGCTTCACTTTCTTGGCCAGCGACCATTTATGGACTTCGGTGGGCCCATCGTAGATGCGGAAGGCCCGGATCTCGCGGAAGACCTGCTCGACGATGGTGTCGCCCGAAACCCCGGTGCCGCCCATCACCTGCACGCAGCGATCCGCCACCCGCATCAGCGCTTCGGAGACCGCGACCTTGGCCATCGAGCTTTCCGCCGTGCCCAGCGAGCCGCCGTCGAGTATCCCGGCGCACCAGTCGATCATCTGCTCGCACTGGCGCAGGTCGATGAGATTGTCCGCCAGCATGAAGCCCACGCCCTCGTGGTCGACCAGCAGCTTGCCGAAGGCCTGGCGGGTGCAGGCATAGGCGGTGGCGATCTCGTTCGCGCGGATGCAGGCGCCCAGCCAGCGCATGCAGTGCGACAGGCGCGCCGGCGACAGGCGGACCTGCGCGTACTGGAACCCCTCGCCGCTGGCGCCGAGCATCTGGTCGGCGGGAACGCGCAGGTTCTCGATGGCGATGATCGCGTGGCCGCCCGGCATCGAACTGTCGATGGTGTCGAGCACCCGCTCGATGCGGATCGCCGGATCGGGAAGGTCGACCAGGAACATGCAGGCGCCGTCCTGCGATTTCGCCATCACGATGCCCACCCTGGCCCCTTGCGCGCCGGTGATGAACGCCTTGCGCCCGTTGATGACCCAGTGGTTGCCGTCCATCTCGCAAGTCGTGCGCATCATCGAAGGATCGGAACCGGCGCCCCCTTCGGCCGCCGGTTCGGTCATGAAGAAGGCCGAGCGCGCCTCGCCGCGCACCAGCGGATCGAGGAACCGTGTCTTCTGCTCGGCCGAGCCGACTTTGCCCAGCAGGTACATGTTGCCCTCGTCGGGCGCCATGGTGTTGACCGCGACGGGTCCCAGCGGAGACAGGCCCGAACGGATCAGCACTTTCGCCGTGTCACGCTGCGTCAGGTGCGCGCCGCCGGGCAGGATATGCGGGGTGAGCACGCCCGCCGCCCGCGCCTTCGCCCGCAGTTCGACGACGAGGTCCTCGGGCGGCCCATGGCCGTGAACGGCGATGCGCGGGTCCTTCTCGTAAGGCACCACGACCTCGCGCACGAAAGCCTCTACCCGGTCGGCGATCGCTTCGGCATCGATCGAAAGCACGGCCGCGTCGCTCATCGCGGCGCCATCCGGATGGCGCCGTCGAGACGGATGACTTCGCCGTTGAGCATCGGATTGGCGATGATGCTCTCGACCAGCTGGGCATATTCCTCGGGCCTGCCGAGCCGGCTGGGATGGGGAACTTGCGTGCCCAGGCTATCCTGCGCCGCCTGCGGCAGCCCCATCAGCATGGGCGTGAGGAAGATGCCCGGCGCGATGGTCATGACCCTGATTCGGTGCTGCGCCAGATCGCGCGCGACCGGCAGCGTCAGGCCCACCACCCCGCCTTTCGAGGAGGCATAGGCAGCCTGCCCCACCTGCCCGTCGTAGGCGGCGACCGATGCGGTGTTGACGATCACCCCGCGCTCCTCGCCGAGCGGATCGGCATCGGCGAGCCGGGCGGCGAACCTGCTGATGACGGTGAAGGTCCCGATCAGGTTGATCTCGATCGCGCGGCGATAGGCGTCGAGCGGATGGGGCACGTTCTCCTTGCCCACCGTCTTGATCGCCGGCGCCACGCCCGCGCAGTTCACCAGCACGCGCGCGACGCCATGGGCGTCTTGCGCCTTGTCGATCCCGGCGACGACGCTGGCCTCGTTGGCCACGTCCACCTTGCAGAAGATGCCGCCGATCGCTTCCGCGGTCTGACTGCCCACCTCCTCGTTGAGATCGAAGATCGCCACTTTAGCGCCGTGGCTCGCCAGCATCCTTGCGGTCGCACCGCCCAGCCCCGAAGCGCCGCCGGTCACGATCGCCCCCACCCCTTGCAATTCCATGCCTTCATCCTTCTCGAATAATCCGGTCAGCCCCGCGCGTCTCGAACGCCCGCGCCAACGGTGCCGCCAACCTGGCGGCACCGCGAATGGACCGAAAATGCCGTTCCGCTCAGGCCGCCGCCTTGATTCCCTGCGGCGGCGGGGCGGGACGGAACAGGTCAAAAGCGTTGCCGCCCAGGATCGCCGCCTTCTCATCCTCGCCGATCTCGATCCCGTCGAACAAGTGTGCGGCGACTTTGCGCGATTTCGGGAAAGTGCCTTCGGCGTGCGGGTAGTCGGTCGCCCAGAGCAGCGACTTCAGGCCCGTGACCTCGCGCGACATGATGCAGGCGCGGTCGTGCTGGAACGCACAGCTCACCTGCCGCTGGATGATCTCGCTGGGCTTGAGGCTCAGCACCGGGCGCACGTAGTAGTTGTGCGCCTCGTAGACCTCGTCCATCCGCTCGGCGAGCGCGGCGAGCCAGCTCGCGCCGCTTTCCACGAAGCAGATCTTCGTATCGGGATTGCGATCGAGCACTCCGCCCGAGACCAGCCGCATCGTCGCGTCGATCCCCTCGTTCATCTGCGTCGCGTAGTTGATGACCGCCGCGCCCGGGCCCCGCTCCGAAATCCACGGCCGGTCGCCGGTGCCGGTGTGGAAAGTGAAGACGATGCCGAGGTCGCCGGCAAGGCGGAACACCGGATCCCACGCCTCGTCGTTGTAGGCGGGCAGCGCCGCGCCGGTAATCGTGGGCAGCATCGCGGCGGTGTAGCCCAGCGTGCCCACCCGGCGCAGTTCGGCGAGGATATCCTCGATCGCGAGCGCGGGCAGCATCGCAGAGGGCACGAACATGTGCCGGTGCTCCCCGAAGAACTGCAGCGCCCAGTCGTTGTAGAGCTGGCTGGAGGCCACCGCGGCCTCGCGGTCGCGCACGAAGTAGAGCACGAGGCCAAGCGTCGGGAACACCAGTTCGCAGTCGATGCCCTCCATCTCCATGTCTTCCAGGCGGCCGACGAGGTTGGAGGCCCCCTTGCGCTTGGAGCGGCCGATGTCTCCTCCATCGGGCGCGGCGGCCGACAGACGCTGGCGGTGGACGACGTCGGGGCCGACTTTCATCTTCATGTAGCCGTCTTCCATCGCGGCGCTGACGGCGTGCTTCTGGAGGCTGGCGGGCAGTCCGTCGAGAAACAGCGTGCGCGGCTCGACGATATGCGCGTCCGCGCTGAAAATGCGGTTTTTCATCATCCACTCCACGAGATTGTGAAATTACTTGTATTAATTTATAGTCCGATCCTGATAGCAACGCAAGGGCGCGGCGCTGCCGGGAAACTGGCGCGAAAGCGCGGATTGCGCCGGAGAGAGGAGAAATTTTCGCATGGACCATCGCGTTGCGCTGGTGACTCGGGCCGGTGAATACGTCGGGCCGGCCTTGGCCCGAGCGCTCGCCGCGGGTGGCCATTCGCTCGTCCTCCATGGCGCCGACGAAGCGTTGGTGGAGGAACTGGGCGGGCAAACGCAGGTCTGTGCGATCGGCCTCGCCGAAGTGCCGCTCACCGGGCCCGGCTCGCTTGCCGAGGCAACGGGCTGGCGACGCCTGGTCGATGGCGCGCTCGCCCGTTTCGGCCGCCTCGATTGCGCGGCGATCTATCCGCCGAGCGGGACTGCTGCGGTCTTCTGCAGCGGACCGCTGCTGGCCGCCGCCCCTTCCGATCTCACCGAACTCGCCGGCTATGCGACGAGCACGCTGCACGCACTGCAGGTCCTGATCCCGCCCCTGCGGGCAGCGGGCGGCGGCCAGATCGTCGTCTTCACCAGCGACGCCGGCGCTCGCCCCGAACCCGGCTGGTCGATCTACGGCGCCGTGCGTGCAGGCCAGAGTTTTCTCGTACAGGCCGCCGCGCTCGAACATGCGGGCGAAGGGCTGAGTATCAACGCGGTGGGCTCAAAGAACGTCGTCGGCCCCGGTTTCCCCGGCGCGCCGGCCGAGGGGCTGGACGACCGCCACGTCCCCTCCGGCCCCTGGAGCCGCCAACTCGAAAGCGAGAGTCCGGCCGGCCGCATGGGCACGATGGCCGAACTCGCGGCCTTCTGCATGCCGCTGCTCGACGGCTCCAGCCGCTACCAGACCGCGCAGTACTTCTCGTTCAGCGGCGGCTGGAACACCGCCGCGCGGCAGGCGGGCACGGGCACGTAACCCTCGCCTAACCTGCGACGCACCCCATATTCCCACGATCCAACGGAGAGAACCCGAAATGCCTGAAGCCTATATCGTAAGCGCCGTACGAACCGCCGGCGGACGCCGCAACGGCCGCCTGCGCGACTGGCACCCGGTCGACATGGCCGCGCGCGTGCTCGAAGCGGTGGTCGCGCGCAGCGGCATCGACCCCAACGTCATCGACGACGTCATCATGGGCTGCGTCACGCAGGCCGGTGAGCAGGCGTTCCATGTCGGGCGCAACGCCGTCCTCGCCTCCTCGCTGCCCGACCGCATTCCGGCAGTGACGATCGACCGCCAGTGCGGATCGTCGCAGCAGGCGATCCAGTTCGCGGCGCAGGCGGTGCTCTCGGGCACGCAGGACGTCGTCATCGCTGCGGGCGTGGAAAGCATGTCGCGCGTGCCGATGGGCCTGGCGCTGAGTGCACCATTGCAGCAGGGCATCGGCACCGGCCCCTATACCCAGGCCATATTCGACCGCTACGGCGTCACCGAGATCACCCAATTCGCCGGCGCCGAGATGATCGCCGCCAAGCACGGCCTGACCCGCGACGATCTCGACGCCTTCGGCTTCGAAAGCCAGCAGCGCGCCATCGCCGCCACCCGCGCCGGTGCCTTCGAGGCCGAGATCCTGCCGCTGGAAGTGGTGACGGCGGAAGGCGCCACCGAACTCCACGTCGTCGACGAGGGCATCCGCTTCGACGCCACGCTGGAGGCGATCCAGAGCGTCAAGCTGGTGACGCCGGGCGGTATCATCACCGCCGCAACCTCCAGCCAGATCTGCGACGGCGCCTCGGCGGTGATGATCGTCTCGGGCGAAGCGCTCAAGGCGCACGGCCTCACTCCCATCGCGCGCATCCACGCCTTCGGGGTGACGGCGGGCGACCCGGTCATCATGCTGGAGGAGCCGATCCCCGCGACTCGGCATGTCCTTGGCAAAGCCGGGATGACGATCGGAGAGATCGACCTCTACGAAGTGAACGAGGCCTTCGCCCCCGTCCCGCTCGCCTGGCTCAAGGAACTGGGCGCCGATCCGGCGAAGCTCAACGTCAACGGCGGCGCCATCGCGCTCGGCCATCCGCTGGGCAGTTCGGGCACCAAGCTGATGACGACGCTGATCCATGCCCTGAAGGCGCGGGGCCTGCGCTACGGGTTGCAGACGATGTGCGAAGGCGGCGGCATCGCCAACGTCACCATCGTCGAGGCGCTTTAAGGATATCGCAGGCGCCGGCCGGAACCGGCGCCTGCGAACCGTTCAGCGCAGTCCCATGCGAATGCCGCCGTCGAGCCGGATATCCTCGCCGTTGATGTAGCCGTTGCCCACCAGTTCGACCGCGAGCCGGGCAAATTCCTCCGCCGCGCCGAAGCGCTTGGGGAACGGGATCGAGCCGTAGAGCGCCTCCTTCACCGCATCGGGCGCGCCCTGCATCAGTGGGGTGTCGAAGATGCCGGGCAGGATCGTGTTGACCCGGATCGCCTCGCCCGACAGGTCGCGCGCCAGCGGCAGGGTCATGCCGACGATGCCGGCCTTGGATGCCGAATAGGGCACCTGTCCCGTCTGGCCGTCCTCCGCCGCGATGCTGGCGGTGTTGACGATCGCCCCGCGCTCGCCGTTCTCCAGCGGGTCCAGGGTCAGCATTCCCGCCGCCGCCTTGACTATGCAACGGTAGGTGCCGACGAGGTTGATCTGGATCTCGCGGTCGAAGTCTTCGGCCGCCAGCACCACGATCTCGCCCGTCTTGCGGTCACGGCGGACCGACTTGACCGCCTTGCCGGTGCCCGCGCAGTTGATCAGCACGCGCTCCTGCCCGTGGGCGGCGCGGGCCTTCGCGAAAGCCGCGTCGACTTCGGCGTCGTTGCAGATGTCCACCTTGCAGAACGCGCCGCCCAGTTCGGCGGCCAGAGCCTCGCCCTTATCGGCATTGAGGTCGAACAGCGCCACCTTGGCTCCCTGTGCCGCCAGCGCCCGCGCCGTCGCGGCACCGAGCCCCGATGCCCCGCCGGTGACGACGGCGGCGATGTTTGCAATCTCCATTCACGCAACTCCTCTCGAAACGGGCCCGGTCACAGCCGGGCCGACCTGAAAATGAAAATCGTCCGCGCGCTGCATGTCCTGCGCCACGCTGCGTCCTGAGCGGAACCACAGCCACGCGCCGACGAGGTTGGCGAAAGCCACCAGGGCAAGGGCATAGCGCAGCGACAGGTTGCCGTGCCGCGCCTGGAAATGGTCGCTCAGCATGCCCGTCAGCAGCGCTCCGCAAGTACTGCCCAGCAGGTGCGCGACGAGGTAGTAGATCGCCATGCCGATCCCGCGCGCGCGCACCGCCAGCAACGACTGGTATGTGGCGACGCCCGGCCCGCTCACCGCGTTGGAGAACAGCCCCCACGCGCAGAACAGCGCCAGCGCGCCCACCGTCACGTCGACCAGCAACGCCGCCACCGAGAACACGAACGAGGCCAGCAGCGTCGCCGCGCACCACCACGACCGCCAACGCAGGTCGCGCGCGGCAAGGCGGTCGACGATGTAGCCGGATAGCGGTACGCCCAGCGCCCCCGCACCGCCGAACGCGAGCGCCAGGAAGGCAGAGGCGGAGGCAAGGCTCAAGCCGTGGACGCGCATCAGGAACGAGGTGAGGAACGCCACCATCGCGGTCAGCGAGCCGGTGTAGAAGATCACGCCTGTCAGGATCAGCCGCGCGCTGCGCTGGCCGGCGATGTGGCGCAGGGCCACGCGGAACGGCAGGGCTTCTGCCTCGGGGCTCTTGCGGCGATCTGAATCGTCGATGGTGAAACCGGCCAGCAGGCCCAGCAGGACCGCCGGCACACCCGCGATGAGGAACGTGGCGCGCCAGCCGTAGGTCGCGGCGATCAGGCCGCCGAGGAGGAAAGTGCACAGCAACCCGAGCGGAGCCCCCGCGTAGAAGATGCTCATCGCCAGGCCGCGCCGTTCGGGGGGAAAACGCTCGGATATGATCGAGACCATCGCCGGTCCGCCGCCGGCCTCGCCGGCGCCGACGAGGAGGCGCGAGGCGAGCAAGTGGGCGAAGGTCCCAGCCCATGCCGCGCTGGCGGTCGCGGCGCCGAAAACCACCACGCAACCCGCGAGAATCCGGCTTCTGTCGAGGTTGTCGACCGCCCAGCCCAGGATCAGCCCGGCGACCGAATAGAAGGCCGAAAAGCCGATTCCGACGAGGATTCCAAGCTGTGTGTCGGTCAGCCCGAACTCCCGCTTGATCGGTTCGGCGAGCACCGAGAGAATGGCCCGATCGACACCTAGCATGACATGGACGACCATGAACAGGACAAGCAGATACCACTGCGCCCGTCCCAGCCTGAGGGCCCGGTTCCGCCGCGCGAATTTCGCCTCTTGATCCATGCCGTCTTCTCCCGAGCGGACCTTCTGGCGAGAACCGCTTGACCCGACCCCCATTAACTTACACCATTCATTTTTGAAACTGCCAATTTGAGCTGCACCAAAATGCGCGGCCCGGCGGCGACACGGGAGAGTTCGCGCAATGACGTCCAAGGCAGGCCAGACCCCGGTGTTCGGCGTCCAGGCGCACCCCGGCGGGCTGTTCCGTCGGGCGATCTCGCTCGATCACCGCGGCCCCGGCCGCGTTGTTGGCTGGCTGGAGGACCACTACCACCACTTCGGCGTAACCATCGACCATGCCGAGGGGCATGTGCGCGACGTGCGCATGGCCGCGCCGCGCTTTCCTTGGGCGACCTGCGCCGGGGCCGCCGTACCGCTGCGCGCACTGGTCGGCCAGCCACTTATCACCCGCGCCTCGGACCTGGGCCGGCTGATCGACATGCGCCTGCAATGCACCCACGTCTTCGACCTCGTGGCGCTGGCGCTGGTCCAGGCGGCGACCGGGCGGCCGGACCGCACTTACGAGGTGCAGGTCCCCGACCGCGCCGTCACCGTCAATCCCGATGCCGCCAATGCCGCCGAGATCAACCTGTTCGGCCCTGGCGAAGTCTCGCTGCTGCGCGACGGCGAGCGGGTGATGCACTGGAGCCTCGACGGGCAGACGATCACCGGCCCAGACCCCTATGGCGGCCATTCGCTGGGCCAGGGCTTCCGCCAGTGGACCGAGACGATGCCCGAGGAAGAGGCAGAACACGCGACGATTATCCGTCGTGCACTGCTGGTCGCGGGCGGGCGCTACCAAGACCTTGACGTGTTCCCCACCTCGGCCGCGCAGAACATGCCCGCCGCCTGCCACAGCTTCCAGCCCGGCCAGCGCGACGTCGCGTTCCGCCTCTCCGGCTCCGACCGCAACTACGAAACCGCGCGGGAGGCGATGCTCGCCCACCGCGCGGTCACGCCCTGAGCGCCTGGTCAGCTCAGCGCCCTATGACCAGCCGGTCGACATAGTCGGCGCAAAGCCCGCAGGCGACGTAGTGCTCGCGCGCGGCGGCCATCTTGGTGAAGCAGTCCTCGTACCCCATCGCCTTGCCATAGGGGTCGACGTAGACGTAGCCGCCGGTCACGAAGAACAGCGTAATCATCTCGCTCACGCCATCGGGGATGACGAGGGTGTGCGTCTCGCCCGGCGGCTCGAAGGCGTAGTCGCCCGGCGTCGCCACCCAGTCGTGCTCCAGATAGCGCCACGTGCCCCGCTGGGTGAAGGCGTGGACCGCGCCGTTGTGGCGATGGCGCGACAGCACGCCGGCGCCGCGCACGCGCAAATAATTGATGTAGAACCCCTGCTCGGGCGCGAAGGAAACCGGGCGGAACCACACGTTCTCGCCCTGTGGCACCCAAAGCCGCTCGTCGCAGTCGATCTGCGCGCCGCCGGGCACCAACAGGTCGGCGATCATCCCGGCCGGCTGCGGCAACTGGTAGGCGATCGCCTCGGTGTCCCGGTTGAGCGTCCTGCCTTGCGTCATGGTCTGGTCCTTTCGCTGCGATTCGCGCCGAACACGCCCTCGGAGGCGAGGTTTGCGATCGCGTCGGTCGTGTATCCGAGGTCGAGGAGCACGCTTTCGCCATCTGCGCCGAGCGGCCGGGGTGGGCGCGGGGGCGGCAGCGGGGTGGCGCTGAAGCGGGGTGCGGGAGCGGGCTGGACGATGCCGGCGACGTCGACGAATGCCCCGCGCGCGAGGTTGTGCGGGTGGCGCGGCGCCTCGTTCATTGAGAGTACGGGGGCGAGGCAGGCGTCGCTGCCCGCGAAGATTGCCTCCCATTCGTCGCGGGTGCGCCTGGCGAAGATCGCGGCGAGCTTTTCGCGCATGACGGGCCAGCGGCCTTCGTCGAACTGCTCGTCGAAATCGGGGTCGTCGGCAATGCGGGTCAGCTTGCGCAACTGCGCGTAGAACTGCGGTTCGATCGGGGCGATGGCGACGAAGCGGCCATCGGCGGTCTCGTAGGTGTCGTAGAACGGCGCGCCGGTATCAAGCAGGTTGACGCCGCGCTCGTCGCGCCAGGTGCCTTGCGCCAGCATCCCCCAGAACATGCTGGAAAGCAGCGCCGCGCCGTCCGCCATCGCCACGTCGACTACCTGCCCCGTGCCGCTGGCGCGCGCGGCGAACAGCGCGGAGAGCAGGCCCGCGACCAGCAACATGCCGCCGCCGCCGAAATCGCCCACCGCGTTGGTCGCGGGCGTAGGCTTGCCCCCGGCGCGGCCATAGCCGTGCAGGTTGCCCGAGATCGCTATGTAGGTGAGGTCGTGGCCGGCGGTCGGCGCCAGCGGGCCGTCCTGCCCCCAGCCAGTGATGCGCCCGTAGACCAGCGCCGGATTGACCGCGAGCAGCGCCTCGGGCCCCAGCCCGAGTCGTTCGGCGACGCCCGGGCGGAAACCTTCGACGAACGCATCGGCGCCGCGCACCAGATCGCGCAGGACGTCGATCGCGCCAGGCACTTTCATGTCGAGCACGATCGATCTGCGCGAGCGTGCCAGCACGTCGTAATCCTGCAGCAGCCCGCCCTGGTTGGCGCCGCCGGGGCGGTCGACGCGGATGACCTCGGCGCCCAGGTCCGCCAGCAGCATGCAAGCGAAAGGCCCCGGCCCGACGCCGCCCATCTCGATGATCCGTATCCCGTGCAAGGGGCCCATCGGCTCGCTCTCCCAATAACTGAACATCTTTTATTTTTTCTTGGCTTTGTCGCGCCGGAATGTAAAGCCTGAGCATCACCCCTGCGGAAAAAGCTGCGGGCAAGACCAAGTGGAGTTAGGGATGAGCACGAATACCGAGGTCACAGCCAAGCCGGCGACGTTTGAACTGGTCGACGACCACATCGCCGTCATCACCCTGAACCGCCCGGAAAAGCGCAACGCGATCAATGGCGAAATCGCCCGGCTGGTCGATGGCTACCTCAAGGAGATCGAGGGCAACGTGGCGATTCGCGTCGCGATCCTCGCCTCCTCGCTGGAGAACGTGTTCTGCGCCGGGGCCGACATCAAGGAGATGGCCGAGGGGCGGGGCCACGAACTGTCGACGCCCGACGGCGGCTTTGCCGGGCTGATCGACGCGCAGCGCCGCAAGCCGCTGATCGCGGCGGTGCGCGGCGCGGCGCTCGGCGGCGGGTGCGAACTGGCGCTCGCCTGCGACATGATCGTCGCCTCGGACGATGCGCGCTTCGGCCTGCCCGAAGTCAAGCGCGGCCTGTTTGCGGGCGCCGGTGGCGTGCACCGCCTGCCACGTGCCATCCCGCGCAACGTCGCGCTCGAACTGATCGCCACGGGCGACCCGATGAGCGCCGCCGACGCGCGCGCCTATGGCCTCGTCAACCGCGTGGTGCCCAGCGCCGAGGTGCTGGGCGCGGCGCTGGCACTGGCGCGCACGATCGCGGCGAACGCACCGCTTGCGGTGACGGCAAGCCTCGTGGTCGCGCGGCAGGCTTCGGAACGGGGCGACGCGGACTTGCGCGAGTTGTCGCTCACGCTGGGCGGCCCGGTCTTCGCCTCGGACGATGCGCAGGAGGGCTCGCGCGCTTTCCTCGAAAAGCGCGCGCCGCAGTGGCAGGGGCGATGAGCGCAACGCCGGCGTGGTTCGACGGCGCGGTCGCGGCCGCGCCCGAGGTCTCCACGTTGGCGCTGGGCGACAAGCGGATCGAACTGCTCGTGTGGGGCGATGCGGGACGACCCGGACTGCTGCTGCTTCACGGCAGCATGGCGAACGCCTGGTGGTGGGCCGTCATCGCGCCGCTGCTGGCCGACCGCTTCCGCGTCGCCGCGCTCTCATTCTCGGGGATGGGCGCCTCCGCGCACAACCCGCCCTACACCGTGGCCGGTTATGCCGACGAGGCGATCGCCGCCGCGCGCGCCGCCGGGCTGTTCGCGAGCGGGGTGGCGCCGGTGGTAGCCGGCCATTCGGCGGGCGGCGGCGTGGCGGTGCAACTGGCGACGCGCGCGGGGCCCGAGCGGTGCGGCGCGGCGATCATCGTCGACAGCGCGATCCTGCCGGGCGGGGTCGAGTTCGGCGAGCCACCGGGCAAGCCCGCCCGCGTCTATGCGACGGTGGCGGAAGCGGTGGCGCGCTACCGGCTGGTGCCGGCGCAGGCGATCGTCCACCCGTTCCTCGTCGCGTGGGTCGCCGCAAAGTCGCTGCGCCGGGTGCCGGGCGGGTGGACCTGGTCGTTTGACCCGGCGTTGCGCGGCACGTTCAGCGCACGCGCGGCGTGGGACCTGCTGCCGCGTATCCAGTGCCCGCTCCACGTCGTCAACGGCGCGCAATCCAGCGTCACCACGCCCGCGCGCATGGCGCTGATCCTGGCGCAGGCGCCCGCCGGCACGCAGGTGATCGAGATAGCCGAAGCTGCCCACCACGTCCCCATCGACCAGCCGCTCGCGCTTGCAGAGGCGATCGGCGCCATCGCGGACGAGATCGTTCGCAGCGAGGGGCTTGCGCAGGGCGAGACGCGCAGCTAGTGATAGCTTAATAGTATTCATTTGTTGGCGGGGATGATGGATCGGCCGGCTCGGCGACGAGCCCCCTCCCCCGACCGCATGGGACCAGGAAGAGGGCAAGGGCTTGCAAGTGCGTTCAGACAGCGTGGGCAGCGTACCGGTCGCGGCGGGTGGCGGGCGTTTCCCGGCCTACTTCGACGAACGGGTCGAGACGATGCCGCGTGCCGACATCACCGCACTGCAGGAAGCGCGTCTGCGCCTGCTGCTGCGCCACGCCTACGAGCATGCGCCGCTGATCCGGCAGGTGTGGCAGGCGGCCGGCGTCTCCCCGTCGGACATCCGCTCGCTGGACGACTTCGCGGCCAAGGCGCCGTTCACTTCGAAGGATCACGTCCGCGCGTTCCGGGACCAGGGCGGCGATCCGTTCGGGGGCATGAACAGCGCCGATCCGCACTATCTCAAGGGCGTGACCTTCACTTCGGGCACCACCGGCGATCCCACCCCGGTGCTACGCGGCGGGCGCTCGATCTCGGAAATCTGCACGATGCGCGATAGCTGGATGCTGGGCGCACGGCCGGGCGACTACGTAACCGTGGTGCGCCCGACCTTCCGCGTCGGCCACGTCAACCGGCATTACCAGGAGGCGGGGCTGATCCCGATCCTGTTCAAGCACGCGCCCGCGATCCTGCCCGACTTCTTCCGCGCCGCCCGGCTCTATCGCCCGAGCCTGCACTACTTCCTCTCCACCCCGCTGCTGATCGCGATGGAGGAGTATTTCGAGAAGACCGGCACCGATCCTCGCGCCATATTCGACGGCTGCCACGGCGCCACCGTGGGCGGCGAACCGCTCAGCCCCCGGCGGCTGGAAGTGGTGCGAAGCTGGGGGCTCGACCTGTTCGAAGTCAGCGGCCTTGGCGAATCGCTGACGCTGGTGGAATGCCCCGCGCACGACGGCATGCACGCCTGGGAGGACCAGGCGCTGATCGAATGCCTCGACGTGCGCGACGACAGCCCGGTGCCCGACGGCGAAGTGGGCGAGCTGGTAGTGACCGTGCTCAACGATCCGTTCCAGCCGATGGTGCGCTATCGCACCGACGATCTCGTCACCGTGAGCCGCAGCCCCTGCGCCTGCGGGCGCACCCATGCGCGCATCCGCATCGTCGGGCGCAAGAGCGACCAGACGTTCGTCGCCGGCAGGCCGGTCATGCCGCGCGACCTGCAACTGGCGATCGAGGGCCAGCGCGCCAGCCGCGCCGGGCTGTTCCAGATCATCCGCTTCGCCGACGAGATGGACGCTCTTCGCATCCGCATCGGCTACGACCCCGCCGCGCTGGCGGGCACGATCGAGGCGCACGGTGAGGCGCTGCGCGATGCGCTCGAAGGGGCGGTGGGCGTGCCGGTGGAGGTATTGCTGACGCCCGATGCGGAGCTGCTCAAGCTGGGCCCACCGCACAAGATACCGCGCGTCGCGAAAGCCTGAACGGCAAACGGGCCTGAACGGCAAAACGGGAACGACAGCCGGCGACAGGCCGGGACAAGAGGAGGATCGGGTGGACGGTAATATCAGGGACAAGGTCGCCATCGTCGGCGTCGGCGCCACGCCCTATTACAGGCGCGGGCAGAGCTGGCCCAAGACGATCTACACGATGATCGGCGAGGCCATCATCGCCGCGGCCGAGGACGCCGGCATCTCGGTAAAGGACATCGACGGCTTCGCGTACTATTCCAACGCCTCCTCCGGCTATGCCGAGGCGATGGACACGGCCACCATTGTCGAGATGCTTGGCATTCCCGAAGTCACTTTCACCGGCACCCTGACCGGCGGCGGCGGCGGCTCGGCGGGTGCGGTGGGGCTGGCGGCGGCGGCACTGCTGGCGGGCGAAACCAAATACTGCGTCACGCTGATGGCGCTGCAGCAGCGCAAGCAGCGGCTCGGCTCCTCGTTCGCCGCCCTGGCGCCCACGCCCGAGACCTCGTTCCTCCAGCCCTCGGGCCTCGTCGGGCCGGGGCACCTGATGTCGATCCTGGCGCGCCGCCACATGCACGAGTTTGGCACCCGGCGCGAAGCCTTCGCCGAGATCGCGATCTCCAGCCGCATCAACGCGATGAACCGGCCGAGCGCAATCATGCGCGAGCCGATGACGCTCGACGACTACTTCAACGCGCGCATGGTCTCCGACCCCTTGTGCCTGTTCGACTTCTGCCTGGAAACCGACGGCTGCATCGCGATCATCACCACCACCGCCGACCGCGCCAGGGACGGCAAGAGCAAACCCGTCTACGTGATGGGCTCGACCCATGGTGGTTCCAAGGACTGGGGCCGCGCTTTCATGGGCATGCAGATGAGCGACGAATACTTCGCCTCGTCAGGTCATGCCCCGGTCGCCCGCCGGCTTTACGAGAAGGCCAGCGTCGGCCCGCAGGACATCGACGTGGCGCTGATCTACGACCACTTCTCACCGATGGTGCTGATGCAGCTCGAGGACTACGGGTTCTGCGCGAAGGGAGAAGGCGGCGCCTTCGTCGAAAGCGGGGCGATCCGCTTCGACGGTGGCTCGCTGCCGGTGAACACCCACGGCGGCCAGCTTTCGGAAGCCTACATCATCGGCATGACCCACATCCGCGAGGCGGTGGAGCAACTGCGCGGCGAGGCGACCAACCAGGTCGCCGGCGCCGAGATTGCGCTTGTCACCGGCGGCCCCGCCAACCTGCCCGTCAGCGGCATGATCCTTCGGAGATAACGGATATGGCACAGACCAAGGCCCTGACCGGCGAGGGCATCGCCGTGACCGTCAGCCCGATGACCGAACCCTACTGGCAGGCCACGCGCGAACGCCGGCTGGTGGCGGCCAGGTGCACCCACTGCGCGCACTTTCGCGTGCCGTTCCTGCCGTTCTGCCCCAACTGCAACGCGCAGGAGGTCGAATGGGTGGAGCTGACCGAACCCGGCACGCTCTACAGCTTCACCTTTTACCCCCACCCGCAGCGCGAGACGGCGGACGACCAGACCATGCTCGCTCCCGCGATCGTCGAGTTCGCGCAGGCTCCGGGGGTGCGCTACGCCGGCAACATGATCGACGTCGACACCGCCGACCTCGCCATCGGCATGCGGGTCGAAACGGACTGGATCTTCAACGGCGATGGCTGGGGCCTGCCCGCCTTCCGCCCCCTCGCCTGACCCCGACGAACGGCAGAACACGATTATGGACTTCACCTGGACACCCGAACAGCAGGACTATCGCCAGCACTTGCGCGCCTTCATCGCCAGGGCGCTGCCGGCCGACTGGGAGGCGAAATCGAACTACGATCCGGGCTCGCCCTACGTCGTCGATTTCGCGCGAGACTTCTGCCCGGCGCTGGCCGCCGAAGGCCTGCTGATCCCGCACTGGCCGGTCGAACACGGCGGCGGCGGCGCCGACCCGTGGTTCCACTGGATTCTGGGCGAGGAAATGTTCGCGGTAGGCGAGCCGCGCAGCTACCAGTACATGAACGTCAACTGGATCGGCCCGGCCCTGCTGCGCTACGGCAGCGCGGCGCAGCAGGCGCTGCACATCCCGCAGATCACCGGCGGTTCGGTGTTTTGGTGCCAGGGCTTCTCCGAGCCGAGCGCGGGCTCCGACCTCGCCGCGCTCAAGACCCGGGCCGAGCGTGACGGCGACGGTTACGTGATCAACGGGCAGAAGATCTGGACCTCGGCCGCCAGCTTCGCCAGCTACTGCTTCCTGCTCGCCCGCACCGGCCCGACCAAGCGCGACATATCGGTGTTCCTGGTGCCGATGGACACGCCGGGCATCGAAGTGCGCGAGGTCATGTCGCTGACCGGGCGCCGCTCGCTCCACGAAGTGTTCCTGACCGACGTCCGCGTCGGCGAGGAGACCCGGCTGGGCGAGGAGAACGCCGGCTGGGCGATCGTCAAGGCGGTGCTCCACAACGAGCGGATCGGCGCCCCGCGCTACATCATGGCGCAGCGCGCGCTCGATGCGGCGGCGCGCGTATTGCGCCAGGACGGGCGGTTCGACGTTCCCTCGATCCAGGCCGGGCTCGGCAAGGCGCGCGCCGCCGTCGATGCCTGCCAGTTGCTGTGCTTCCGCATCATCGACGGGCGCATGAAGAACGTCTCACCCGGCGGCGAAACCAACGTCGCGCGCTATGCGCTGGCGCTGGCGGATCGCGCGGTGGGCGACTTCATCGGCGAGCATCTCCACGATGCGCTGCTGGCGCGCGAGGAACAGACCATCCTCACCCAGTTCCGCCGAGCCGCCTCGACCGGGCTTGGCGCGGGCGCCGCCGAAATCCAGCTTGACATCGTCGCCCAGAGCTTCCTCGAACTGCCCCGGAGCCATTGACCATGGACCTCGACCTGTCCTCCGACCAGCGCATGCTGCTCAGCGCCATCGAGCCGCTGCTGGCGCAGCATCGCCAGTTGCCCCAGCCTGCCGCGCCAGACTACGTGGTCGTCGGGGGCGACCTCGACGCGGCACTTGACGCCGCCGGTTTCTACGGCGACGCGGACGGCTTCGACCTCGAACGCGCCGATGCCGCACTGCTGCTCGACCAGATCGCGCAGTGCCCCTTCGCGGTCCCGGCGATGGCCTCGCTGACGGTGGCGCCGGCGCTGGGGATTGCCCTGCCCCGCCCGATCGCGCTGGCCGAAAGCCTCGACCCCCGGGTGCCGATCCGCTTCCTTGCCCAGTCGCGCACGCTGCTGGTGGCGCAAGGAGAACAGGTCCTGGCGCTGGACCTCGAAGGCGCCGAGATCGTGCCGCAGGACACCATCTTCGCCTATCCTTTCGCCCGCCTCGCCAGCTACCCGGCCGATGCCCTGCGTCCGCTCGCAGGCGTGAACGCACAGCAGTTGCGCGACGGCTGGGCGCTGGGGCTGACCTTCGAAATCCTTGGCGCGCTGCGCGCCGCGCACGCGCTGACGGTGGACTACGTCAAGCAGCGCCACCAGTTCAAGCGCGCGATCGGCGCGTTTCAGGCGGTGCAGCACCGGCTGGCCGAAGGCGCCACCCACATCGAGGCGCTGCACTACCTCGCCCACCGCGCGGCGATTGGCGGGGATTCCGCCGAGATTGCGCTGGCGACCAGCTACGCGCAGCAACACGTTCCGCAGATCGTCTACGACTGCCACCAGTTCCACGGCGCCATGGGGCTGACGCTCGAATACGTGCTGCACCATTGGACCTACAAGCTCAAGGCGCTAGCGGGCGAGCTGGGCGGCGCTTCGGTGCAGGGCCGCCGCGCGGCGCAACTGCAGTGGAGCGAAGCGGCATGAGGATCGTCGCCGAGGGGCTCAAGTTCCCCGAAGGACCCGTCGCGATGAAGGACGGCTCGGTGATCTTCGTCGAACTGGCGCGGGGCACGCTCAGCCGAGCCTGGGGCGAAGGCAAGGTCGAAATCATCGCGGACCTCGGCGGATCGCCCAACGGCGCCGCCATCGGCCCGGACGGGCGGTGCTACGTCGCCAACAACGGCGGGGTGAAGTTCGTCGAGGCAGGCGGCAAGCTGCGCCCCGCCGGCAACCTGCCCGATCCGGCCTGGATCGAGGCGGTGGACCTTGCCACCGGCGCCGTCGAACGCCTCTACGATGCCTGCGACGGCCGCCCGCTGCGCCACGCCAACGACCTCGTGTTCGATGAACACGGCGGCTTCTACTTCACCGACAGCGGCAAGACGACCGCCGCCATCAACGAGCGCGGGGCGATCTACTACGCCCTGCCCGATGGCTCGGCGATCCGGCGCGTCGCCTTCCCGCTGACCAGCCCCAACGGCATCGGCCTTTCGCCCGATGGAAAGACGCTCTACGTCAGCGAGACGCCCACCGCACGGCTCTGGGCCTTCGAGGTCACCGGGCCGGGGCAGGTGCGAAAGCTCAAGCAGAACGACATTCCCCACGGCGGGCGCTTCGTGATCGGCTCGGCCAACTTCCAGCGGTTCGACAGCCTCGCGATCTCGGCCTCGGGCAAAGTCCTCGTCGGCACCCTGACCAATGGCGGCATCAGCGAGATCTGGCCCGATGGGTCGGCGATGCGCCACCATCCGCTGCCCGACGGGCACGTCACCAACCTGGCCTTCGGCGGCGAGGACCTGCGCACCGCCTACGTCACCCTCGCCGGCGCCGGCAAGCTGGTGGCGCTCGACTGGCACGAGCCGGGCCTGCGCCTTGCCTACAACGGATAGCACGCCCATGACCCGCCGCACCGGATCGAGCGAACGTCCCGACCTGCCGATCGCCGTCGTGCTCGGCGCCGGGGGCATGGGCATGGCGATCGCCCGCCGCCTCGGGCAGAACCACCGTCTGGTGCTGGCGAGCCAGTCCGCCGGCCGGATGGAAGCGCGCCGCGAACAACTCGAAGGCGAAGGCCTCGACGTCGCGGTGGTGCAGTGCGACGTCACCGATCCCGCGTCGGTCGAGGGACTGGCGCGCTTCGTGGGGGGGCATGGCCGCTTCCGCACGCTGGCGCACGTCGCGGCGCTTTCGCCTAGCATGGCGGACTGGGATACGATCTGGCGGGTCAACCTGGTCGGCGCGGCGCGGATGGAGCGCGCGATGCTCGGCTTGGCGAGCCAGGGCAGCGTCGCGATCTTCGTCTCCTCGCTCGCCGCGCACATGGCCCCGCCGCTGGCACCGGCGCTGCGAGACCTGCTCGACGACCCGCTCGCCGCCGACTTCCTCGACCGGCTGAGCGAGACCGTGGCGGAGCACACACCGACGCAGGCCTACATCCTCTCCAAGCTCGCCCTCAACCGCCTGTGCCGCCGCGCCGCGCCGCGCTGGGGGGCACGCGGCGCGCGGATCGTCTCGATGTCGCCGGGCCTCATCGCGACGCCGATGGGCGCGCTGGAGTTCGCCAACCAGCCCGGCAAGATCGACCTTCTCGACCGCACACCGCTGGCCCGCGAAGGCACGATGCTGGAAACCGCCGACGCGGTGGAATTCCTAGCCTCGGACAAGGCCTCCTTCATCACCGGCACCGACCTGCTGGTCGACGGCGGCATCGGCGCGGTGCTGGAGTTTTCCGGCGGTTAAGGTGTGGTCGGTTTCGTGCAGCGGCGATCGGTTCAGCCCACGAAGCCGCGCAACCGTTCCGTCACCGCTTCAGCCTCCGCCATGATCCGCGTGATCAGGGTGTGGCAATCGGGAATGTCGTGGATGATCCCCTGCGCGAGGCTGGCGGACCAGATGCCGGCGTCGAGGTCCCCCGTCTCGTAGACGATCCGCCCGCGCGATCCGGCGACGAGGTGCTTGATGTCCTCGAAGCTGCCGCCACCCGCCTGGATTTCAAGAACCTCGCGGCTGATCGCGTTGCGGGCGACGCGGGCGGTGTTGCGGAAGGGGCGATAGACGAGGTCGGTCTCGCGCTCGTCGTTCTCGACGATGCGGCGTTTCACGTTCTCGTGTATCGGCGCCTCCTTTGTGGCGAGGAAGCGCGTGCCCATGTTGATCCCATGTGCACCCAGGGCCAGCGCCGCGACCAGTCCGCGTCCGTCCGCGAAACCGCCCGAGGCGATGATCGGGATGGTCAGCGCATCCGCCGCCGCCGGGATCAGGACGAGGCCCGGAACGTCGTCGTCGCCCGGGCGCCCGGCGCATTCGAAGCCGTCGATCGAGACCGCGTCGACGCCCAGCTTCTCGGCCTTCAGAGCATGGCGCACCGCCACGCACTTGTGGATGATGGTGACCCCGTGCGGCTTGAACTCGGCCACCGCCTCCTCGGGCCGGCCCACCGTCTCGACGATGCGCACCCCCGCCTCGATCACCGCCTGGCGGTATTCGGCGAGCGGGGTGGCGTTGATGGTCGGCAGGTTGGTGACGTTCACCCCGAACGGCTTGTCGGTCATCTCGCGGCACCGCGCGATCTCCCGGCCGAGCGCCTCGGGCGAAGGCTGCGTCAGCGCGGTGATGAAGCCCAGCCCGCCGGCATTGGCGACGGCGGAGACCAGTTCGGCCCTCCCCACCCACTGCATGCCACCCTGCACGATCGGATGCTCGACTCCGACGAGTTCGGTCAGTTTCGTCTTCATGTGCCTATCGCCCGGTGAATGCCGGGGCGCGCTTTTCCATCACCGCCCCCAGCCCTTCTTTGAAATCCTCGCTGCCCAGCAGCATCGCCTGCGCCAGCACGTTGGCGGCCCATTCCTTCTCCATCGTCGATTCCAGACCGCGATGGAGGCCCTGCTTGGCCAGCGCATAGGCCTGCGGCGCCACTTGCGTCAGCTCGCGCGCGAAAGCCTCGCGCCGCTCGGCCAGCGCTTCCGGCGCGACCACCTCGACCACGAGGCCGAGCCGCAGCGCCTCGTCGGCCTTCATCGGCCGGCCGCGCAGCACCATGTCGGTCGCGGGGCCCAGCCCGACCAGCCGGGGCAGCAGCATCATGCCCCCCAGCGGCGGCAGGATGCCCAGCTTGATCCAGCTCTCCTGGAAAAATGCGGTATCGGCGACGAGGCGATAGTCGCACACCAGCGCCAGTTCGCAGCCCACCGTCACCGCCGCGCCGGCAAAGGCGCACAGCGTCGGCTTGGGGCAGTGCCAAAGCGCCCGCGCAGCGCCCTGGAAGCTGCGATAGACCTTGTCCTTCACCACCAGCGCCGGGGTGCGCGACAGGTCCTGCAGGAACGAGAACTCCGCCCCCGTCACGAAATGCCGCCCCTTCGCGGTGAGCACGATGGCGCCGACGTCGGGGTCGTCGGTCAGTTGCACCACGGCGCGGCCGATCTCGTCCATCGTCTCGGCGCGCACGCTGTTGCGCGCCTCGGGCCGGTGGATGGCGATCGTGCCGACGCGGTCGGCGCAAGTGACCTCGATGTCGCGATAGGTCATCGGCCGTCCTTGCTGCGGTTGGTGAAAGCCTCGCGCCGGGCCTGGAATTCGTGCCCGAAGATCAGCGAGGTCTGGGCGATCCGCTCGATATCGCGCGCGGTGCCGCGATCGGTGGCGGCGACCGCATCGATCGTCAGCTTGCTCAAGCCCAGCGCCTCGCGCGGGAGCGCTGCCAGCTCACGGGCGAAGGCATCGACCCGCTCGGCGAAGACCTCGGCCGGATGGACCGCGTGGACAAGGCCGATGGCCAGGGCCTGCGCCGCATCGACCGACTGCCCCGCCATCGCGATCCACTTGCTCCAGTGGGGGCCGACGAGGCGTGTCATCCGGCTGACCCCGCCGCTTCCCGATATCGTCCCCAACCCCACTTCCGGCAGACGGAAACTGGCCGCGTCGCTGGCGAGGCGGAAATCGCACGAGACCGCCATCTCCAGCCCCGCGCCCAGGCACGGCCCCTGCGCCGCCAGCACGATCGGCTTCTCCACCGCTTCCATCTCGTCGTAGAGCAGGTGGTGCCGGCGGTAGAACGTCCGGTATTCCGCTCCTGCAGCCGGGGTGTCGGCGGCAATGTCACCGCCGCGGCCGGTCACCGTCTTCAGGTCGATCCCGGCGGAGAAGTAGCGCCCCTGTGCGGCGATGACGAGGACGCGCAAGTCCGGCCGGTCGCGCAGCGCGGTCACCGCCTGCCACAAAGTCTCGGTGATCGCATCGTCGATGGCGTTGAGCTTTTCGGGCCGCGCGAGCGTGACGGTGAGCACACCGTCCGCCTCGTGCAGCAGCGCGTGGTCCTGAGTTTCGCTCATGCCACGAGGTCCTGGAACGCCTTGTCCTTGTCGACCCGCGGCTCGCCCGGCAGGCCCAGGCACCGCTCGCCGATCTGGTTGCGCAGGATCTCGTCGGTGCCGCCGGCGATGCGCATGGTGATGGCGAACATGTAGGCCTCGAAGCTCTGGCGCTGGTGCGGGTTGAGCGGCCCGGCGAAGACCCCGGCGGCATCGTCCAGTTCCATCGCGAAGGCCGCCATCTCCTGCACCTTGGTGGCGAAGGCGAGCTTCGCGAGCGCCGCCTCGGGCCCGGGCACCCCGCCCTTGGACATCAGCGTCATCAGGCGATAGCGATACCACGCCAGCCCCTGCCCGCGCGCGTACCACTGCGCCAGCTTCTCGCGCGTGGCACCGTCCTCGACCGGCGCGCGGCCCGATGGGCCCGGCCGCTGCGCCAGCGCGAAGACGTCGTCGAACGTGATGCTCTCGCCCGCCTCGTCGCCGATCATCCGTTCGCTCATCAAGGTCGCCATCGAGACGCCCCAGCCGCCGCTGACCGCCCCCAGCCGCGCGCTGTCGGGGATCACCACGTCGGTGAGGAACACCTCGTTGAATTCCGACTGCCCGGTGATCTGGCGGATGGGACGGATTTCGATTCCCGGCGTCGCCATGTCGAGGAGGAAGAAGGTCAGCCCCTTGTGCTTGGGCACGGTGGCATCGGTGCGCGCCAGCAGGATCGCCTTGTGCGCGTGATGCGCCCAGCTCGACCATACCTTCTGGCCGTTGACCACCCAGTTGTCGCCCTCGCGCACCGCCTTGGTGCGGATGCCGGCAAGGTCTGACCCGGCGCTGGGCTCGGAATAGAGCTGGCACCACAGCACGTCGCCGCGCAGCGTCGGCGCGGCTAGGTCCTCGACCTGGTCGGGCCGGGCGTGGGCCAGCAACGCCGGCACCGTCATCTGCACGCCGACGTGGAGGAACGGCCCGGTGGGGATGTGGTAGCGTGCCTCCTCCTCGCCGAAGATCAGCGCTTCCATCGTCGAGCCGCCGCGGCCGCCGACGCTGGCCGGCAGGGTGATCCCGGCGAAGCCCGCCTCCAGCTTGCGCCGCTGCCAGGCGCGGGCGCGCTCGACCAGTTCGGCCTCGCCCCACGGGTGGGGCGGCGGGGCGGCGTATTCGGCTGCGTTCTCGGCCAGCCAGGCGCGCGCCTCGGCGCGGAAGGCGGCTTCGCTAGGGGTGTCGGAAAAGTCCATGGCGGTGACCCTCTCAAGCGCTCTGCGCGGACAGCAACTGGTCGATGATGCGCCCGCTCCAGTGCGAGGCGGCGCCCAGCGAGACCGCGAGCAGGCGCGATCGGCGGTAGTGGAAGTGGCAGTTCGCCTCCCAGGTGAAGCTGATGCCGCCGTGTACCTGCATGTTCTCGCGCGCCGCGAATTCGTAGGCCTCGATCGCGCTGACCCGCGCGGTGGCGGCGGCCAGCGCCCGGTCGGGTGCCTCGTTCTCCATCGCCCAGCCGGCGTAGTAGGCATTGGAGCGCGCGAGCTCCACTTTGGTCAGCATGTCCGCCAGCTTGTGCTTGATCGCCTGGTACGAGCCGATGGCGCGGCCGAAGGCCTTGCGCTCCAGCGCATAGTCGCGGCCCATGTAGAGCGCGGCTTCTGCCCCGCCGACCTGCTCGAACGCGGTGAGCACCGCGGCCTTGTCGAAGCAGGCGAGAATCGCCGCGCGTGCATCGCCGGTGCCGAGGCGTTCGGCAGGCGCCGCGGTGAAGGTGACGACGTGGCCGGCGCGTAGCTGGTCGAACCCGCTGATCCGCTCGCGCGCGACACCCTCCCCGCGCGCATCGACGCAGTAAAGGCCGACGACGCCGGCCGCGTCCTTCGCCGCGACGATCAGGTGATCCGCCACGCCGCCATCGAGCACCGGCCATTTGACGCCGCTGAGGAACCCGTCGCGCACCGTGCAGGCGAAAGCGTCCATGACCGCGTGTTCGGGCGCGCCGGGGCCTTCGAAGAAAGCCAGCGCCGCGACTGCCTCGCCGGTCCCGAGCGCGGGTAGCAGGCGTTCCTTCTGCGCGTGCGAGCCACGGGCCAGGATCGCTTCGGCGGCGAGGCCCAGCGAAGAGGTGAACGGCACCGGCGCCACCACCCGCCCCAGTTCCTCGGCGATGACGCACTGTTCCAAAGTGCCCAGCCCCAGCCCGCCGTATTCCTCGGGAATGCCGACCATCAGCCAGCCGAGTTCGGCCATGCCATTCCACAGTGCCGGGTCGGTCTCGTCGCCCTGCTCGATCGCGGTTCGCAGGCGGTCGTAGCCGACGCGTTCGGCCAGGTAGCGGCGCGCCTGTTCTTGCAGCATCTTCTGTTCGTCGGTCAAATCGAAGTTCACCGAAGTACGCTCCCCGTCGCGGATGATTTGCCGGAGCGGGGGCGAGCCTCGACCGGGGCGCTCCATGCACGCCGGCCATCCGCTTCACCGTCCTCTCCAAAGATGAATGCTATAAAGTTATGAGTCGGGCATATGGTCGCGCGCGTGTTGTGTCAACATCGGCTCTCGTGCGAGAAGGGACCTTTCCCGGTCCGAAGGGCAGATGCCCGGGCGTGAAGGGGGGGATTGGATCGAGGGCAGCGACACGTCATGTCGAAAGTGGAAAACGCAGCGAAAACCAAGCCGAAGGCCAAGGCCAAGCCGAAAGGGCAGAACAAGGTCGGCCAGGTCATGCGCAACAAGGGCCTGTCGACGCGGCGCCGGATCATCGACCAGACGATGCTGCTGCTGCGCGAAACTCCCGCGCACCGCCTGTCCTCCGCCGACGTGGCGCGCGCCTGCGGGCTGACTCCGCCCGCGCTCTACCTGTATTTCGCGGGCGTTCCCGAGGTCGTGCTGGCGCGGCTGGAGGAGATCATGACGTTGCGCCATCCCTACATGGACATGCTTGAGGAGCCTTGGCCCGAAACCCAGCTTTGGGACCGCGCCCGCCGCTTCGTGCGCGCCTATGCCGCCTACTGGCAGGAATATGAAGTGGCGCTGCACTACCGCAACTTGATGTCCGAACAGGGCGACGAGCGGTTCATGCGCATGCGCGTGGAAATGACCAAGCCGATCGGCAAACGGCTGGAGCAGCGCGTCGCGGAATCGCAGCAGAGCGGCTTCATCCCCAAGGAGCTTTCAGTGCCCGAAACTGCCGGCGCCGCGCTGTCGCTGGTGGACCACTGCGCCGCCACCGCGAGTTCGCCCTACGGCAGCTTCGGCGATTCGCGCTGGGACCGCGACCGCTTCCTCGACGCCGCGGCATTCATGCTGATCGGCATGGTGCGCGGCAAGTACCGCAGCGACGAGGAAGCGGCCGCCGCAGCGGGCTGACGGGGATAGGGAGAGCCCTCGAGATGAGGGCCCTCCCGAATGCCTAGAAGCGATAAGTCCCGGTCACGCCATACATGCGCGGCTCGCCCGGGTTGGCGGTGGCGTAACCCAGGACCGTGCTGCTCACGTCGGTAACCGACTGGTAGTACCGCACCTTGGTCAGGTTGCGTCCCCACACCGAAAGTTGCAGGTCGGGATCGTTGAGCTGCACGCTGACTTGCGCGTTCCACAGCCCGTAAGCCCCGACCCGCGAGACTTGCGTGGCCTCGTAGTACTGCGCCGAGCGCCAGCTATAGTCGCTGTGCAGCGTCACCGAGCCGAACGAGGCGGGGATCACGAAGTCCGCCGCGCCGCCGGCGGTGTACTTGGGCGATTGCGGGAAGGGCTCGGCGCTGCGGTCGAGACCGCTGTAGATGTCGATGAATTCCTTGTACTTGGGATCGATCCATCCGAAGCTGCCGCTCAATGTCAGCGGCTTGAACGGCTTGGCGACGATCTCCGCTTCGATGCCCTGGATGCGCGCCTTGGCGGCATTGACGACGAAGTTGCTCGACAGGTTGTTGATGACCCGCACCGTGGCGCGCTGCACATTGTCGTAGTTGCCGTAGAAGTAGTCGGCATTGATCCGCAGCCGGCGGTCGAACAGGTCGAGCTTGGCGCCGACCTCGAACGACTGGACGGACTCGGGATCGAACGGCGCCAGGCTGACGGTGTCGACGCCGCCCTGGTTGAGCCCGCCGGCGCGGTAGCCCTTGGTCACCTTGGCGTAGACGAAGGCGTTGCGGCTGGCCTGCCAGTCGACTCCGGCTGTATAGGACCAGTAGTTGAAGCTGGCCTTGCCTTCGAACTCGCACGGCGCGGTCAGCCCACTGCGCAGCGCGCAGCCGGTGGCCCCGGTCGCCATGTTGAGCGTGGGCGCGCGTTTGCGCATCCGGCGCACGTCGTCAGTATAGCGCAGGCCCCCGGTCAGCCGCACCCCGTCGACGATCTCGTAAGTGAGCTGCCCGTAGCCCGCCTTGGACGTATTGCGGGCATAGACGTCCTTGACCGCCCGGGTCGGCGAGACCGGCGCCAGCGAGTTGGAATCGGTGAGGTCCTGCCCCTTCTCGCGAAAGTAGAAGGCACCCACGATCCACGACAGCCGGTCGCCGAACGCCTTGCCGAGCAGTTGCAGTTCCTGCGAGACCTGGTCCTGGTCGATATAGCCGCGATACGTATCGAGCAGCGAATACGAGGTGCCGTCAAGGTCCTGGTGATACGTGCGCTGGAGTTCGCGATAGGAGGTGATCGACTTGAACGTCGCCCCGCCCAGATCGTACTCGATGGTGCCGCCGAACCCCAGGGTGCGGCTCTTGTTATAGCCGAGCAGGCCCGCCCGGCTGGTGTAGAACCCGTCCGACGCGTCGACCAGCGGCGGGCTGCCGGCAGGACACCCCACCCGCGCCGAATTGGCCGCACAGGCCGCGACCACCGCCGGCGCGAGGCCGGTGGGGCTGACGTAGTAAGTGTGCTGGAGGCTGCCGTTGTTCTCGCTCCAGCTACCATCGGCGCTGAGCAGGATCTTGAGCGGCCCCGCCCCCGGCTCGATCAGCAGTTGCGCGCGGAAGAAGTCGACGTTCTGGTCGGCGAGCGACTGCCCGGTGTAGAGCGAGCGGCCATACCCGTCGCGCTGGTTGTGCTGGTAGGCGACGCGCACCGCCAGTTGATCGTCGACCAGGGGCGCGTTGAGCACGATCTGGCCGTTCACCGCATCGTAGTTGCCGTAGCTGGCACGCACCGACCCGGTCAGTTCGTAGACCGGCTTGTTGGCGATCAGGTTGATCGCGCCGCCCGTGGTGTTGCGCCCAAACAGCGTACCCTGCGGCCCGCGCAGCACCTCGACCCGCTCCAGGTCGAGCAGGTCGAGCGCCGCGCCTGCATTGCGCGCTACGTAGATACCGTCGACGTAGAGCCCGACCGAAGGATCGACGGTGATCGATGAATACGTCTGGATCTGCCCGCGCAGGCCGATGTTGGCGCTGGAGCTGTCGCCGTCCTTGGCGGTAGCGATCTGCAGCGTGGGGATGGTGTACTGGATCTGCGTGACGTTGCTGATCTGCTTGCGATCGAGCGCCTCGCCAGTCACCGCGCTGACCGCGACGGGGGTGGTCTGCAGGCTTTCGGACACGCGCTGGGCGGTGACGATGATGTCGCCGATCTGGCCGCTGGTATCCTGCGGCTGCGCGGTCGCGCCTGCGCTTTCCTGCGCCTGGGCGACCGCCGCGCTGGAGACGAGCGCAAGGGCGCCGACGGAACACAGCAATGTGCTTCTCAAGATATATTCCCTCCCAATGGGGTCGTGCAGCTCTCTCTTGGCGGAGCCTGCGACCTTGTGACGACGCTTGGAGGCGAATGCCTCCGCGCATGGTCGACGAGCCTGGACCCGCTGACCTGACGGCCACTCATCCTTAGAACAGCCGATATTAGAAATGAAGTGCATAAATTATAATTGCGTTCATTTCCGCCAGCGGCGCAGATACGCGCTTTAGGGGCACAAGCAGCCGGGCCCGGGACCTGCCATCATCATCTACGCCTTGCGAATCCCTCGATATCACCCTAGACGTCACTTAACTGCATTCATTTAATTGCGGCGCACGGGGGAGAGGCATGTGACGGCACCACGATTTCCCGTCCGGCCCTCATGGCCCGCCGCGGTGCATCCATATCCCACAAGAAGGGCAGGCCTATCGTGACCAGAACCATCGAACCAGCACTGGTGGGCAGCTACCCCGCCGCTAATGGCCGGGAATTCCTGCCCGTCTCCGGCCCCGAACTTGGCCGCACCCAGTTCGCCATCGAGCGGGTGCTGGGCAGCTTCCCGCTTGCCTATGGCCGGTTCGTCCTGCTCATCTCGCTGCTGGAGAACGGCGCCTACGCGCAGCCGTTCGAACGGGCGATCATGAACATGGGCCTGTTGTGCACCAATGCCGACGACAGCCGCTACGAAGCCGTGCGGATCGAATCGATCTGCCGCCGCTTCGACGTCGCCGCGGTCGTCGGCGTCAGCGCCGAAGTGCTGACCGGGCTCGACGAGGCAGGCTTCGCGCTCGACGCCGTGTTCCGCGACCGCATCGTTTGGGCCCGCGCCGATGCCTTCGACCGGCTCTCGCAGGTCCCCGGCATCCGCAGCCTGCGTCTCATGGCCGAAGTCGGCCCCGCCTTCGCTCTCCAGTGCAGTGCGGGCGAAGGCGTCCACGTCGACAGCATAGAGTGGTACTGCACCGCCAGCGACGGTGCCATAGTGCTGTCCAGCCGGCTGCTGCGCGCGACCCCCTTCGAGGCGCACCGCAGCGAGGTGCCCGGCGCGTTGATCGCCGAACCCTGCCCTTGCGGCAATGCCGACCTGCGGCTGGCGCTGGGCTGATGCACGGCGCTCCAGATATGCGGATCGACCAGTTCCCCGCCATCCGCCAGTTCAACTTTGCCGACACCTTGCGTGAACACAGCCGCTCGCGGCCCAACATGATCGCCTCGGTCGACGGGCCTGAACGACTGACCTACCGCCAACTCGATTGCCGCGTGAACAAGGTCGCCGACGGGTTGCGCAAGCGCGGCGTCGGGCCGGGCGACCGGATCATGTGGGTCGGCCAGAACTCCGCGCGGGTGATGGAGCTGCTGCTCGCCTGTGCCAAGATCGGCGCACAGCTTTGCCCGGCCAACTGGCGTGTCTCCCCACCCGAGTTCGCCGATCTCGTCCACCGTTTCGATCCCAAGATCGTTTTCTGGCAGGACATCGAGGTGGGCGACATCTACCACGTCAACAAGGAAACCTGGAAGACGCACGATCGCCAGTGGGTGCAGCACGACGGCACCGGGGCGGACTGCTACGAGGCGCTGATCGAATCGGGTGAGGACCACGATCCCGAAACCTTCGTCGATGCCGACACGCCGCTTCTGGCAATCTACACCGCCGCGTTCGACGGCGCCGCCAAGGCCGCCCAGCTTTCGCACAACGCCATCCTGCTCCAGGCGTTGCTTTCGGCCCGCGGGCAGGCGATCGACGAGACCAGCAGCTACCTGATGTCCGGGCCGATGTTCCACGTCGGCGTGTTGATGGGCGGCTTCGCCGCGTTCGTCGCCGGGGGCCGCTGCGTCTACGTGCGGCGCGTCGATGCCGCCGAGCTGCTCGACCTCGTCGAGCGCGAACATGTCAGCCACGCATATCTTCCGGGGCCCGTGGTCGACCAGATGATGAAGCTGGATGCGGCGGGCAAGCGCGATCTCTCCTCGCTGTTCCCCAGCCGTGACCTCAAGGACTGGGCTCCCCCCCTCGCCATTCCCGAACACGCGCCGATGCGCCACCACATGGGACAGTACGGACAGACCGAGCTGATGGGCTCGGTGGTGCTGGCATGGCTCGGTGGCAGCGGCGCCGGGCGACCCGGGCCGTTCCTGCAAATCCGCCTGCTCGACGAGGCCGGCCGCGAGGTGCCCGATGGCGAGACCGGCGAGATCGCCGCACGCGGGCCCTTGGTGATGAACGGCTACTACGGCGCCGACGCGGTCAACCAGGCCCGCAGCGCCGACGGCTGGTACAGGACCAACGACCTCGGGCGGCGCAACCCCGACGGCTCGCTGTCCTTCGTCGGCCCCAAGGCGACGATGATAAAGTCCGGACTGGAGAACATCTACCCCGCCGAAGTCGAGGCCTGCATCCGGGCACTGCCCGAAGTCTCCGACGTCTGCGTGATCGGCGTGCCCGACGAACGCTGGGCACAAAGCGTCAAGGCGGTGGTGGTGCTGAACGACACCGCCGCGCTCGACGAGCACGCGGTCATCGAGCATTGCCGCCACGCGATCGCCTCGTACAAGAAGCCCAAGATCGTCGCTTTCGCACCCGCCCTGCCCCGCCTTCCCAACGGCTTCGTCGACCGCGCCGCGGTCGATGCCGGCTGGGGCGGCGGCGGCTACCCGAAGGTGGGCTGAGATGCACGGCATCGATCCGCTGACCGGCCCCGTCGTGCTGCATGGCCTGCACGACGGGACGGACCTCGCCGAACCCCACGCCAACGTCAGCCGCGCCATCGACGCCGCCTACGACGCGCTGGCCGATCGCCGCATGGCGCCGATGCGCATCGTCGCGATGGACGGCACGGTGCTGATGGACCACGCCGCGCTTCAGGCGGAATTGTGGGAGCTATGGGGGCAGACGGAGTACTGATCCTCCCTGGGGAGGATCATCGCGTAAGGATCAGCCTGATCCATCCCCTTTTTTTCGTCACCCTGAACTCGTTTCAGGGTCCATCGTGCCCCAAGCCTTGTGTTTTGCCGCCGCAAACCGAAGGGGCGATGGTGACGCTATCCCTCCGGTGCAACTGCCCGATGTATCCTAAAACGAGTTCAGGATGACGGGGTTGAAGCGGAAAGTTGCGGTGCGACACTGCCGGGAATCATCTCCACATACCCCGCCTCGGTCTTCGCGCGCACCTCTGCCGCACTGACGCCGGGAGCCAGTTCCACCAGTTCGAACCCGCTCCTGCGATCGGGCCGGCGGAATACCGCAAGGTTCGTTACGATCATGTCCACCACGTTGGCGCCGGTCAGCGGCAGGCTGCAGGCCTTGCGGAACTTGGGCGCGCCCGCCTTGTCGACGTGGTCCATCAGCACGATGATGCGCCCGACCCCCGCCACGAGGTCCATCGCGCCGCCGGGGCCCTTGACCATCTTGCCCGGCACCATCCAATTGGCGAGGTCGCCGTTCTGGGCCACTTCCATCGCGCCCAGCACCGAAAGCTGGATGTGCCCGCCCCGGATCATGCCGAAGCTGTCGGCCGAGGAGACGTAGCTGGTGCGGTCGAGTTCCGTGATGGTCTGCTTACCGGCGTTGATGACGTCGGCGTCGACTTCCCCCTCGCGCGGGAAGGGGCCGAGGCCGAGCATGCCGTTCTCCGACTGCAGCGTCACGTCGAGCCCGGGGGCGATGTGGTTGGCCACCAGCGTGGGGATGCCGATGCCGAGGTTCACGTAGAACCCGTCCTGGAGCTCTCGGGCGGCGCGGGCCGCCATTTCGTCTCGGGTCCAGGGCATCAGGCGGCCTCCTGCCGGATCGTGCGCTGCTCGATGCGCTTTTCGTTCGCGGTGGCGAGGATCAGGCGCTGGACGAAGACGCCCGGGGTGTGGATCTGGTCGGGCTCAAGCTCGCCCGGGCCCACGAGGTGCTCCACTTCGGCCACCGTCACCCGCCCGCAGGTCGCCGCCATCGGGTTGAAATTGCGCGCCGACTTGCGGAACACGAGGTTGCCGTAAGGGTCCCCCTTCCACGCCTTGACGATCGCGAGGTCGGCGACGATGCCCCGTTCGAGCACGTATGTCTCGCCATCGAAGTCCCGGGTTTCCTTGCCCTCAGCAATCAGCGTGCCGACGCCGGTGCGGGTGTAAAACCCCGGTATCCCCGCCCCGCCGGCGCGCATCCGCTCGGCCAGCGTGCCTTGCGGGCTGAACTCGATCTCAAGTTCGCCCGAGAGGTACTGGCGCTCGAATTCCTTGTTCTCGCCGACGTAGGAACTGACCATCTTGCGGATCTGGCGCGTGCGCAGCAGCTTGCCGAGGCCGAAGTCGTCGACGCCGGCGTTGTTGGATACGGCGGTCATCCCGCCCACGCCGCTGGCGACGAGGGCGTCGATCAGCGTCTCGGGAATGCCGCAAAGGCCGAAGCCCCCGGCGGCGACGGTCATGCCGTCGCGCAGCAGTCCGTCGAGTGCGGCGGCGGCATCGGGGTAGACTTTCTGGACCATCGATCCGCTCCTTTCAAAGCGTGCTGACGAGGTGGCCGCCATCGACGGTGATCGTCGATCCGGTCATGTAGCGCGAGGTGTCGGAGGCGAGCAGCAGCAGCGGGCCGTCGAGGTCCTCCAGCGCGCCCAGCCGCCGCTGCGGGATGCGGCGGACCAGCACCTGCCCCGCCTCGCTGGCGAAGAACGCGTCGTTGAGTTCGGTGGCGACGTAGCCGGGCGCCAGCGCGTTGACGCGTATGCCGAAGCGCGCCAGCTCCAGCCCGAGCTGGCGGGTCATCTGGATCACGCCTGCCTTGGAGATCGCATAAGGCGTCACCTGCCCCCCTTGCCGCAACCCCAGGATCGAGGCGACATTGACGATCGACCCGCCCGTGCCCGCATCGCGCATCGCCCGCGCGACTTGCGTGGCGACGAGGAAGCCGCCCTTGAGGTTGGTGTCGAGGATGAAGTCGAAGTCGTCCTCGGTCTGGTCGAGCACCGGCTTGGTGTTGGTGACCCCGGCGTTGTTGACCAGCACGTCGAGCCGACCCGCCGCCGCGACCGCTTCGGCCACCGAGGCCGCGTCGGTCACGTCGAGGCGCACCGCCGCCGCGCTGCCGCCGGCGCGCATGATCTCCTCGACCAGCGTACGCAAGGCCTCCTCGCGCCGCGCGGCGACGACGACGTGGGCCCCGGCGCGTGCGAGGACGCGGGCGAAATGGGCGCCCAGCCCGCTCGATGCGCCGGTGACGAGGGCCCGCTTGCCGGTCAGGTCGAACATCGTACTCTTTCTCCCCCAGGCCTGCCGCGCGTCACAGCGAGCGCGCGATGATGACCTTCATGATCTCGTTCGAGCCGCCGTAGATGCGCTGCACGCGCGAATTGCGGTACATGCGGGCGATCGGATATTCGTTGACGTAGCCGTAGCCGCCATGAAGCTGGAGGCATTCGTCGACGATCCGGCATTCGGTGTCGGTGACCCACATCTTGGCGATCGCCGAGGTGGTGCCGTCGAGCGTGCCGTCGAGCAGACGGCGCACGCAGTCCTCGACGAAGCGGCGCGCGACCACCGCCTTGGCGCGGCATTCGGCGAGCTTGAACTGGGTGTTCTGGAAATCGTAGATCGGCTGCCCGAAGGCCTTGCGCGAGCGGGTGTACTCGACCGTCGCGGCGATCGCCATGTCCATGGTCTCGACGCCGTTGATCGCCATCATCAGGCGCTCCTTGGGCAGTTCCTTCATCAACTGTGGAAAGCCCCGGCCCTCCTCACCGCCGAGCAGGTTTTCCGCCGGCACCCATACGTCGTCGAAGTAGAGTTCGGAAGTATCCTGCGCATCGTGGCCGATCTTGTCGAGCTTCTTGCCGCGCCGGAATCCTTCGACTTCGTCGGTCTCGACCACCAGCAGCGAGATTCCCTTGTTGCCGAGCGCCGGATCGGTACGCGCCACCACCACCACGAAATCGGCGAGCTGGCCGTTGGAGATGAAAGTCTTCGACCCGTTGATCCGGTAGCCGCCGTTATCCCTGACCGCCGTAGTGCGGATCGCGGCGAGGTCGGAGCCAGCGCCCGGCTCGCTCATGGCGATGGCGGTTATCCGCTCGCCGCTGCACAGCCGGGGGAGCCAGCGGTGCTTCTGCTCCTCGGTCCCGTGCGCGACGATGTAGGGCACGACGATGCCGTTGTGCAGTTGCAGCCCGAAGCCGTCGACGTCGTTGCGCACCAGTTGCTGGAAGATCACGATGTCGTGACGGAAATCGCCCCCGGCGCCGCCGTATTCGGCCGGCACGCTGACCCCCATCAGCCCGGCCTCGCCCGCCTTCGTCCAGATGTCGCGCTCCACCTGGCCTGCCTCGCGCCACTGCTCGACGCGGGCGGGCGGCGCCTCGCGCTGGAAGAACCGCGCCACCGAATCCGCGAACATCTCCAGTTCGGGGTCCTGCATGTAATCGGGAATCGCGACCTGCAACGCGGTCATGGCCCATCCTTCTCCTGGCTTCTCTGTTATCCCGCGCCGGGGCCCGGCATCGAGATTCGACTTGTCCTATCCAACATCGCCAGCATAAAATAAAGCCAATTAATTTTTATCCTCATCCCCGTCCAGCAAGGCCGCCCATGACCATCGAAGATGCCCTCCACGCCCGCAAGTCCGTCCGCGCCTTCCTGCCCGACCCGATCGACATGGATCTCCTGCGCCGCCTCCTCGCCGTCGCTGCGCGCGCGCCCAGCGGCGGCAACGTCCAGCCCTGGCAGCTCCACGTCCTCACTGGCCCCGCCCTCGCGCGGTTCCGCGAGGCGATCGCCGCGCGCATCGCCGAACTGCCGCGCGGCGAGGAGCCGCAGTACCCCGTCTATCCGCCCGAGCCGGTCAGCCCCTATGCCGAGCGCATCGCCGGAATCGGCGAGGCGCTCTACGGCCAGATCGGCATCGACCGCGCCGACCGGCCGGCGCGCCGCGCGCAGTTCGCCCGCAACTTCGCGTTCTTCGGCGCGCCGGTGGGCCTGATGTGCTGCATCGACCGCCGCCTCGGCCCCGCGCAGTGGGCGGAACTGGGCATGTACCTGCAGAGCCTCATGCTGCTGCTGACCGAGAATGGCCTCGCGAGCTGCCCGCAGGGGTGCTGGGCGATGTATCCCGAAACCGTCGGCCACTTCCTCGACCTTCCCGACCATGCGATGCTGTTCGCCGGGCTCTCGATCGGGAAGGAGGACCCTGCCGCGCCGATCAACGGGCTCGCTTCCCCGCGCGTGCCGGTGGACGCCTTCGCCCGCTTCCACGAGGCCTGAGCCGATGCCCGCCACCCCTCGCGCCGTCGTCGTCGAGCGCTTCGGCCCGCCCGAAAGCTTCGCGCTCGGCCCCGCCCCTTCCCGCGCGCCGGGCGCGGGCGAAGTCGCGGTACGCGTCGCTGCCGCCGGGCTCTCGCACGTCGACCTGCTGATCGCTTCGGGCGAATACCAGGTGCGCCCGCCCCTGCCGTTCATCCCCGGCACCGAGTTCGCCGGCATCGTCGAGGCGGTAGGCGAAGGCGTCGACCACGTCCGCGCGGGCGAACGGGTCTGCGGCTCTGGCTGGGGCGGCGCCCTCACCCAGCGCGCCATCGCGCCGGCCGAGCGAGTGCTGGCGATCCCCGCGACGATGCCGTTCGACCAGGCGGCGGTGTTTCGCGTCAGCTTCACCACCGCCTGGCACGCGCTGGTCCAGCGCGGCGCCTTGCGCCCCGGCGAGACGGTGCTGGTGCTGGGCGCCGGCGGTGCGGTGGGCCACGCGGCGGTACAGGTCGCCCGCGCGCTGGGCGCCCGGGTGATCGCCTCGGCCTCCTCCCCCGCCAAGCGCACCCTCGCCCTTGCCGGCGGCGCCGAAGCCGCGATCGAAGCGCGCAGCGAGACCTGGCGCGAGGACGTGCGCGCCGCCTGCGCAGGCCGCCCGCTCGACCTCGTGGTCGATCCGCTCGGCGACACGGCGACCGAGCCTGCGTTCCGCTCGCTCGGCTGGGGCGGCCGCCATCTGGTGATCGGCTTCGCCGGCGGCGCCATCCCGCGCCTCGCCACCAACCTCGCGCTGCTCAAGGGCGCGGCGCTGGTGGGCGTGGACATCAAGCAGTTCGAGGAGCGCTTTCCCGAGGCGGCAGCGCAGAACCTGGCCGCGCTGCTGGCGCTTCATGCGCAAGGCGCGATCGTCCCGGCGGTGGGCCGACGCTATGCCCTGGCGGACTTCCGCGCTGCGATGGAGGACGTGCGCGCAGGCGAGACGGTAGGCCGGGTGGTGGTGGAGATGGAGTGATCCCATCCTCCCTGTTGCGCAGCAATGGGGAGGAATGGCGCTGGCGGTCAGGCGAGGTGCACGAAACCGTCGTCCAGCCCTATCGCGCCGCGCGTCTCGATCATGCCGCGGAACGCCGCGCCGCCGGGTTCGTCCCATACCGACAGCGCCAGCGTCTCGCCGGGATAGACCGGCCCGGCGAAGCGCACTCCGGTCTCCGCCACCCGGCCGCCGCCGAGCGCGCGCAGGAGCGCCGCCACCGCGAAGCCGAACGTGCCCAGCCCGTGCATGATCGGGCGCGCGAAGCCTGCCGCCGCTGCATAGGCGGGATCGACGTGCAGCGGATTGCGGTCCTGGTTCAGCCGGTAAAGCAATGCCGCAGAGCCTGGGAGCGCCACGTCCAGCACGCGGTCGGGCGCCCGCTCCGGCACCGGGCGCCGCGCCACGCTGCCGCGCTGCCCGCCGAAGCCGCCGTCGGCGCGGCACAGGACCTGCTGGCGGATGGTCGCCAGCGGCGCTCCGTCCGCGTCGCTCAGCCGGCGTTCGAGCACCAGCAGCGCGCCCTTGTCGTCGCGGTCGAAGATCTCGGCCACATGCAGGCGCGCGGTGATCGGGCGGTCCAGCGGCAACTCGCGGTGGACCACCAGATGTTCGGCGCCGTGGACGACGTGATTCCACGAGATGCCGGTGCGCGGATCGTCCAGCCAGTGCGGTGCGCCCATCACCACCAGCGCCATCGTCGGGAACACCGCAAGGTCGCGTTCGTAAGTGTAGCACAAGTCGAACGGATCGATGGGATCGGCGCCGAGGCCGATCGACAGCGCATAGAGCATCGCGTCGCGCCCGGCGATCACGGTGCGCGCCTCGCCCATGTCGAGCGCGCGCAGGTAATCAGGGTCCAGCATCGCGCTCCGCCTCCTCGAGCCGGCGGCGCAATTCGCGCAGCGTTTCCAGCGTCAGGTCGAGCGCGGCCGGGTCCATGCCCGCCACGGTGCGGTCGGCCCACTGCGCGCTTTCGGCGTTGTCGCGGTCGTAGAGTTCGCGGCCTTCCGCCGTCGGCCCCATGCAGTGCGCGCGGGCATGGTCGGGGTTGGGCAACCATTCGATCAGCCCCAGCTCGACGAGGCGGTCGGCGGTGCGCTGCACGCCCTGGCGCGTCTGCCCCAGCGCGCGGCCCACGCGCGGCACCGTGGGCGGGCTGGGCGAGCACACCACGGTCGACAGCAGGATCGATTCGGCGGGGCTGAGCCCCGTCACCCGCGTCGAGCGCCGCATCGCCGCCAGCATCCGGCCGTTGAGGCGCATCACCTCGTCGAGCAAGTCGACGAAGCGCGCGCCCTGCGGCGAGTGGGCGTCATGGTAGTCGGCGCGCGTCCTCAATGCCCGTACAATCCCTGTTCCTGCAATTCGCGGACGTAATCGATCCAGGGGCTCTTTTCGCCCGGCAGCGCCAGCTCGGTCGCGAACTTGTCCATGGCGTTTCCTACCTGCGTCACCTGATGCATCGCGGTGAACTCGGCCTCGTCCGGCTGATATTGGCGCAGCACCTGCTTGGCAACCGCGACCTTGTGCGCCTCGTCCGGGCCATCGGCCATGCCCATCACGAAGCCGCGCATCAGCATCTCGCCGAAGGGCAGCTCGTTCGACAGGCCGAGCGAGCCGTGCAGGTGCATCGCCTTGCTGACGGTGTTGACCACCACCCGCGCGCCGAGCGTCTTGGCGGCGGAGATATGCTCGCGCACCGACTTGTAGTTCTGCTCCTTGTCGATCTTCCAGGCGGTGTGGAGCACGAAGAGGCGGAACTGCTGGATGTCCATCCAGCATTCGGCGATCACGTCCTGCACCATCTGCTTTTCCGACAGCAGACTGCCTTGCGTGTAGCGCCCCAGCGCGCGGCGGCACAGCAGGTCGAGCGCCTTCTGTGCCTGCGCCACACTGCGCATCGCATGGTGGACCCGCCCGCCGCCGAGGCGGAACTGGGCGATCTTGAAGGCATCGCCCGGGGCGCCGAGCAGATCGGCATCGGTGACGACGACGTCGTCATAGTGGATATAGCCTTCCGAGCCCGTGCCCGGAAGGTCGCCCACGGTGCCGACATTGCGGATGATCCGCACCCCCTCGCGCTCACGCGGGACGAGGAACAGCGAGGCGCCCTGGTGGACGGGGACGTCGGGGTCGGTCACCGCGAAGACGATCAGGAACGAGGCCCAGCGCGCGTTCGAGGAGTACCACTTGCGGCCGGAGAGCTTCCAGGTGCCGTCGTCCTGCCGGATCGCCCGGGTGGTGAATACGCGCGGGTCGGCGCCGCCGCCTGGCTCGGTCATCGAATAGCAGCTCACGATGTCGCCATCGAGCAGCGGCTGAAGGTAGGTACGCTTCTGCTCATCGGTGCCAAAGTGCGCGATAATCTCGGCATTGCCGGTATCGGGCGCGGCGGTGCCGAACACGGTGGGGGCGGCGAAGCTGTAGCCCAGGATCTCGTTGAGCAGCGCCAGCTTGACTTGGCCGTAGCCGTCACCGCCCAGGCTCTTGGGCAAGTGGCAGGCCCATAGCCCCCTGGCGCGCACCTGTTCGCGCAAGGGCGCCAGGATCGCGCGCAGGCTCTGGTTGGCGGGATTGTAGACCTGGTCCTGGTGGAACAGGAAGTCGATCGGCTCGACCTCCTCGCGCACGAAGGCGCGGGCCCAGTCCAGTTGCTCCTGATATTTCGGCTCGACGTCGAACGAGATCATGCGCGCATCCTCTTTGCCTTGCCTTGCTGGGGCCTCCCTAGCTAAACGACAACATATTGTCAATTTGGGAAGTAGTTGCGGTATGAGCATGATGCGCCAGAAGATGGACCTCGATTCCCTGGTCGACCGCGCGCGCCTGGCCCAGTGGCTCGATGCGCATGTACCCGAACTGGGATCGGGGCCGCTGGAGCTCGCGTTCCTGCACGGCGGCACCAGCAATGCGACGATCGGAGTCGATCGCGGCGGTCCCCTGGCGATCCTGCGTCGCACTCCGCTCGACGCGCCGCCGGGCAGCGCCCGCTCGATGCTGCGCGAGGCGCGGCTGCTCGGCGCGCTGGCGGGGACCGCCGTGCCCCACCCCCACCTCTACGCGGTGTGCGAGGATGCAGGCGTGATCGGCGCGCCGTTCACGATCACCGCCAAAGTCGAAGGCTGGGCCGGGCAACTCACCGCCACCGGCTGCGACTATCCGCCCCCGTTCGACCGCGCACCGCACCGGGGCGAGGTGATGTTCGCGATGGCCGACGCGATCGCCGCGCTCGCCAGCGTCGACTGGCGGGCGGCGGGGCTGGAGGATTTCGGGCGGCCCGAAGGGTTCCTCGAACGGCAGGTCGGACGCTGGCGCTCGCAGCTCGCCAGCTATCCCAGGGAGTATCCGGGGTGGACGGCGCGCGATCTGCCCTGGCTGGAGGAAGTCTCGGCGTGGCTGGACGCCAACCGGCCGCCCATGTCACTCCCAGGTATCGTTCATGGCGACATAGGTGCACCCAACTGCCTGTTCGGGCATGGCCTGCCCACCCGTCTGGCGGCGATTCTGGACTGGGAACTGTGCACGATCGGCGATCCGCTGCTCGACCTCGGCCTGCTGGTCTACAGTCTCCACGACGAGCGCGATCCGCTCAGACGCCCGGTTTCCGCCTACTTCGACCCCGCCGGCATGCCCACCCGCCAGGCCGTCGCCCGCCGCTACTCCGAACGCACTGGACGCGATACGGGAGGTCTCGACTACTACATGACCCTAGCCCAGTTCAAACTGGCCTGCATTGTCGAGTACAAGGTGGCGAGGGCCGCTATCGGCCTCGAAAGCAAGGAAGTCGGCGCGATATTCGAAAGCCTGGTCCCCCGCCTGCTCGAGGAATGCAAGGCGATCATCGACCTTCAGGCCAGCGCCGGAGCCCTCGCCTGAAGCCGGTCGGCGCGCCAGAAACACCACTGGCTCGCCAGCACCGCCCCCACCAGCACCAGCGCCGCCGCCAGCGCCGGATTGCCCCCGACCCCTGACAAAGCCGCGAAAACCGACCCACTCGCCATCTGCAACCCACCGTAAAGGCCCGAAGCCGAACCCGCCAGCGCCGGGTCCACCCCCAAGGCTTCCGCCAATGCCGAGGGACTCGCCAACCCCGCCCCGAAGGTGAAGACCGCGATCGAGGCCAGCGTCACCGCCACTCCAAGCTGCCCCGCCAGCACCGAGGCGAGGAACGTCCCCGCCCCCAGCAGGCTCACCAGCGTGGCCCAGCCGAGCAGCCGATGCACCGCCACCCGCCGCGAAATCCGGTTCGCGGTGAGCGCCCCGGCCGAAAGCCCTAACGCGATAGTGGTGAGGTAGAACCCCAGATTTGCGGGGTCCTTGTGCAGTTGATGCACGAAAATCAGCGGCGCCGCGCTGATGAAGGCGTAGAGCGACGAGGTCGCGCAGCCCCCGCCGATGGTGTAGTACAGATAGGCCGGCGAGCGCAGCAAATGCCCGTATCCGCGCAGCACCGAAGGCCCCTTGTCGGCCCGCACCGCGCGGGTCTCGGGCAGCAGCGCGTAGACGCAGGCCAGGTTGGCGAGGCCCACCACGGTCAGCACCGCGAAGATCGCCCGCCAGCCCAGCAGTGTGGCGATCGCCCCGCCCACCAGCGGCGCTAGGCCGGGGCCGATCGTCATGCTCAGGTTCATCAGCGCCAGCTTGCTCGCCGCCTCGCCCGCCATCGCCGAATCGCGCACGATCGCGCGGCCCAGCACCAGCCCCGCCGATCCGCCCAGCGCCTGCACGAAGCGGGACGCGATGAGACCATGCGCGCCCGTCGCCAGCCCCGCCGCCGCGCCGCCGACGACGAACGTGGCGAGACCGGCCAGCAGCACCGGCCGGCGTCCCCAGCGATCCGCGATCGGCCCGTAGAACGGCTGACCCAGCGCCATGCCGAGGATGTAGGCCACGATCGTCCACTGCATCAGGCGGGGGTCCGCTCCCAGCTCCATGCCTGCCAGCGGCAGCGCGGGCACGAAGACGTGCATGCCGAGCGATCCGCTCAGCGTGATGAGCCCCAGCAGCCACAGGGGTATCTTTCGGGCAGTCACGATTGAAAATCTCCATACAAGGGCCGATCCAGGCCGTGGCAGGGGAAAGATGAGGGCGATGACAAAACGGCCGACAATACACGCTCCCCGATCGGCAGTTCCAGAACCTCGCAGGACGCGCGTGACAACACTGACTTGGTCCTGCTATTCCCGCCGCCAAATGGTTCGCACGCAACACCCGAAAGCCGAAGGTTCCAAGCTTGGCCGGCCCACGAAAGACGACGCGGACCAGCTTCCGCACCGGATCGTCGAAACCGCGAAGCAGCTCATGCTCGCACAGGGGTTCGAGGCCACCAGCCTCAACCAGATCGCGGTGGCGGCGGGGGTCACCAAGCGAACCATCTATCTCAAGCTGGGTGACAAGGACGCACTGCTCGTCGAAGTGATCGAGAGCCTGCTGACGGGCGCACGCGTGACGCTCGAAGACCCGGGCCCTGACGTAAGCCCGACGGAGCGACTCATCACGTTCGGGAACAGCCTGGTCCGCTTGGCGCTGCGCCCGGAGATCATGGGCCTGTTCCGGTTGCTCATCACGGACGGCTGGCGGTTCCCGCACCTTGCCGAACTTGCCGGCACGGTGCGGTCCAAGAGCAGCGAGGCCCAGCTTGCGGAAATCCTGCGCGACGAAGTGGCGCGCGGGCGCCTGCGAATGGACGATATCGATCGTAACGCGCGGCTTGCGACGGTCATGATCCTTTTCGATCCACAGCGCGCCGCCCTGATCGGCGCGCCCTGGCCCCCCGAGAAATGCGAGGACTGGGTGCGCAGCGCCGTCGCCTTGCTACTGAACGGCGCCATCACCCCACCGTGAGCTCCCCTCGGTTCCGTCATGCGTGCTGTTCGTAGAACGTGCGCATGAACTCGTTGTGCGCCAGCTGCCGCGAAACGATCGCCTTGCCGTCCTTCGGCGTGAACGATGCGTCCGAAACGCCGGCGAACTGGTTGACGATCATCAGCCCCCCCTCGCGCATCCAGTAGTAATATCCCCTGCCATTGGCCGACATGGTCGCATGCAGATCGCCCTGCGGGGTCTTCATGGTGATACGCCATTGCCGCGGCAGTTGCTGGAGGGTGAGCGGATCGACCCAGACGTCGGTCGGTTCGACGATGATGTTCTCCATGCCGACGGCACGGTACTGCTCCCCGCTTTTCATGTTTATCATCCCGGTCGCATGCCCGCCTTCGGCTGCATTCAGGATGTAGAAGCTGAACTCGTCGCCGAAGCTGTGCATCCAGTTGGATCCGGCACCGCGATTCTTGGCGAGGCGGGGCGGCAGGGTCGGGAACGAGAGGATGATGCGCTCGTGGACCGCGTAACCCTTGACCTTCAATACCCTGCCCCGGAATTCGATCAGCCCTTCGGCATTCATGTGCGCCTGGTATCCGGCGGCTCCCGGCCGGGTGCCCAGGTCCTCGAACCGACCGACATGGAAGAAGCCCGGGCCGCGGGGCGTGAAGCGCAGATCGGTTTTCACGCCTGCATGCTCGCCCGTCACTCTCCAGGTCTTCCCATCGGTGTGCATTTCACGCCCGCCGATCGACCAGGTGACGCTGGTCGGTGTTTCGACGATCTTCATGGTTCCGGGGGCGAAATAGTCCTCCACGCTCTGCCCCTTGTTGATGAAGGGCGTGTCGTGCATTTTCTCGGAGTCCGGGCCTGAAAAGTCGGTGACGACCAGCGCGGTCTGGGTCAGATCGCCATCGATCACCATTTCCTTCCCGCGCTGCTGGTAGAAGAACACCCAGAGCTGCACGTCTTCGCCGGTCTCGGCCGTGGCGCGAACGAGGAAGCCCGTGTCGTTGAACAGCTCGAACTGTTCGCGCCCCCGGGTGAACGCGCCCTCGTAGGCAAGCGTCAGCGGTGCGGAGATCATCTGGAACAGCACGGCGGACGACTTGGCCGCGTCCGGTGCCTTGTCGGCGCTTTCCCGCGCCAGCGCGCCCACCCCGGGCAGCATCGCCCCGGCCAGCAGCATTCCACCGCCGCCCAGCGTTGCCCGACGGCTGATTCCCATGTCGAACAAGTCGTAGCCAGCACGCATTTCCCACTCCTCTTTTCCGGCGCTTGGGCTTAACCACAAGTCGGCTATAATGACACCGATTGGTATCATATATCGACGCCAACTCAATGAGCAACAATAAAAGAATGCTATAAAGTTTTTGTTGCGCGCCCTGATATCGCTGTTATGATCCCAATCGGTATCATTGATCCCCCACCATCGCCGGACAGCGGATGGGCCGGGTCCAATTTCCATATTCCGCCTGATGGCCGCGCGTCAGGAATGAACTGTTTGCGATATGCCGCCTGCCGACGCAGATCGCGCGGGCGTTGGAGAGGGGAGAGAAGGTGTGCTTACCAAGGCGAAGATGCTGCTGTGCCATGCAAGCTTGATCGTGCTCGCATGGCCGCTTGCCTCGCAGGCGGCTGATGCCGAAGACCAGCAGCAGGCCGCGCCTGCGACCGACAACGACATCATCGTGACGGCACGGCGGGTAGAGGAACGGCTGCAAGACGTGCCCATCGCGATTTCGGCGGTGTCGGGGGCTGCGCTGGAACAACAGGGCGTCCGCCAGATCACCGACCTCAGCGCCACGGTTCCGAACCTCAGCATCGTGGGCGCCAACGCCGATGCCCAGACGCTGCTGGTGACGATCCGCGGCCAGAACGCCGCCAACTCCATCCTCACGACCGACAACTCGGTGGGCATGTACATCGATGGCGTCAACGTCCCGCGCACCTATGGCCTGCGTGCCGGCCTGGTCGACATCGCCCGGGTCGAAGTGCTGCGCGGGCCCCAGGGTACGCTTTACGGCCGCAACACGACCGGCGGCGCGATCAGCTTCATCACCAAGGACCCGGACGACAAGCTCGGGGCCTCGATCCAGGCGACCGGCGGCAACTACAACCTGTGGGGCCTGACCGGCATCCTCAACGTCCCGATCACCGATGGCGTGGGCGCCCGCTTCGTAGCGGTGCGCAGCCAGCACGACGGCTACGGCAAGTCCGCCAATACCGGCGACGACCTGATGAGCGACGACAGCACGTATCTGCGCGCCAAGATCAAGGCCGATACCGGCGGCCCGCTGACGGCTGCGGCGACGGTGGACTATCAGAAGAACAACGCCGGAGGCCTGATCTCCAAGCTCACTGGTATCACCGACGCGGCCACCTCGCCTGCCATCCGCGAAGTCGCGGCCGAAGTCTACGGCACCACGTCGCCTACCGCGGACCAGTTGGCGGCCGCGCGCAACATCCTGCAGTCCTACGTCAAGCGCGCGCCGTTCCACGACAGCTACAGCTACGGTAGCAGCATCTTCGCAAAGAACGCGGGCGGCGTGGACTGGTCGCCGGCATCGACGAGCAAGACCTGGAGCGCGTCGCTCGACCTGAAATTCGATCTTTCCGACGATCTCGCCATCCGGTCGATCAGCGGCTACCGCAATGTCGAGAAGTTCACCACCACCGACTTCGACGGCACGCCCTTCATCATCAACAGCGCACAGTTGGAGACGAAGGACGACTTCTACAGCCAGGAACTTCAGGTCCTTGGCGGAGATAGCCAGTTCAACTACGTCGGCGGCCTGTTCTACAGCTACGAGGACGGCACCGAAGTCCAGCAATCGAACTCCACCTACTACATCAGCCGTTCGCGTACCGTGTTCGACGGTGACGTGACCTCGAAGAGCTACGCCGCTTTCGGACAGGCCAACTGGAAGTTCGCGCCCGGCTTCTCGCTCACCCTTGGCGGGCGATACACCAAAGAAGTGCGTGAACTGGTCAACCGCAACCGGGTGGTCAATGCGGCCGGAACCATCACTTATGTGCCTCCGGCGCTCAACGACGACGGGACGCCGGGCAGGAAGTACGAGGAAAGCTACAAGAAGTTCACCTGGCTCGCCTCGCTCGACTACAAGATCAGCGACGACGTCATGGTCTATGCCAAGTCCGCGCGGGGCTTCCGCGGGGGCGGCCAGCAGCAGCGCGCGACCTCGCTGGCGGCGGCAACCTCGTTCGACCCGGAAGTCATCACCGAGTATGAGCTCGGCCTGAAGTCGGAACTGTTAGACCGACGCCTCACGCTCAACCTGGCCGGGTTCTACGACAACTACACCGACGTCCAGCGCGTGCTGTTCATCGTCACGCCCTATGGCGCCGCAACCGCGCTGACCAATGCCAGCAAGGCGCGCATCCTCGGCTTCGAGGGAGAGGCGACATTCAAGGTTACGCCGGAATTCACGCTCCGCGCGAGCATCGGCACCTTCGATGCCAAATACAAGGGCTATGTCGACGACAACGGCGTCGACCACTCCGATGAGGACTGGCCGGCTCCGACGACGAACTATCAGCTCGGAGCGAACTACGTGTTGCCCACCGGGGTAGGCGACCTCACCCTCGATGCGAACTGGAGCTGGCAGAGCGCCTTCAATACTTATCCCAGCGCGGTAAAGACCGACCAGGTGACCCAGAAGGCTTACGGACTGCTCAACGGCAGGATCGCATTGGCTCTCGACGACTGGAACGCCGACATATCGATCTTCGGGCGGAACATCCTCGGCAAGAAATACTACAACGCCGGCGTCAGCCTCGAAGGCCTGGGCTTCAACACGCTGGCCGCCGGCGACCCCCGCACGGTGGGCGTGCAGGTCCGCTTCCGGTTCGGGGGCATGTAGCCCGGCCCCGAGGCATCCATCCTCCCTTCGCCTTTTCCGTTGTCCGAGGCTCGTCCCATGCTCGATTCCAGTCCGCTTTCCGCCAGTATTCGCATCGGTCACGATGCGCTGTCCGAGGGCAGCGCCGGAACGTTCGTCCATCACGACCCGGTCAGCGGCGCGCCCCAGGGCACCATTCCGCTGGCCGGCGCGGTCGAGGTCCGCAAGGCCGTGGACCGCGCCGCGCAGGCAGCCGAGGCCTGGCGCTTCACGAACCCGGACGAACGGCGACAGATCCTTCTGCGGTTCGCCCAGTTGATCTGGGACCATGTCGAGGAATTCGCCCGGCTCGCTGCCAGGGATGGCGGCACTCCGCTCGCGCATGGGCGCCGCATGGCCCAGCGCGCGGGGGACTGGTTCGCGACTTATGCCGGATGGGCCGACAAGATCGATGGCCAGCTGATTTCCACCCACCACACGCGCGGCCACCTGAGCTACTCCAGCCCCGAACCGATCGGCATCGTGGGTATCATCATCACCTGGAACGGGCCGCTCATCTCGCTCGGAATGAAAGTGGCCCCGGCCCTCGCGGCAGGAAACTGCGTGGTGGTGAAGCCCGCAGAGAACACGCCGTTCGCGCCCGACCTCTTCGCACGCCTGGCCAAGGATGCCGGCATTCCCGACGGGGTGCTGTCGATCCTCCCCGGCGGCATCGAGGCCGGCGAGGCCCTGGTCCGCGATCCCCGGGTGGAGAAGATCAGCTTTACGGGCGGGCCGGTCGCCGCGAAGAAGATCCTGGTGGCCTGCGCCGAGCAGCTCAAGCCCGCCGTCCTCGAACTTGGCGGAAAGTCCGCCAGCCTCGTCTATCCCGATGTCGACATCGACGCCGTGTGCCAACGCGCCGCCGCCTGGACGTTCGCGATCCTCGCCGGCCAGGGCTGCGCCTTGCCGACCCGCCTGATTATCCATCGCAGCATCTACGATCAGGTGATCGAACGGCTGATCGAGATCACCAGGGGCTACAAGGTGGGCGACCCGTTCGACGAGGACGTGAAAGTCGGTCCGCTGGTCAGCGCCCAGGCCTGCGACCGGGTGATCGCGATGATCGACCGGGTCCGCGAAGATAACAGCGGGCGGATCGTCCTGGGCGGAAAGCGTTGCGGCGGCGACCTGGTCGGCGGCAATTTCATCGAACCGACCATCATCGTCGACGTCGATCCCGACAGCGAGATCGCGCAGACCGAGATCTTCGGCCCGGTCGTCATCTGCATGCCGTTCGACGACGACGACCACGGCGTCGAACTCGCCAACAGTACCCCCTACGGACTGGCCGCCTATATCCAGTCGAACGACATCGCCCGCGTCCACCGCATCGCCGAACGCCTCAAAGCCGGCGGGGTCTACGTCAATGGGGCACCGCAGACCGCACCCTACATGCCCTTCGGAGGACTGGGCCTGAGCGGGTACGGGAAGGAAGGCGGGCGCGCCGGCCTGGACGAGTTCCTACGCTACAAGACGGTCGTAGTCGCATGAGCGTGGCCAAAACCCTGGCCGACAAGGTCGCGATCGTCACAGGCGCCGGCGGGCGCGGCAACTCCATCGGTCGCGCCTACGCCCTGGCCCTCGCCGCGGCGGGCGCACGCGTGCTGGTGGCGGACCTCAACTTGGAAGGCGCCCAAGCGGTCGTCGACGAGATCGCATCGCGCGGCGGCGAGGCCGGGGCGGTACGCGTGGACATCGCGGATCCCGATTCCGTCGGCGCGATGGCCGAAGTCGCGCGCAGTGCCTGGGGCGGCGTCGACATCCTGGTGAACAACGCGGCGATGATGGCTGAAATCACGCGGCGCCCCCTGATGGACTGCCCGCTCGAAGACTGGAACAAGGTCCTGCAGGTGAACCTGACGGGTGCCCTGAACTGTTGCCAGGCGGTCGTGCCGATGATGGTGGAGCGTGGTGGCGGCAAGATCGTCAACCAAGTCTCGGGCGGTGCTTTCCCGCCGATGGGGCTGTACGGCATCAGCAAGCTGGCGCTGGTCGGCCTGACGACCGCGCTCGCCTACGAACTGGGGCCCCGCAACATCAACGTCAACGCCATCGCACCGGGGATCACCAACAGCGATGCCGGCAAGAAGCTGACGCCGCAGGAATCGCCGATTCGCCAGATGCTGGAACGCACGGTGGCGATGCGGGTCGATGGCCAGCCGGAGGACCTCGTAGGCCCCCTCCTGTTGCTGTGCAGCGACGCCGGAAGCTGGATACAAGGCCAGGTCCTGCACGTAGACGGCGGTTGGATCATCCGGCCCTGAAGCGGCCCTCGTTCCGTCGAGGCCGCCGCATCATGCGCATTGCCCGCCATCCACCAGCAGCGAAACGCCGGTGACGTACCCCGCGTCCGGGCCCGCCAGGAACGACACCACCCCTGCTACTTCCTCGACCTTGCCATAGCGTTCGAGGCAGGTGGTGCGAATCAGCCTGGCCGAGAAGCGAGTGCCCTCGGGATTCATGTCGGTGTCGATGGGGCCGGGCTGGATGATGTTGGCGGTGATGCCGCGCGGCCCGAAATCGCGCGCCCAGCCGCGCGTGAACCCGGTGAGTGCCGATTTTGCGCCGACATAGCCCGCCGAGCCGACGAAACGCCCCATGTGCACGCCGCTGGTCCCCACGGTTATGATCCTGCCTCCGTCGCGCAGCATCGGCGCGACGCCCAGAACGGTCCGCACGACGCCCTGGACGTTGACCAGCATCATGCGGTCGAACGCGGCTAGGTCGAAATCCGGCTCGTCGAAGCTTCCGGGTGCATAGATCCCCGCCGAATTGACCAGGATGTCGACGCCCCCGAAATGATCCCCGGCGACGCGCGCGAAGGTCTCCGCTTGCGCGGCGTCCCCTTGGTCGGCCCGAAACGCCTTGGCTGTCCCTCCGGCCTCGATGCAGGCACGCTCGACCTGCTCGGCCGCCCCGGGCGAACTTGCATAGCTGAACGCAACATGGGCGCCCTCGCTCGCAAGACGGCGCACGATCGCCGCGCCGATGCCGCGCGACCCTCCGGTAACGAGCGCTACTTTCCCTGCCAGCGTGAGTTGCGGCATATCCGACCTCCTCGTCCAGACAAGTCCCGGGCGCGGCCTGCCGCCACCCGGCGCGGGACGGCGGCTATTCGCCGCCGAACCGCTTGATGAACAGCACACCGAACGTGCGCGGATCGCCCGCGGCAAGTGTGTTGAAGCCGAGCGCCTCCAGGCTCACGCCGGCATTGTAGTACTTCTTGGCCAGCAGGTTGCGGCCGAACACCGAGATGTCGGCATTCCAGGCATCGATGCTGAGCCCAAGCTTTCCGCTCAGCAGGCCATATCCCTTCTGCGTGACCTGGTCGGCCAGCGCCGCGCTGGGATAAGTGTTGAAATCGCTCTGCCAGCTCCAGTTCACGTTTGCCGCGAACTCTCCGATCCCGACGGGCTTACGGAAATCCGCGCCAAGCTGGTAGTTCGTCGTCGGCGCCGGCCACGGCTCGTTCGAGTGATCGACGTTGGCGGCGTCGACATAGTCCTTGTACTTGGGATCGAACGTCCCGACGCTGGCCCGCAGGGTCAGTTCGTCGGTGACCCGCAAGGTCGCCTCGCCTTCGAAGCCCATCAGCCGCGCCTTGCTGGCATTGGTCAGCAGCGTCCCGGTCCCGAAGTCGGTCGCGAACAGCAGCGTACGCTGGATATCGGTGTAGTCGTCGTAGAAGCCCGCCAGGTTCAGCGTCAGCCTGCGATCGAAGAACTGCGACTTCAGGCCGATCTCGTATTCGGTGATGATTTCGGGTCCGAAGGGTACTGCATTGATGAGCGTGGTCGAACGCTGCTGCTGCCCGCCTCCGCGAAAGCCCCTCGTGATCTTGCCATAGACCAGGACATCGTCCGAAATCTTGTAGTCCAGCGACGCCAGCCAGGTGGGCTTCTTGAAGGTGTTCTCGTAGAACTTGCCCGGGGTCCCGTCGGCGTTGAGGGCCGGAGGCAGATACGTGACCACCCCGGCCCCGGAGATGAGCCGGTTGCGGTTCAGGAACTCACGCACCTCCTTGGTGTACCGTGCACCCACCGTCAGCGAGAAGCCGGGCGCGAAATTCCAGTTCGCCTGCCCGAAGACGGCATAGCTTTTCGAGGTGATGTCGCCGTCGAAGACGGTGAGGGAACGATTGTTGAGGTAGTACAGGCTGGTGGCTTCCTGCTTCTCGGTCCCGTCTTCGTAGCTGTAGAACAGCCCGGCCACGTAATTCAGGCTGCCCACCTCTCCAAGTAGCTGGAACTCCTCGCTGAAGAAGTCGTCCTTGGTGGATAGCTGCGAACTGTTCACGATGAACGGCGTTCCATCGTAATCGTTGGTCGAGAACTTCTTGACGTTGCGATACCCGGTGATCGACCGCAAGGTAAGAGAGTCGGACAGGTTGTAGTCCACGTTGAGCGCCGCGCTCCAGGTTTCGCTGCGCGATGCCGGCCGGCGGTCCACTCCCGACGAGTTGGCGCCGAAGATGCTGTTCCCGTATCCGTAGCTGGTCCGAAACGGCCCGCGCTTGATGTAGGATTCCAGAATGGTGCGTGCCGCCGCAAGCTGCGCCGCATCCGGCGTCGAAGTCCCAAAGGTTTCGGCCGCCGCTTCCCGGATAATCGAAGACGTCGGCGATGCCGTGAGGCCCGTCAACTTGGACATCAGGCCGCCGGCATTGTTGCGCTGGTAGTCCCCGGTGATCGATACCGTGAAATCACCCTTGTCGACCTTGAGCTTGCCGCGCAGGTACGTCGAATCATCGCTCATCAGCTGCCTGTCGGTGATCGGAGACCTGCCGAAGCCATCACGCTTCGACCGGACCGCGACGAAGCGGACGCCGACCCCGTCCGTCACCGGCAGGTTGAGAATGCCGGTGACGCCGCGCAGATCGTAGTTCCCCAGCGTGGCCTGGACCTGTCCGCCCAGTTCGTCGTTCGGGTCCTTGGTGATGAAGCTGATCGCGCCGCCCGTGGTGTTGCGCCCATAGAGCGTGCCTTGGGGCCCGCGCAGCACTTCGACACGCTGCATGTCCACCAGCCCGGCACGCAGGCCATAAGTCCGCGGCACGTTCACGCCATCGATGTACAGACCCACCGAGTTGTCGGTCGTCAGGATCGAATTCGCCGCGTTCTGGCCGCGGATCGTCACCAACAGCGTCTGGGCATCGGCGTTGGCGCCCACGATGTTGAGGTTGGGCACCGTCGCGCTGAGATCGGTGAGCTGCCGCACACCCTGCGCCGCCAGCGCCTCGCCGCTCAGGGCGGTCACCGCCAACGGAATGTCCTGAAGCTTCTCCGCGACGCGGCGCGCGGTAACGATGATGTCGCCCGCGCCGGCCGCCGGGGCGTGGTGCTGGGGCGCATCGGCATCCTCCTGCACAACGCCCTGTGCTTCCTCCTGGGCCCGCGCCTGGAAGGGCACTGCGACCAAACTCATCAATCCTGCACCGCAGGCCAGCACTGCACGGATATTCATCGTCTCTTCCCCCATTTTTTCTATGTTATCGCCGCAGCCTTGCTGAGCGGCCGACGGTGACGCAGGGCGTCAGTCTCCGGTGACCTGCTCGTAGTACGTGCGCATGAATTCGTTGTGGAAGAACTGCTTCGAACGCAGCACTTTGCCGTCCGCCATCGTGAACGTCGCCTCGCTGTCCCCCTTGAACTGGTGCACGGTCAGCAGGCCACCGCGGCGGAGCCAGTAGTAATAGCTGCGGCCATTGGCCACCGCGGTCGCCTTCATCTCGCTCCCGTCGGACGTCTTGATCCAGATGTCCCATTTGCACGGCACGCGTTGGGCGCTTTTCGGGTCGATCCAGTATTCCGTGGGCGTGGTGCGGATGTTGGCATCGCCCCCGGCGAGATACTGCTTGCCCCCGGCCTGGACCATCGCCGTGGCATGGCCGCCGACCGACGCATTCAGGATGTAGAAGCTGAATTCCGGGCCGAAGCAGTGCAGCCAGTTGGAGCCGCCTCCCCGGTTCTTTTCAAGGCGCGGGGGAATGGTCGGGAAGGCGATGTAGATACGTTCGTGGACGGCGTACCCGGTGATCTTGTAGACTTTGCCCTTCGCCTCGATCTCGCCCTCAATGGCCATGTGCGCCTGGTATCCGGCAGCGCCCTGCTTGCCCAGCTTCTCGAAGGTGCCCACGTGGAAGAAGCCCGGCCCGAGCGGCCTGGCCCGCAGGTCGGTCCGAACGCCGTTGTGCGTCCCCTTGATTTCCCAGAGGTCCTTGGTGGCAATGATCTCGCGCCCGCCCAGGGACCATGTCACCTTCGAGGGCGTTTCGGTGATCTTGAGGTCGCCCGGCTTGTAGTAGTCCTCGACGCTCTGCCCCTTGTTGAGGAACGGTGTATCGTGCATCGTCGACTGCTCGTCGGCCGGAAAATCGCTGACAATCAGGCAGGTCTGGCACAGATCGCCGTTGATGATGACTTCGCTGGAACGCTGTTGGTACAGGAATGTCCAAAGCTGAATGTCTTCACCGGTCTCCGCGCGTGCGCGGATCATGAAGCCGCTGTCGTTGAACGTCTCCATCTGCTCCCGGCCGCGGGTGTTCGCACCTTCGTCGGAAAGCTTGATGGGTTGGGACACCATCTGGAACAGCACGCTCTGGTCGACTTTCCCCGGCGCCGGTGTCTGCTTGGCGACGGTCGCCATTGCATCATCCACGAACAAGCGACCCGCCCCCGTACCAGCCAGCAACATTGTAGATCCGCCTACCAACATCGAGCGGCGCGAAACGAACGACAAAGCGGTGTCTCTCAGCATTCGGGGTCCTCTCTCCAGCCCAATCAGTGATGTCAGGCTTCTATCGTGTCGGTCCGCCGTTCCGGCATCCCTCATTTCGACAAAAAACTAATAGCATTTAATTTATCTGTATATAGTTTTTTTGTTTACCTTATTGCGGAACTTAACATATTGTTAATAGGGAATAATCTCCGTAGTCCTGCGAACAGGCGCAAGAGGCCAAGGATGTCGTGGCGGGCACGCTCGACCTCGCTGGCGGCGTCGGCCAGCAGGGTGGAGAGCGCCTCGGCCCGGCGCCGCAGCACTTCGCACTCGTGAGTCAGCGCGATGCCGCCACGCCGCCGCTCGAACAAGACGACGCCCAAGCGCCGCTCGCGTAGCGCGATCGTGCTCGAGACCGAGAGCCGCGACAAGTTGCGCGCGTGCGGATTGATCGCGCTCACAGCACCTTGAGCCTCATCTGCGCCAGCGGATCCGCCGCCTGATCGCGCGAGATCAGGGCGCCGCGAAACAGCCGCGCGTCCATCATCTCGATCCCGCAGAGATCCGCGCCGCGCAAGTCCGCCTCGGCCAGTCCACACGCTTGAGCACTGCCTAACGGAACGAGACGCCCGGCAGCTTGGCGTAGGAGAACAGCACTTCCTCGAAATCGAGGCCCATCGTGCCAGCATTGATTAGGGTGCAAACTCATAAATCGGGTTGAGTTGTCGGCCTTGGCGTGATTCAGGCGGCCTTCGGAAACGGAGGGCTTATGACGCGGCGGCGGTATGAACTGACGGACAAGGAATGGCTCATCATCGAGCCGTTGCTGCCCAACAAGCCGCGTGGAGTGCCACGCGTCGATGACCGCCGGGTGCTGAACGGGATACTCTGGCGTTTCCGTTCTGGTGCGCCGTGGGCAGAGGTCCCGGAGCGCTATGGTCCATCGACGACCTGCTACAACCGGTTCATCCGCTGACGAAAGGCCGGAGTGTGGGACCGATTGTTGGCGGCGGTTTCCGCCGGTTTCAACGGCGAGTTGGTGATGATCGATTCTACTTGCATGCGCGTCCACCAGCACGGTGCGACGGGCAAAAAGGGGAATGCAGCGATCATGGCATGGGACGTTCCCGGGGCGGCCTTACGACCAAACTCCACGCTTTTGTCGACGCTGATGGACGTCCTGTCGGCCTGCGACTGACGGGTGGGCAGGTCCATGATGCGTGCGAAGCTGAAGCGCTGATAGAGACCATCCCCGAGGGCGCTACCCTGCTCGGCGACAAGGGCTATGACAGCACCACCATTCGCGAGGCGGCAACGACTGGTTCATTATGCACCTCCTCTTCAAACGTCCGGAAACAGGGACTTTTGGTTTTCCATTTTAATGCGACACGGGCCTCTGTAACGCGGAAACTGGATCACCTCGTCCTTTTCCAGGTCTGCGGCTCGGATTTGGTGCGGCGCATCCGGTACAACTTGTTCGGTAGGGAGCACGCCCTCCTTGATCAGTCGACGGACGCGATGGGCCGTAACCCCAAGCTTTTTCGCGGCTTCGGTCAGTGTGAGCCACTCCCCATTCTTCTCAGCAGATCGGTATCCGTGGATTTTATGGACCGTGCGCAGTGCACCGACACGGCGTGCGGTCCACGTTTTTCCTTGCCCGGTCTGCATTCCCATCCGGTTCAGAGTAGCGGCAATGTCGGCGTCGGACCATCGGGTGGCCATGGACCGCATTACAGCGAGGGCAGCATCCGGCGTTTTCTGGCCATGTTCGCCAGGGTTCGGTTTGCGAATACGCAGCTGAGAGTGTTGACCACCTTTCCAGTGGATCGTCAAAATGACTTCACGTTGCTCTTCGTCAACATCGGCAACGATATCAGTCACGAGAGTGCGCAGGAGTTGCTGGCGACACCGCGTATCGACGTTTGGTGCGCTCCAAGCAGCCTCCAAGTCAGTGGCAATGCCGGCGAAATCGGGGATTGGGATGCCTGCGTCGATTTGTCTTGCCTGCGTCAAAGCAGCTTCACAGGTTTCCACGCGCCTGAGCGCGGATTCCCAACTCTTCTCAAGTTGAGCAGCGATCAGGCGGTTGTCAGGGTCGCAAGCGGCATAGCGGCGCTCAGCAAGAGACGCCTCGTATCGCGCTTGCTGCAAGTCCAGCTCCATCATGCGATGTCGCTCTTCCAGATTATCCCGATGCGCCCGGTCAGCTTCCATTGCGGCCTCGATTGCCATTGGCGTTACGGCGCTCAATATTTCTTTGCCAATAGCAGGGTCGATCCGAGACGCGCCAAAAGTCATGCATCGGGGTTTGGCCAGCATTTGGTTGATACTTTTGCATTGATAATAGGGATGGCTTGGCCGCCCTCTATAGGAAACAGACAACCGCCTTCCACATCGGCCACAGGTGAGCAGACCAGCAAGCAAAGCCTGGCCGCCACGACCAGATTTGATGCCGCCCTTCTTTGCAAAGGTATTAACGGCAATAAGGCTCTGGTTCCTCTCAAACTCGCTCCAATCAATGTAGCCTTCATGATGATCCCGGAGCAGCACTTCCCACGTTCCAAAAGGCTTGCCGTGGCCGTAGCTTTTGCGAGCCCTGCCATCGACAATCTCTGTCCGCTTCTCACTTTTGCCATAGGCGTATGCCCCAGCGTAGAACGGGTTCTTCAGGATCGAAATGACGCTCCGATAGCGAAGCGGCACCCAATCGAAGGACACTCTTTTGCGCCCGTCAGAAGGACGGGGGAAATGGAAATTGTCCGTGGTGAGCGAAATCAGCACCTGGCGGGCGCTACCAAGCTCGCGGAAGCGCGAAAAGATAAGGCGGATAGCCTCCTGCACCCGAAGGTCAGGATCAAGCCCCAGACCATAATCGCGGTGCCAGATATAGCCGATCGGAACACTGAGGCGCAGTTCCCCCCGTCGTGCTTTAGCGCGCGCCGCGTCGAGCATGCGCGTTCGCAAAATGCCGAGCTCAAACTCGCTGATGCTGCCCTTCATGCCCAACAACAAGCGATCATTCGGTCGACAAGGATCATACACGCCATCGAGATCGATCACGCGCGCTTCCACCAGGCCGCACAGTTCCAGGAGGTGATGCCAGTCTCGACCATTACGGGAAAGGCGCGATGCATCCAGGCACAGCACCGCGCCGACCATACCTGTGCACAGGCCGCTCACCAGTCGTTCGAAACCAGGGCGGTCGGCAGCGCCACTGGCGGTACGGCCGAGGTCATCGTCGATCACTTCGACATCACGGAACCCCCAGCGGCGCGCAACATCGACAAGTTCATATTGACGCCGCTGGCTCTCCAGGTTGTTCTGGACCTGGCCCGAGGTGGACTGCCGAACGTAGACGACAGCTTTGCGATTAAGCACCGTGGCCGGAATGAGATTATTGCCCGTCATCGCTCGGCTCCTTCGCCGCGACGCCGGCCGCCGCCATCAGGAGGGTCGCCAACTTGGCGACAACCGTGCTGCGTTCCGCGTCGGTCAGGCCCCGAATCTGCGGCATATCGAGCGGCATGCTCAACTGACGGGCCAGCATCGGTAACGTCGAGGGTGGTGGTAATGCCTTCACAGGGCGCCTCCTGGATGGGGGTGAGACCATCCGACGAAGTCTGCCTGAAACCGCGATCGGTAAGCAGTCTATGAAGCTCCACGAGGCCAGTCACCGCAATCCGCGGTTCGCCCATCGCCATACCAGCGCAAAACGCCCTATCCAGCATCCACTCCGAAACCTGAATGATCTCGCCCGGCCTGATCTCTACCCGGACAATCGCACCACTGGCCCGATCCTCGCGGCCTTCATACCGAAAACGGCCGCCGTAATATGGATGCCAACGGTAGTGAAACTCTACCATCTGCCCGACATGGGCAGAATGAACATGTGATAGCGGCGGCCCGAAACATCTGGGCCAACATTCCCAACCGCTCCAACCGTAAGCAGCGCTTCGACTTCTCGTCATGGCTCTACCGCCAGCGTAATCTCGTCGAGCGCTTCTTTAATCGGATCAAGCAGTTCCGGGGCATCGCCACGCGATACGACAAGGACGCTGCCAACTATCTCGCGGCCATCAAGCTCATCTGCGTGAGGCTGTGGTGCAACGCGTAATGAGTCCGCGCCCTAGATCGGCGCCGGTCAGCTTGCAGCGTTCGAACCGCGCATTGCGGAACGAGGCGTTGTTGAAATCCCCCGTCGATCGCCGTGTCGGTCAGGTCATCCCCCGCGAACGAGGCGCTGCGACCCCCGGCAGCCGTGGAACATTGCACCGATCAGCAACGCGCGCTCGACCCGCACGCCGGGCATCGAACAGCGCTCGAACCTCACTCCGCTGAGGTCGAGGTCCCATTCGATCAGCCTACGCGGCGTCGGGGCTGGACGGGCCATGCCCGCCTCTTTGGCCGCTGGTCCGTGTGGTGGGAACCCGCCTCTGGGGCTGGACTTGAGCGTGCCTTCACTCGAACGTGCCGCCGAACGACCCGCGCGACGGTAATTTGCAGAACCGACGTTGCCGCTTCTAAGCCGGCCTAACCGCGCGTATCCGGCAATACGACGTGCATCGCCGCTACGCCTAGCGCGGTCGGCCCGAACACTTGCAGGCGGCGCCCCTCCAGGGCTGCGAGCAAGGTGAAGATCGCCGCGTCCTCGGCCGGGCCCGCGACCTTGATGTGAGCCTCCAGCGCGGCGCTGGCTTCCCCCCAGGTGCCGAACGGGCGCTTGAGGAATGCCGATACGTCGGCGAGGTTGCGCGCGATCACATCGGCGCCGTGGCTGTCCGCCCGGCGCACCCATTCGACGAGTTCGGCAACCTGCACCTTGTGCGCCCGCGCCGCTTCGGTTTCGACCGGCAGCGTGGCCAGCGTGTCGGCGAGCTTGGCCAGCAGGGGGCCGTTGTCGCCGGCATCCCGCCCCAGCGGCGGCAGTTCCGGCAAGGGCGCGGCCATCAGCGCCGACAGCGCCAGCAGGATCGACCGCCGCAGCGACAGGTCGAACATCAGATAGACCGAATGCGGATCGCCGGGAACCGGCTCGCCCACGGTCCCGGTGAACTGCATCGTGCCCAGCACCGAGAACTGCAGCACGTAGAAGACGACCGCCGCGTGATCGAGCGGCTCGCCGGTTGCCTCTTCGTAATAGCGCACAAGCTCGGGCAAAGGCGCGCCAAGCGGCTCGTAGCTGTTGCGCATGCCCATCGTGGCGATGTCGAACAAAGGATCGCCGATCATCGAGAATTCGAAGTCGTAGAGCTTGGTCATCGCCCCATCATCGACCAAGTACTGACCGGAATCGAACTGGATGAACCCGGCGCGCCCGCCGCGATGGCGCGGGACGTTCCGCCGCATCCAAACGATCACGAACTCGATCAGCGGCTCGGGCCGGCTCTTGGTGCGCACGTAGTGGTCCATGTAGGCATCCAGCCCGACCAGCGCGACGCCTTCGGCGCTTTCGGGCAAATGCACGCCCGCTTCGACGAACGGCTCCACCGGCAGACGGTGCATCCCGGCGACCGCCCGCATGTAGACCCGGCCGATCGCACTTTTCGTGGCGGCGTCCAATCCCGAAAAATCGCGCGTGCCCGCGATCGCTTCCATGAGGATGCAGGGCGGATCGGCCAGATAGGCGTGGACCTCCGGCACCGGCAGCCCTTGCCCGTGCAGCAGCGCGATGATGTCCGCCTCGCGCTTGAGATCGGGAAAGATGGAGACGTCGCCGCCGCGATCGCCGCGCAAGTGGAAGCGGCGCACCGCACCGGCGCTCTCCACGTCGACGAACCACGAAGGCCGCCACCGCACCAGACGCTCGAGCCCGACGACCTTGCCGCCGGTTTCGCGCTCGACGAAGGCGGTGATCCGCGCCACCGCCGCATCGTCGTAGACATTAAGGGCCGTGGGCGCGGTCATGCCGAGGCACCCGTGGCGGCCTGTTCGGGGATCTCGCTGCCACCCGCGGCGGCCTCGTCGATGCCCATCTTGCGGGTGAGATCGGCCATGTCGAGATACTCGCGCCAGCGCACGATCAGTCCGTCGTCGTCGAATTCGTAGATCGCGACCATCTGGTGAGGGCAAGGCCTGCCCATGATGATCGCGGTGTCGGAGCGCTCCTGCATCACCATTCGCTCGTTCGACACGATGTTGACTTCGTTGCACTTGTTGTTGGTCGCGAAGCCCATCTGGCGCTCGATTTCCGCGCGCAGCGCGGCCTGCCCCTTCACGATCGGGCCACCCGGCACCCACAATTGCCATTCGGCGTCCTGCGCCATCATCGCCAGGATCCTGTCGACGTCCGGCCGGCTTGTATCGCTGCCATCGCCCCACGCCGCGCAGAACTCGCGGACCTTGTCCTCGATCTCGATTCCCATGATCTGTCCTTTCGCGGTAACGGTTGCGCGTTCAGTTGCGCATCAGGGCCCGGGTGACGCCGATGAACGGCACGGTGCAGCTCTGCCCCCCGTCGACGGGGTAGAGCATCCCGTTGACGTAGCGAGATTCGTCCGAGGCCAGGAACAGCGCCATGGCGGCGATGTCCTCGGGCTCGCCGATGAAGGGAGTGTTGAGCACCTCGAGGAACAGGCGGTCCATTTCCGGCGTCGACCAGTCCAGCTTGGCGGGCGTCTGGGTGGGGCCCGGAAGGATCGCGTTGCTGCGGATCCCGCGCTTGCCATAAGTCGCGGCGATCGCCTGGACGAACCAGTTCAAGGCGGCCTTCGACGAACCATAGCTATAGGCGGTGATGTCCCCGCCCATCGAACTGCCGGACGAGGTGGAGATGATAGAGCCGCCGCCACGCTCCAGCATGTGAGGGATCGCCAGCTTGCTCGCAAGGACCGCACCCAGCACGTTCACGCGCAAGTTCGCAAGGAAGATGTCCGGGTCGAACGACAGGAAATCCATGTCGCGCAGCGCGTGCTCCTTGTTCACGTAGAGCGCGTTGTTGAACAGCACGTCGATCCGTCCGAACTCCGCCACCGTCCGCGCGATCATCGTTTCCAGGTCTGGCTCCCGCGCGACGTCCACGGTCATCGCCAGCGCCGTGCCGCCTGCCTCGCAGACCGCGTGCGCGGTCGCTTCGGCGGTCTCGCCGCGAATGTCGGCGACGATCACCCTCGCCCCTTCGCGCGCGAACATCAGCGCGCTGGCCCGGCCGATACCGCTCCCGCTGCCGGTGATGATGCAGACCTTGTCCTCGAGCCGGGCCATGCCTTTTCCTTCCTTTACGCCGCCGTTCACGCAGCAGGGGCGATCGCGTTCAGTTTCCGAAATGATAGCGCAGCTCGATCCCGTACGTGCGCGGCGCGCCGTAGAAGCCGCTCATGATACCGAGCTGGGCGGAGCCGACATTGCTGGACGCAAGGTAGTTCTTGTCGAAGATGTTCCGCACGAAGACGCCGGCATCCAGCCCGGTCCCGCCCACCTGCCGGATGTCGAGGCGGGCATTGACGAGATCGTAGGCGGGCAGCACGTTGTCCGAGGAGCGCACCTTGCTGGAATGGTAGTAGTCGACCGCGAGGCTTCCTTGTCCCACGTGCGCCGGCAACGGCAGTTCCCAGCGCCCGCCGATCGTCACGGTGGTCTTGGCGACGAGGTTGAACGGCACCTCGGCGATCCGCAGGTACGGCAGCAGCGCCGCCGGCACCGTCAACGCGCGGGACTTGGGATCGAGCAGCGTCGCGCCAAGGTCCAGCGACAGCGTATGCGTCGGTGCGATCCGGCCCGAAAGGTCCACGCCGGCGACACGCGTCTTGCCCGCGTTGACCAGCAGGGTACCGCCCGCGGGATCGTTGCTGGTGGTGCAGTCGCCATCGGGCGAGCGCGGTGCGTCGGTACCACCCGGCGCGGTGAGGCTGCAGGTAGCCTGGGTATTCAGGCCGGAAATCGGCACCTGCACGCCGCTGTACCAACCGATGAACGGCGATGCGTTGAGCCGGATGGCGACGCCGCCGACGTCGAAATCCGAGCGGACGCCCAGTTCCACGTCCGTCACCTTTTCAGGCGCGAAGGACTGGAACTGCGTCAGCCGGCCCGCCAGCGTCGGACCGTTGATGCCGCCCGAGCGATAGCCGCGCCGGGTCACGGCGTAGAAGAACAGATCGCTGGTTGCCTGCCAGTCCAGCCCGATCGTCCAGGTCGGGGCCTTGGACGAGGTCTTGTTGTTGCTGGCGTTGCGGATCAGCGGCGAACCGTTGCGGCAGTCCGCCCGCGTCGCCTGCGGCTGGGAGGAGGTGCCGCTGCCGATGCACGCGGTGATGTCGTCCCAGGTGTAGCGGAAACCGGCATTGAAGCGCAGGCCTTCGACCGCCGAACCCAGATCGTAGCCGATGTTGGCGAACAGCGCCTTGCTGCGTTCCGAGTAGAAATTGTAGTTGAACGGCGCATCGGTCATGCCCGGCAGAATGAACGTCGGAATATAGGTGCCGCTCGGGCCGGACGGGTCGCTGGCGAGGTAGAACCCGCCCACGATCCAGTCGAGCTTCTGGTCGAACAGCTTGCCGCGAAGCTGCACTTCCTGGGTGTACTGCTCCACATCCGAGGTTTGCCGGCCACCCACGACCGTGACCGGCAGGCCCGCCGGAATGGCGCCGGTGCCGTCCGATATCAGCGTCGGCAAGCCATCCACGCTGGAGTAATAGTCGACCTTGGTATGACGATAGCCGAAGATGCTTACGAACTCGGTATCGTCGCCGAGGTGGATTTCCGTGCGGTTGGTGATGCCGAAGCGATTGACCCGCTCGAAGGCGTCGACGTCGGAATTGATGACTCGCGGGCCCCGCTGCCGCTGCAGGGCCAGTTGCGCCAGCGCCGCCGACAAGGTCCCGGTGGCCGAAAGCGCATTGGGCCCCGGCAATACGTTGATGAGGACCGAACCACCGCCGGTGGAGCGATTGCGATAGAAATCGACGATGGTGGTGTTGGAAATCCAGTCGGTCGGCTCGAACAGGAGCGAGCCCCGCAAGGCGCGGGAATTCAAATCGTCGGCATCCCTGCCGATACCGATGTTGCGGGTCCACCCGTCACGCTTCTGGTACTGGCCAGCGAGGCGCAGGGCCAGTTTTCCATCCACGATGGGCATGTTGAGCGCCCCTTCCAGCAGGCGACTGTCGTAGTTTCCGTAGGTACCCTGGAGGTAGCCGCCGACCGAATAGTCAGGCGCCGTCGGGTAATAGAGGATGGCGCCGCCCGTCGTATTGCGGCCGAACAGCGTTCCTTGCGGACCTTTCAGGACCTGGACCGAACCCAGGTCGTACGTGGGAATGCTCGATCCGGTGGTAGGAGACGGCACTTCGGCGAAATAGCTGATGACCGCGGCGGCGCTGTTGCCCGCCAGCGCCTTGGCCTGGCCGCGAATGGAGAAGTTCGTGTTTTCCCGCCCGCCCGAGCCGGCGAGGAACACGCCGGGCGTCTTGACGAGCAGGTCCTGGGTGTCATGGATCGTGGCCTGGCGCAGGGTATCGGCGCTGAACGCGGTGACCGATACCGGGGTCGACTGGATGTTCTCCGCGACGCGGCGCGCCGTCACCACGATGTCCTGCGATGCAGCAGCGGCCGTGTCCTGCCGAGGATTGGCGTCCTGCGCGGACGCGATCGCGGGCATGGCTGCCAGCGGCATCGTTGTCGAGGCGATCAGCGCCCGCAGGCAAGCAGTTCTACGCATATCCGGCTCTCCCCAGTTGCGACGTTGATCCGCCGCTTGGTGGCCCCATAAGTGCCGCGCGCCGGGGATCGGACCTGCCGAAAGGAAGGCACTTCATCTTGCCGCCCGGCCCGTCGGCTATTTTTCCAAGGCCCCGCATTCGGACAGGTGCGCGTCCATGTTCCGCGTGATCTTCATCGCCACGATCTCGCCAGGAACCGCAACGTGGAAAAAATGCCGGATGTGAACGCCCCCGATCGGCCCCGCACCGCACGATACGCGGTGCGCCGCCAGCACCTTCTGGACACCGCTCGCCGGATTTTCGTCGAGAAAGGGTTCCACCAGGCCGGCATGGCGCAGATCGCCCAGGCGTCGGGGATCGCAGTAGGCCAGATCTATCGGGACTTCGCGAACAAGGAGGAAATCGTCGCCGCCATCTGCGAAGCGAACCTGATCGCGTGGCTTGAAGAGGCCAAACTGCAGGCTGCCGTCGAGCGGCGCGATTTCACCGCCATCCGCGCCTGGATCACCCGGATCGCAACCGATACACCGTCGGCCGAGAACCGCCGGCTGATGTCGGAGCTTCTGGCCGAAGTCGGCCGCAATCCCAAGATCGCGGCGATCAACCTCGCCCAGGACGCACGGTTGCGCCGCAGCCTCGATTCAGCGCTCCATTGCCTCGCCCCGCTGGCGCTGCCGGAGCAGCGCTTCAGGCTGGCCGACTTCATCATTTCAACGGCCTGGGCCATGATGGCGCACTGCGAACTCCATCCCGGAACGGATCACGGCGCGCTGCGCCATTACGTTGCCGATCTGCTGGAACGAGAATTGACGAGTCTTGCCAGGAATACCCTCGCGGCACCGCGCGGAACCTACGGCATGGACCGCCGAAAGTGTCGCGATGCCGCGCAATCGTGTCGGCATCCGGCCAATCACGGATAACAGGATGACGCCCGCGAAGGCGGCGTGTCACGATCCGGCATTGCACAAAAACCATACCTACAGTGGAAAGGATCAAGAATGGGGAAAGCAGGCGTTATAGGGCTCGGCCAGATCGGAGCGGGTGTCGCCATCTGCCTCGCGCGGACCGGCCAACTGGCAGCGGTGTACGACATTCGCCCGGATGCAGCGGCGACGCTTGAAGGCGTTCCCGCCGTCGTGGCGACGCCGGCCGAACTGGCGCGGCAGGCCGATGTCGTCATCATCGCGGTCGTCAACGCGAAGCAGACGGTGGACGTGCTGACGGGGCCCGACGGCGTCCTGTCGCAGGCGCGTCCCGGCTTGAGCGTCGTGCTGGTCGCCACCGTCTCGATCGAGGACCTCGATGCGATCCGGGCGCTGACGGACGCGGCGGGCGTCGACCTGATCGACTGCGGCGTGACCGGCGGGCCCAAGTCCCGCGAAAACGGCCTGGTATGCCTTGTCGGCGGGACCGACGGCGCGGTCGCGAAAGTTCGCCCCGTGCTGGACGGCTTCGCCAAGCTTGTCGCGCATATGGGCGGTCCCGGCGCAGGGATGGCGGCGAAGATCGCGCGTAACGTCATCGTATTCGGCGGACTGCGTGCCGGATACGAGGCATCGATCCTGTGCCGCAACGCCGGCGTCGACATTCGCCAGTTGAGCGAAGTCATCGATGCCAGTTCGGACAGCGTCGGCGGCCCGCTGATGCTCGCCGTGCGCGACGATCCGGAGTCCAGCGCGCAGGAAGCCGCCATTCGCGAATATACCCGCGGGCTGATGGTCAAGGACCTGGATGCGGCGATCGACCTGGCCCGCAGCTACGGCATAACCGTGCCGCTGGTCGAACTGACCCGCAAGACGGATCACGCCGTCGTCGGCCTCGCCGACGTGATGGGAGAGAAAGCATGAGCATCGACGACGCACAGTGGAACAAGGGCCTCAAGACGTTCGACGCGGTCTACGGCCCCGGCTCGTCGGAAATGACGCTGCCTTACCGCGATTCCGCGTTCAATCAGGAAATCGTCGGCAACCAGTTCGCCAACCTGTGGGCGAGCGACGTCTTCTCGATGCGTGAAAAGCGCCTGCTCGTGCTGGGTGCGACCGCGATGCTCGGCCGGCCCGACCTCGTCGAGATCCAGATGAACGGCGCCCTCATCAACGGCGAGTTCACCGACGAGGAGCTGGATTTCATTCCCCACTTCGTCCTGTTCTACGCCGGAGCCGGGAACACCACCGCCGTGTTCCGCGGTATCGAGGCGGCCAAGGCACGCCGCAAGGAACGCGCCGCCGCGAAGTAAGCGCGTATAGACTTGAAGGTAAAAACGGCGGCCCGATCCGAAACGATCGGGCCGCTTTTTCGATCGCCTATCGCCCGCTGGCCCGCCGGATCGATCGCGATGCCAGCAGCAACAGCACGCCTCCCGCGAACGTGAAGAGCATCGCCGTGCCGATCCCCCAGGCCACACCCTCGGTGCCGCCGACGTAGTCGCTGATCGCGCCGATCAGATACGTGCCGGCCCCGACGCCGATGAGGTTCGCGCCCAACTGCACCAGCGAAACGGCAAGACCGCGCAGGCGCGGCCCGGCGATCGTCACGATCACCGCGTAGATCGGGCCATTGTACGAAGCGCTCAGAAAACCGCACACCATCAGCAGCGCCAGCATCGAATCGAGATCCCGGACGAGGACGGTCCCGATGCCGGTCGCCGCCGTCAGCAAAGGTATGGTGGCGCCGAACAGCGTGGTGCGCGCCGGCGCGAACCCACCTCGGCGACGGTTGACGATATCGATGACCCATCCTGCCAGGAACCCGCCCAGCGAACCGAGTCCGCCATAGGCGATCGCGATGAACATGCCTGCCCGCGCGATCGGGATGCCGTGGACGCGGATCAGGAACGTGGTGAGCCAGGTGCTCATCCCGTAGATTCCGGCGGCGATGAGCACGATCGCGCAAATGCACAGCAGCAACCCGGGCCGCCCCGCCAGCAGCCCGATGCGCTGCAAGAGGCCGAGCGGCTGGCCGGCCTCGGCCACCACCACGGCGTCGTGTGCGCCGCGTCGCGGCTCGCGGACGGTGAACAGGAGCAGCGGCGCCAGCACCAGCCCGGGAATGCCGGCCGCGACGAACGCCCATCGCCAGCCCGCCTCCTGCACGATCATGCCCCCCAGTATGAAGGCGATGGCCAGGCCGATCCCGGAACTCAGATACCATATGCCGATCGCGGTCGCGCGGCGGTCTTCCCCGAAGTAGTCGCTGAGCAGCGACATGCCCGTCGGCGATCCTCCGGCTTCCGCCACGCCCACGCAGGCCCTGCCGGCCAGCAGGGTCCAGAAGCCGGTGGCCAGGCCGCACAGCGCGGTCGCTCCGCTCCACAACGTCAGCGCCGCCGTCATCAGGTTGCGCCGATTGAACTTGTCCACCGCAATACCGAAGGGCAAGGCCGCCAGGGCGAAGAATATGCCGTAGGCAAATCCCGCCAGGATGCCGAGCTGAGTGTCGGAAAGAGCGAATTCACGGCCCAGCGGTGCCAGCACCAGACCGATGATCGCGCGATCGATCCCATGGCAGGTCTGGGCCAGCGTCAAGACGCCCAGAACATACCAGGGATACCTGCTCACCTGCGTCGCCGTGCTCATCGGGCGTGCCGCCGCGACGTCGGTTGTGTTTGCATGGTATGCCTCTCCGATTGTGCCCGATTGATCGCGCAACTTTTCTGGCGGTTTTCGTCGGTCCTGCGCTATGCTCACCGGCGGCCAGCGTTTGGCGAGAACAGATCGCCCGGCACCTATCGGCGGATAGAAGACCGGGAGACGACCTGCCTATCGAATGGCCGACGAGAAACGGGACAGGCGGAGAGGCAATGTTTCGACCGGAGAGCGATTGGACCGGACAGGGAAGGTTCGGCGTGAAGGACTTTTGTATCGAGGCGATGGCGACCGTGCAGGACGCTACCGTGGACGTGCGTCATTTCAACTGGGTCCTGCCGTCCCGCGGAATCTTCAGCCCGCAAAAGCACTACCTCGACTACTCGCTCGACAGCCAGCCACGGCGCAGCCTCATCAGGTTGGGGGCGCATAATCGGTGCATGCCGGCGGGCGATATTCTCTACATGCCCCCCCATCGCGAATATATCGGCGAGCCCGCATTGCAGGAACGCCATCTGGTTTGCGTGGCTTTGGGCGATCAGTTTCTCGACACGCTGTTCGATGGCGAACGCCCGCTGCTGGGCCTCGACCCCTGCGTGAATTTGCAGAATGCTGCGATGCGCCGCCTGTTCGAAGCGCTGGCGACGGAATTGCGCGCGCCCGGCTTCGCAAGCGCCACGATGATCCAGTCCATGCTCATGAGCATGGCCGTCGAACTGTACCGCCATCTTGGCGCGCGGGACACCGACCGATCGGGCACGCGCAATGCGCGGCAGGTGCGCCAGATCGTCGACTACGTCATGGAGAATCTCTCGGCGCCGCTGGGCATTGCCGACATCGCGCTCAACTGCAACATGAGCGTGCGCCACGTCGCGCGCGTGTTCAAGAACGACACCGGCGTAAGTCTGGGCGAATTCGTGGCGCGCAGCCGAATCGGCCTTGCGAAGGATTTGCTGCGCGGCAGTGACGTGCGCGTCAAGGAAGTGAGCTGGCGCTGCGGCTTTTCCAGCACCTCCGCATTTTCCGCCGCCTTTCGCGCCGCGACAGGGCAGACGCCCAAGGACTATCGCTGCCTGCCGCAACAGGTGCACTGAGGCCCTGTTTGAAAATGCCCGATGGGCATTGGGGATGCAGCACAGGCCCTTGCCGGGTGGAAGTATCGATCGACGGCCAAAACCTGTCGCTGTCGGGTCAATTCAGGTTCGATATCTTTGGCGGCCGCCATCCTTTGGATAGGTCCCCACGGCATCACCGCGCCGCACAACGACGGAGCGGAAATAAAAACCGTTGGGAGGCATAAATGAATAAAGCGGACATTCTCGGGAGAATCGCGATCGGCGCCATGGTTACTGCCCTTGGGCAGCCGGCGTGGGCACAGGACACTTCGACAAGAACGACCAACGAGATCCAGGACATCATCGTCACGGCACGCCGGACCGAGGAAAGCCTTCAGACGACGCCGATCGCGGTGACGGCGCTGAACTCGGAAGCGCTGACGACGGCGAAAGTCGAAAACGTCGTCGATCTTCAAGCGACGGCTCCGGGCCTGGTGATCGGACGCGGCTCGGCGGGCGGCGACGGCATCGTGTTCGTGGCCATTCGCGGCCAGGGCAACCTGCAACCGATCCTGGCGAACGACCCCGCCGTGGCGACTTATGTCGACGGCATCTATATTCCGCGCCCTTCGACCGGCATGACCGACATCCAGGACATCCAGCGCCTCGAAGTTCTGCGCGGTCCCCAGGGCACGCTGTTCGGACGCAACACCACCGGCGGCGCCATCAACATCATCACCAACGACCCCACCGACGAACTCAGCGGCAAGTTCAAGGTCGAATACGGCAACTATAACAATCTCGGTGTCCAGGCGAGCTTCAACATCCCGCTCGCGGAAGGGCTGGCGATGCGCGTCAGCGGGGCAATCAACGAGCGCGACGGCTACGGCAACAATCCCAATACCGACCGCGATTTCGCCGACAATTCAAGCAAGTTCCTGCGCGGCAAGATCAAGTACGAAGGCAACGGCTGGGACCTGACGCTGACCGGCGACTGGAACCGCCAGTCGAACCACGGCCAGCAGATCGCGCTCTGGGCGTTCAATCCGGCCATCGTGCCCGCGGCTTTCCAGCCGGGCCTCACCGCCGGTCTGCTCAGCAAGGATCACTGGTGGGAAAACACCGCCACCGGCACCGCGACCAACGCCGGCATCAGCGCGCTTCCGGCCGACGTTCAGGCGCTTTACGGCGTCCAGCCGTTCAACAAGCTGGAAGTCTACGGCTTTTCCGGAACTCTCAACGTGGAACTGGGCGGCCTCAACCTGAAGTCGATCACGGGCTATCGTCATTCGATGAACTACGGCCTGAGCGACACCGACGGCACCGCGGTCCCGTTGCTGGGCACCTATGCGGGTTCGGGTTCGTACTATATCTCGCAGGAACTGCAGATTTCGGGCGACATCACCGACAGCCTCAACTTCATCGCGGGCGCGTATGGCGGCAAGGAAAGCGGTTATGAATTCAGCCGCTCGCAGATCTTCGGCGGGCTGATCCGCGACAGTAACGCCGATGTCACCAACAAGACGCTCGGCCTGTTCGCGCAGGCCTATTACGAACTTACGTCCAACCTGCGCGCCGTGGGCGGTTTCCGCTACACCTGGGACACGCGCGACAGCGTCCTTCACAACGCGCAGGTGCTGGGCCTACCCTACAACGTAGCCGTGGCCGGCACCCCGACCGGGATCAACTGCACGGTAACGCCGACCGTCCCGGTGACGGCGACGACCTGCAACCAGGACCAGAACGCCAAGTTCAGCTATCCCTCGTGGAACTTCGGCGTCGACTGGCAGGCGAGCGACCATCTGTTCCTTTACGCCGCCACGCGTGGTGCGGCCAAGGCGGGTGGCTGGAACCTTCGTGCCGGCGGTCTGCCCGCCTTCGCGCCTGAGAAGGTCAAGGACGTCGAAGCGGGCCTCAAGGTCGACCTGTTCGATCGGCGCGTGCGCTTCAATACGGCGGTGTTCCACACCTGGAAGTCGGACAACCAGGCCATCGTCAACAGCTTCGTTCAAGGCATCGGCGTGACCCAGTACATCCAGAACAACGGCAAGGTCCGCCTCTGGGGTATCGAAGGCGAACTGACCGCAGTGCCTTGGGAAGGCATGACGGTCACCGCGAACGGGTCGCTGCAGGACGGCAAGTACGTCAAGGGCACCTTCAGCGAAATCCAGGTGGTGGCGGGCAGCGGCTGCACCAACAGTGCGGGCGTGACCAACGGATGCGTGGTCGATCTGAGCGGGCTGCCGCTGCTGCAGCTTCCCAAGAAGCAGCTCAATATCAGCGCGACGCAGAAAATCCCGGTCGGCTCGGCCACGCTCGCGGTCACCGGCGCTTACGCCTATGTCGGTGCGCAGCATTTCGATGCCGTGAAGGCCGCCGATCAGGCCTCGGCCGCGACCAAGGCGGCTTACGCAACCGAGAATGCCCTGGGCCGCGTGCCCGGTTACGGCATCTTCAACGGCCGCGTCGCCTTGCAGCTCGACGATTCCAACATCGAGATCGCCGCCTACGGCCGCAACATCTTCGACAAGAAGTACCTCCTGCGACGCTTCCCGGACCTCTACCGGACCCTGGGCATCGCCGCGGCCTACGTCGGACAGCCCGCCACGTACGGTGTCGAAGCAACGTTCAAGTTCTGAAGCACGTCCACGAATAGAGCGAAAATCCTCGGGAAAGGAAACGGGCCATCTTCCTTTCCCGAGGACCCTCATGGTCCACGAACGCCGAGGTCCCGGCGCGACAATACAACACAGTGATTTTTCGGAGATCGTCATGACCCAACTTGTGCAACAGCCATTGCCCGATCATGTCCCGCCAGAACTGGCGATGGCGCTGCCGCTGTTCTCTCGCCGGGTGGTCTATGAAAACCCGCAGGAAACGCTGATCCCGGCGATGCATGCCGACTTGCCGCCGATCACTTACGTCACCAACATCTTTCCGGGCGACCAGCCCGGCTGGCTGCTGAAGAACGCCGCCGACGTACAGGCGATGCTGCGCGATCCCGATAACTTCACCAAGAACGGCATGGGCAAGTGGGCGCAGAACATCGGCGAAAACTGGCTGGTGATTCCCACGGAAGCCGATCCGCCGGTCCACACCGCTTACCGCAAGGCGCTCAACGGGCATTTCTCGCCGCAGAAGATGTTCGCGATGAAGGAACAGGTGCGCGAACGCGCGGCCGTCCTGATCGACACCTTCAAGGATCGCGGACACTGCGATTTCATCGTCGAGTTCTCCGAGAAGTTCCCGATCTTCATCGTGCTCGATCTGCTGGGCCTGCCGCAGGAGCGAATGGCCCAGTTCCTCAAGTGGGAAAAGGAACTGCTGCACACCAACGACTGGCAGGTACGCGGCAACGCGGTGAAATGCGTCAAGGACTACCTGCTTGAGGAAATCGAGGCGCGCCGCAGGGAACCGCGCGACGATTACATCACCAAAGTGCTGGATTTCGACGTCGACGGCCGTCTCTGGACCGACGACGAAGTGCTCGGCCACTGCTTCAACCTCTACATCGGCGGTCTCGACACGGTCACCTCGCTGCTCGGCAACATCTTCAACTACCTGGCCTCGCATCCCGAGAAGCAGAACGAGCTTCGTGCCGACCCTTCGCAGATCGTGCTCGCGGTGGAGGAATTCCTGCGCGCCTTCGCGCCGGTCACGGCGTTCCGTATCGCCACCAAGGTCATCGAAATCCAGGGCCAGACGATCATGCCCGGCGAATACGTGGCGTTCTGCTCGCCGGTCGTCGGCCGCGATCCGGCGTTCTACGAAGATCCCCAGGACATCCGGTTCGACCGCAAGGCCCCGCACATGTCGCTGGGCAGCGGCATCCACAAGTGCCTCGGCATGCACCTCGCGCGGCTCGAACTGCAGATCGCGGTCGAAGAGTTCGTCAAGCGCGTCCCGGAGTTCCGGACCAAGGACGGTTTCCAGGTTCCCTATTTCGTGGGCAACATCCTGCACGTGCCCGACCTGCAACTGCAGTGGGACTGACGTAATTTTCCTGCCCCGAGCGGCTCGCGTCACCGCGACCGCTCGGGCAATTTGCGGTCAGGCCGTTTTTGCCTCGCTCGGCAGATGCTTCGCGGCAACGAGGTAGTTGAACACCGCGACGATCAGGACAAGCGCCGATATCAGCATGCTCTGCTGCAATCCCGTCGCCGACGCGGCCAGGCAACCGGGTGCCGGACTGGCGCCATGCACCGCAAGGCACTGCGCGGCATAGTCGCCCGCGAAATGGTAGTCCGCCAGCCGATCGCTCAGATAACCCAAGGCGACCGAACCGATCCCCAGCCCCGCCACCGTCTGCCCGAACGCATGCAACGCCGCCGCCGATGCGCGCATGCGCGGCTCGACCAGGGTTTGCGTCACCGTCATCACTGCAGGCGTGAAGGCGTAGAGCAGCGCCGTGGCGACGAACAGGAAACCGACCAGGACGCGCCAGTCGGACTGGTAGAGCGCCAGCAGATATAGCGGCAGCGCCATCCCGACGGTAATCGCCGGTGCCCATGCCCCCCATCGTATATCGCGTTCGATCAAGCGGCTGGCGATATTGCCGCCCGTGATCTGGCCGACCATCGTGGCGAGGCTGAACGACATCGCGAAAATCAGCCCGGCCTGCGACAGCGGCAATTCGAAACGCCGCACCAGCAGAGGGATCAGAAACAAGTTGGTCCCGAAGCCGACCAGCCCGACAAGGCCGCTGCCGCACGTCAAGTGAAGAAACGATGCCGATCGGCCAAGCCGCCGGAGAACTTCGGTGAAGCGTGGGGTCAGCGCCTTGTCGCCGGCGTCGTTGCGCTCGGGTTCGGGTATCGTCGTATAAAGCAGCAGGGCGAGCACCAGACCCGGCACACCGACCGCCGCCATCGTCCAGCGCCAGCCGAAATGCTGGGCAAAGGCGCTCCCCGCAACCGCGGCGAAGGCGCTGCCAAGCGGCGCGCCCAGCGCGATCAGCGAATATACCAGGGCGCGGCGCCCGACGGGAAACCGGTCGGAGATCATCGAAACCAGCGCCGGTGTGAAACCGGCTTCGCCCACGCCCACGCCCATGCGGCAGAGCAGCAGTTGCACGTATCCCCCGGCCGCGCCGCACAGAGCGGTCATGATCGACCACAGCACCGTAACCACAGCGATCAGGCGCACGCGATTGAAGCGCTCCGCCAGGCGGGCCAGGGGTATTCCCAACACCGCGTAGAACAGCGCGAAGGCCAGACCGCCCATCATTCCCAACTGCAGATCGCTCAATTGCAGATCGCGCCGGATCGCTTCGCCGACGACCGCGATGATCGTGCGATCGACGAAATTGATCATGAAAATCGCGCCCAGCAAGGTCAGGAACCATCGGTCCCTGGCGGCAAAGCCTGTAACTGCCATGTCTACGTTCTCTCCCAACACGGACAAGGTCTTGTCTCGCGCATTGAACATATTGAACAGATTTCTTCTCATTTGCACAATTTTTTCTTGAACTGGAAAGGGGCTTGGGCCAACAGCAAGGTCAAACTGCTATCGGGGATTCCGCCAATGAAATCGCTTTTGCTCGCTCTCACCGCCCTCACCCTATCAGCCCCCGCCTTTGCCGCCGACGCGCCTGTGATAGACCGCAACGAGGCGATCTTTTCGGCAGAAGGAACAAAGCTGGGCAAGATCGACCGCGTCCTGCCGGGGGCCGACGGCACTGCCAGCACGGTGCGCGTGATCTATCGCGGCAAGTTCATCACGATCCCGGTGCAGACGCTCAGCACCGGCGAAAAGGGCCTGACGACCAGCCTGACGAACGCCGAACTCAAGAAGCTCTGACGGTTCGCGTCAGCTCGGCAAGGTGTTGGACGGGACCCCCGGGTCCCGTCCCAACCGGCGGAGCCGCCATACACTTGAAGGTCAGGGCGACCCGCCCACCGCATCACCCGAATGCAGCGGGCATCGAACGAAGCCCTATTCCTTTACCGGCGTCAGGTTCTTCATGAAGGCCACGAAGTCCGGCCCGAACTCGGGCAGCGGCAGGCCCAGCTTTTCCGCCAGATACTGCGTCATGAAGTTGTCGTTGAGCGACTTGTTCGTCGCCGGGATGTTGCCGATCCCGACCTGACGGTCGAAGGCCCCGACCGCGACCAGCGCCATGCGTAGCGCGGCAACGATATCGTAATAGTCGAGGTGTCTGGCGGTCTGCCCGCTGGCCGCTTCCCACAGGGCAATGGTCTCATCCCGGCTCGGCAGGCCTTCGAGCCGGGGCACGCCGAAGCGGCGGCCGAACAGGTCGTCGAAATAAAGCCACCACGCCAGATCGAGTTCGGCGGGGCCCAGCGCGGCCAGTTCCCAATCGATCAGCGCGTTGACGCCGCCATCGGGCGCGAACATCACGTTCGACGGGGTCGGATCGCCCCACAGCACGTTGACGCCGGCATCGTCGGGCATATTGTCGCGGACATAGGCCATGGCGGCATCGACGATCGGCATCGCGCGCCCTTTGCCCGCCGCCTTGTGCCAGGCTTCCAGCGCGCCGACGTACTGGTCGAGTCCAGGCTTGCCGAGGTCCGGCAGGGCGAGGAACTCGAAGCCATCGTGCCAGTCGATACGCGCCATGCTGCCAAAGGCCGCGATGGCGTTGGCGAAGGTTTGGCCACGCTGGGCCGGCGTCATCTCGACGAGCCAGCCTTCCAGGTTGTAGTTGGGCTTCTGCTTGGCGCATTCGCCCTCGACCTTGCCCATCACCAGGAACGGCAGGCCCAGGATATCGGACTCCAGATGCATGCCGATCCAGGGCGGCACCGGCAGGTCGCCACGCGCATCGAGCGCGGCCATCATCTTGCCTTGAAGCGCCAGGCTGCTGCCGAACACGACCTCAAGATCGGTGGGCTGCCGGCGCACCACCAGGGTCTGGCCCCGCGCTTCGCCGGCTTCGACGTAATCGACGTCGACGAAGAATATGTCGGCCGAAAAACCGGCACCCAGCGTGACGTTCAAGGGCTTCACGACGATGTCGCGCCAGTCCGGCTTCTGCGTGGCCAGCCAGTCCTGCAACTGCACGGTGATGCGGTCGGGGGTCAGAACTTCCATGTCAGAGCCCCTTCGCGGCCAGAGCGTGCTTCAACTCGGCCGTCAGCGGCCCCATGTCCTTGGGCGAAGATCCATGGAGCAGGATCTCGTCGGCACCGGCGTCGAGGAAATCCATCAACTGGTCCGCGCAGCGCGCCGCGGTGCCTACGGCGGCCCCTTCGTCCAGCCACTGCTGCGGAAGCAGCTTGCTCACGTCGACCAGTTCCTGCCGGGTATAGGCCTGGTCGGCCGGCTTGCCGTTCAGCCCGGCGATCTTGGGATGGGCGCGAATGGCGTCCAGTACCGTCTTGTCCCAACCATTGATGTCGACGATCAGGTCGCCGAAGCCGGGCAGTTCGAAATAGGTGATAGCCCGGCCGCCCACGACGGCCTCTTCCTCCGCCTTGGGCAAGTCCGGCGCGACGATGATGTTGTGATAGATACGCACCGACATCGGATCACGCCCAGCCTTCTCGGCCGCATCGCGCACGATCTTGGTGCTGTTGCGCACGCCTTGTGCCGAGACGAAGGGGTGCAGCAGCACACCGTCGCAATGTGCGCCCGCGAATTCCAGGCTCTTGGGCCCGATGGCGGTGAAGATGATCGGCGGCGGGGTGCCGCCGTGCCGATCCGTCAGGCTGATCGCCGGGAATTTGCCGAGGATGCCATCGTAATCGACCTTCTCCCCCGCCCATAGACGGCGGCAGATCGAAATCAGATCGGCCAGCCGCTCCATGGTGATCGGCGGCGATCCCAGCATCTTCATGTAGGCAGGCACGGCCCGCGCGAACATCAGGCGGAACCGCTCGCCGCTCATCGCCTGCATCATGTCGGCGACGCTGGCCGTGACTAGCGGGTGCCGCATCGTCGCATACATGGTGCCGGTGATGCGGATCTTCGAGGTGGCCTGCGACACGGCGCCGGCCAGCACCGCCGGCTCCTTGAGCGAATAGCGTTCGGAAATCCAGACGCAGCCCAGGCCGATCCTTTCGGCCTCCTGCGCTTCCTCGATACCCCGGCGCGGATCGCTGACCCGGCCGGGCAGGATGTACGTGCCGAACTTGTCGAACAGGGCCCGCGCCCCCGGCTCCTGCGCCACGTGCCGCACTTGCGTCATCACATTCGTCCTCTCTTGTCGACGCGTCGGGATTGCCCTCGCCGTCCTTCACCGCAACCTATCAGGCGACAGGGGCGGGATGAACCTCGACATAGAGCCGGGTCAGCTTGAGCGCGGCGATCTTCCAGGTCCCGTCCTGCCGGACGTAGCGCTCGTGATAATGGCCGAACCCGGTGATCGAGGCCCCGCCGGGGATCGGGCACTTGCCCGGCGACCACACCACCCGGTCCTGCATGGCGGTGACGACATCCGCCTCGTCCTCGCGCAAGTCGATTTCCGAGGAATGGACCTGATGGGCGGAACGCGCATCGATCACGGCGAAGCGAACCTGGTCGAGGATCGCCGCATGGCCGGAGATCGGTGGATTGCCGGTGTCTTCGCGAACGTCCATCACCGCATCGGGCGTGAACAGACCGATGAAGCCGTCCCAGTCCTTGGTGTCGAGAAAGCGGCAGTAGCGGGCCTTAACCATGCGTATGGCTTCGTAGTCGAGCAGCCTTGCCAGATCGTCGGTCATGTCCGCACCCTCACCAGATCACGCGCATGTGCGCGCGCAAGGTGCGTTCGCGAATGGCCTCTGCGCGCTGCTCGGGCGTGACACGCACGGTATCGGCGGGAAGATGCGCGTTCACCTCGCTCAGCTTCACTTTCCTGATCGTCGGCGTCGGCCGCTCCTCGGTGTTGAACCAGCGCCCCTGCACCGCCCCGCGCGGATAGCCGGAGGTGTCCAGCCAGTTATGCACTCCCGGATCACGCGCGGAAATGACCGCGCGGAACACCCCATCGCCGTCTATCACCGCTTGTGCGGCGTTGAGGCTGGATTGGTTGTGGTACCAGTCGGTCGTCTCGTACAATTCGTTGGTGAGGATGAGCGACCAGTAATCGACCTCCTTGGGAATGCGCACTTCGGTGACGAGCGCTTCATCCTCGGCAAGATCGTAGGCGCCTTCGTAGTACGATTGCCGCGCCAGCCCGCTCATCTGCGAGAAGTCGACGACTTTCAACATGTTGATCAACCCTTCGTCGCGCAGTTTCTGGACCTTGTCGGGAAAGGCGAGCGCGCAGACCGCAGCCGTGCCGGGTATCTCGGCGAACCTGTGGGCGAGTTGCGCCAGCGTGGGGCGCCCTTTCGAAGCCTGCGCCGCATCAAGCCGGACGATGCCGAGGCGCGGCTCGCGCTCGATGCCCCAGTCGCATCCGACGATGCGCAGCATCAGCTTCTCGGTCTCGGGCTTGAGTTCCCACCAGTCGCCGGCATGACCTTCGGGCCGGCTGGGCGAAAGGATGACGTCGAAACCGCCGTCCGCCGCGATCTTCAGGTCGTCGAAGTCGTTGGCGTCCTGTGCGGGATGGTGCTGGCCGGTGCGCAAGGTGTCCGGCCCCAACTGCGCCAGGATCATCATGCGCGTAGTGCCGCGATCGCCGCGGATGCGGTACGTGCCGCCCTTTTCGATCAGCGCCGCCTTGTAGATTGTGTCGGCGTTGGGCTGGAAGATGTTCTGGCAGATGTTCAGTTCGGGCACGAAGATCGGGTGACTACGATCATGCATGATGGCGTCGTTGGTGGTGCGCAACACGCCCGAAAGCAGCAGTCGCAGCGATTCCTGCATGACCTGCGGGTCGTCGCGCAGACGTTCGGGAATACGCTCGCGCATCTTCTGGCCCAGCGGTCGCAACTGGTCGAGCAGGTCTTCCCATTGGTAGATGCCGGTATCGGTCATGTCCGTCTCCACTGTCTGTCTGATGCCGGGCGAGGCAAGAACGCGATCCACGGGAAGGACCGCGCCGACCAGCAAGGCCGAAGCGCCCGCGCAGATATCGCGCCTAGTGTGTGGCAAGCAGGTCCCTCAGTTCCTCGCGCCGGGCAGCGTCGATGCCGGCCGCCTCGAAATAACCCTCGATGCCGCCCCACTGGCGATCGAGCACGTCAAAGGCCCCCTGGAGGAAGCCATCGTCCACGCCGATCAGCACCGCGACCATGTCGTCCGGCGGCACGAAGCCGAAAGTCGCGTGAAGATCGTGCTTGAGGTTGCCCGACATCTTGAGATTGGCACCAAAGACATCGGACTTGCGATAATCGTCGAGGATGACCGGGCGCGGCACACCCACGAGGTCGAGGAACAGGGCCACAACGACACCCGTGCGGTCCTTGCCCGCCGTGCAATGCACCAGCATCGGCGTTTCCCCTTCCAGCAACGCGTCGGTCATCGCTGCAAGATGGCGCAGGAACGATTGCGGCATCAGGCCGTAGTTGTGAGTCATCACCTCGGTCGCCCGCCGAGCGGTCGGATCGCGGCCGAGCGATTGCCACATGTCCTCGCCCTGCGCGCGCAAGTCGGTGTTCATGTCGAGGTCGAGCAGGCGGCACTCAGGTCCGCACCACAAGTGCGGCGCCTTGTCGCGCTCCATCGACGAGCGAAGATCGGCGACCGTGCGAAAGCCGAATTCGGCAAGCTCCGCATTATGCTCGTCGAGGAAGCTGGCGGGCCCTTCCGAACGGAACAGGATGCCCGGTCGCACGGTCCGCCCGCCTGCGCATGGCAGGCCGCCCACGTCGCGGAAATTGAGACGGGAAAGCGCTGCAGTCATCAGCTAGGGTCCTTGGCGGGGGGATAAGAAGGCACGACCGCGGCCATCTGGCCAAGCAGTTCGTCCGACATCCAAACATGCTCGACGAAATGGCCCACCGTATGGCGCTCGTCGGTGTAGATGTAGCGCAGCATCTCGCCGACGCTGCCCTCGAACACGACGGGATGGCGTGCAAGGTCGAGCGAGGCGAGATGCGCCTCCCAGTTTTCGACAGGGCCAGTGATACGGGTCGCTACGTGGTGGAAACGGATCGCCAGGGCATCGCCACCGGGCAGGACGTCGCGAAACAGCGGCGCCGTATCGCCGACCGGCTCGATCAATTCGATCTCGACCCCGCCCACGACCGTCAGCGCGACCTTGAGCACCGGCCTTCCCGCCGGGTCTTCGCCGGGCTGGATATTGGTCAGTTCGAAAAAGCCGGGGGCATCGTATTCGGCCTTCATCAGGGCCATGGCCGCGACGAGATCGTTGGTCACGTAGGCGACCTGGCAGTGCTGGCTATTGGGCCGTGCAAACATGCTGAATTCCTCGATGCGCAGCGCACGCTATGGCCGGGACGGCCGCATGCACCCTGCCGGATGGTCAGTTGGCGAACATCTTGCCGCCATCCACGACCAGCGTATCGCCGGTGTGGTAGGAGGACATGTCGCTGGCGAGATAGACGACGGCGCCGGCGAGGTCCGAGGGTTTCCCGGCGCGACCAAGCGGCGCCTTGGCCGCGACCATGTCGGCCAGCATCCGGCCCACTGCCGGATCGGCGAAGGTCATCTCCGTCTCGATGAAGCCCGGCGCGATGACGTTGCAGCGTACCCCGATCGGTCCGAGTTCGGCCGCAAGCGCCTTCGCGAGCGAATTGAGCGCGCCCTTGGCGATGCCGTAGTGCGCCATGGTCGGCACGCCCTGGAAGATCGAGCCGCTGCCGCAGATAATCAGCGACCCGCCGGGATCGCCCGCCTCGCTGCGCTGTTTCATGTGCCTGGCGCCTTCGCGCAAGGTGAACACGGCGCCGTCCAGGTTGACGTCGATGAGCTTGCGGTAGGTGCCGACGTCCATGTCGGTGAAGGCGACCTGGCTGGCGATGCCGGCGTTGGCGACTACCGTATCGATCCGGCCCATCGCCTCCAGCGCCCGCGCGAAGCCGGCCACGATGTCTGGCTCGCTGGCCACGTCGACGCTGTCGGCAAAGACTTTGACGCCATAGGTGCGCAGCGCTGCGGCGGCCTCCTCGTTCTTGTCGGCGCGGCGCCCCCACAGGACCACGTCGCTGCCCGCGCGCGCCAGCCCTTGCGCGAAGCCGAAACCCAGCCCCGAATTGGCACCCGTGACGAGCGCCACCTTGCCGGTGAGGTCGAACAGATTTTCCGGCAATCGCTCTCTCCGCTCACGCCGGCCCGAAACGGCCGCGCTTTGGGGAAACCTGCAGTCGCCCCCGTCACTGCGCAAGCAGGCGGTGTTTCGTCATCGTGCCAATATCATCGTCAAACCGCCCTGGCGCGGCCACTGGCCGGTCACGACAACATTGCCTGCCGGAACTGCCGCGGCGTCAAGCCGCTCGCCTTGCGGAACGCGGCCGAGAACGCCGCCGCGCTGTCGAAGCCGCACTCCCACGCCACCACCTTGATCGCCGGGCCGCCGGGCGCCAGCAACCGGCGCGCCATCGCGATCTTGCGTTCGGCGACGTAAGTGGTGAGCGTCTGCCCGGTGGTGGCGCGGAACAGCCGGAAGAAGTGCCGTGTCGACAGGCCGCATTCCGCCGCGAGTTCGGCGACCTGGGGTAGCTTTCCGGGCTGCTCGACGCGTTCGTCTATCCGGGCGATCTGCATAGGCGACAGGCGGGCGGCATCGCCAGCCTCGCGGCTGGTCGCCTGGTGCAGATAGCGATGCAGCTCGATGGTCGCCTGCATCCACACAGCGTGCGCCAGCATGTCGCTGCAAAATCCGGGCCGGGCGATCTCCTCGGCGATGCGCCGCAGCGCCTGGTCCAGCGCGCGGCAGCGAATATCGAGCGTGGCGCGCAGCGTATCCTCGCAGATGCCGATCTCCTCGGCCGGGAGGCCAGATCCGTCGAAACCGCAGCAGATCGAGGTCTGCCGCCCTTCCCCCCACCAGGTGTGCAACCGGGCCCCGGCGGGGATGAAGATGACCGGCCCCAGCGCCGTGGTCGCGCCGTGATCGATCTCCGCATAGCCGCCGCGCGGCCTGCCCGGCCGGGGCGACAGCGCCAGGTCCAGAAAGCTGCGCGGCGACGAGAACACGCCGCCTTGCGGCCCGTCGAAGCGGTAGTCGTGCAGTTCCATCACCACGCCGGGCAACGTGATCCGCCCCCGGATCGCGCAGTCCATGCCCGACGTGGCCGGCAGATCGTAGACGTGGGAGGTGCTCTCCATCAGCCCGCTTCCTCAACCATGGCGTTCTCGCGCCGAATTTGGCGCGGCGGCGATAGCCGCGCACCTTGCGAAGGAAAGGGTCGGCCTTGTTAGATCGTGCTCTGGCGCGTCCTCGACGGACAGCGACCATGGACAAGGGAGAGCGACATGAGCAGCCTCGCGCAGGAACAGGCGGCAAGCCGCAACGTCATCGACATCACCGACTTGCACGAACCGATCCTCACCGACATACAAAAGCAGGTCCTGGCGGGCGCAGAGGCCGGCGCCGACCAGATCGTGTTCGATCCCGCCGTGATCCTTGCCAACGCGCAAGGCCAGACCGGCCTGACCGATTTCGGCCCCGCCGATTTCCGCGAGCGCCTCGCTGTCTGGTGCCAGGCGGTCGACGAAGACGCGAATGCTTCTGCCGTCGCCCGCGCCAACCTGTTCCAGATGATGATCCGCCTCGCCGCGACACGGCTGCGTATCGAGGACATTGTGAAGCGGCACCCCGAAATCCTGGAGATCGCGATCGAGCGGCCGATCATCGTCGCCGGTCTGCCGCGTTCCGGCACCACGCATCTGCTCGGGCTGCTCTCGGCGGACCGTCGTTTCCGCTCCCTGCCCTGGTGGGAGGCGATCGCCCCGGTCCCGGCCCCGGATGAGGAACCGACCTCGCAGGACGCTAACCCCCGCTGGACCAAGGCCGAACATGGATGGCGGGCGATGGAATCGATCCTGCCGTACATGGCCATCATGCACGAATTCTCGCCCGACCATATCAGCGAGGACATCGAGTTGCAGGCGGTGGACTTCTCGTCCTACCTGATCGAATGGCTGGCCCACGTACCGCGCTGGCGCGATTATTACCTCAGCCACGACCAGTCCGGCACTTACGCCTACCTCAGGAAATGCCTGCAGGTTCTGACGTTCCTCAACGGGCCCAACCGCTGGGTCATCAAGTGCCCGCAGCACATGGAGCAACTGCCGGCGCTATACCGGACGTTTCCGGATGCCACCTTCGTGCTGACTCACCGCGATCCGGTCGGCTCGATCCGCTCGCAGCTTACGATGTATACTTATGCCGCGCGGATGCTGCGCAAGTCCGTCGACATCCGCGAACCGCTCGGCTACTGGCCCGCCCGCTACGAGACCCTGCTGCGCGCCTGCGTGCGCGACCGTGACGTGCTGCCACCGGAGCAGACCATCGACGTCTATTTCCACGACTGGATCCGCAACCCCGACCCCATCGTCAAGGAAATCTACCGCATCGCCGACATCCCGCTGACCGACGACGTGCTGGCGGACCTTCACGCCTATCTTGCCGAGCATGGCGAGCAGAAGAAGGGCAAGATCGTCTACGATCTCGAACGCGATTTCCACGTCACCGGAGAAGACCTGCGGCGGCCGTTCGACTTCTACTTCGAGCGCTTTCCGGTCAAGGTCGAGGTCCGATAAGATCGGGCCCTTGCATTCCTACCGTCCGGCAGGACGGCGTCCCGGCGACGCTCCTTATGAGTGGGCATCACCCCGTCTCTCAAGAGGTATTCAATGCCCGAACTTAACGTCGTCACGCGCGATGGAACGCTCAGGACGATCGAGGCCGCAAGCGATGTCAGCGTCATGGAGGCGATCCGCGATGCCGGCTTCGACGAACTGCTGGCACTTTGCGGCGGATGCTGTTCGTGCGCGACCTGCCACATCTTCGTCGATCCGGCCTTTGCGCAGGCGCTGCCACCGATCTCCGAAGACGAAAGCGATCTACTGGACGGGTCCTCCCATCGCGGCGAATATTCGCGCTTGTCGTGCCAGGTGATGATGACTCCCGCGCTTGCCGGAATGCATGTCACCATCGCACCCGAAGATTGAAGTCCCTACCGATCCGCACCCGAACAGAACGAAACGGAGAGAAACACAGTGGCCTGGAAAGAACCCATTCGCGAGCAGTTGGACGTAACCGGCTCGACCCTGCTGACCGACCGGCAGAAAACGATGGTCAAGCACTGGACCGACCTTCAGGAAACGCTGAACGCTGGCGATTTCGACGGGATGGACCGCTTCTTCCATCCCGATTTCCGCTACGGCAACCCCAACCGGCCCGACCTTGGCACGTACGAGCAATGGAAAACCTCACCCGTCGCGCTCTACAAGACCTTCTTCCCGGCCGCCTACAAGACCATCGACGCGGTGGGCAAGGGCGAGGACGAGATCTGGATCTACGCCACCCATTACTGCAAGCACGTGGGCGGCCCTTACATGGGCGTGCAGCCGACCGGCAACGAATTCCAGGTCAACTGGTTCTCGATCGTCAAGTTCGCGGGCGACAAGATCATCAACATCTTCAGCATTTCCGATGTGCTGACCATGCTCAAGGACATCGGCGTGGTCGACGTGCCGCAGCCGGTCGATCCCTATAAGTAATCCGAGCGATCGGCATCACCGGCGGCGTGCGTGGGAACTCGATCTCCCGCGCACGCCGTGCGTCCTTACGGTTGAACCGGAGGGAGCAGGCCGGCGAGGAGGAAGGCGGCCATGCGCCCTGCCTGTTCCGTCGCGTGATCCTGGTCCACCTCGGAGCCCGCGCCCAGCCTTTGCTGCATCGGCACGGCGCTGAAATAGTACCCCACGCCCTGGACCAGCAACGCCATCAGCGCCGGGGTCGAGATATGGTTCACCGGGCGCGTGCGCCGCACCGCATCCAGCAGGTCGTCCAGGCGGTGCTGGAACGGCAGCACGAAGCGATCGACGATATGATCGAGCCGCCAGGTCGACCGGCACCCTTCCACGTTGGTCAAGGCCACGATATCGGCGTTGAGCGTCGCCCACAGGCAGAACCGCTCCACCAGATGGCGCAGGCGGCTTTCGGCATCGGCGCGTTCCTCGAACACGCTTTCGACGAAAGGCGAGGCCTGCGCCATGCGCCAGTCGACCGCACGCACCCACAGGTCCTCCTTCCGCCCGAAGCGGACGTTGAGCAGATTGTGGCTTACCCCCAGCCGCTTCGAGAGGTCCCGCAGCGTCGTCCCTTCGTAGCCGCGCTCGGCGAAAGTCGCGAAGGCCACCCCAAGCAATACGTCTTCATCCACCGAATGGTCGGCGTTCTGGGCGGGGCGTCCGCGGCTGCGTTGGGGCTGATCGAGCATTGCGTGTCCCTTAGCGAATGGGCGTTGACTTATAAATTGTCATCCGTCAATTTAAACGCAAGGAGAATGGATGCCGCTATGAGTCTGCAAAAGGATGTTTGGTGGGCCGTCGCACGGTCGGAGGAAGTCACTTCGGACAAGCCGTTGTCCGTCGATATCGGCGATCAGCCCATCGTTTTGTGGCGCGATAATCATGGCATCGCGCGCGCCCTGGAAGACCGCTGCCCACATCGCCGGGCCCCGCTCTCGCTGGGCTGCATCCGCGACAACGGCTTGATCCAGTGCGGCTATCACGGCTGGAGCTACGACGGCGAAACGGGGCGCCTGAAGGAAATCCCGAACATGAAGGACCAGCAGAAGTTTCCGCCGGTCTACAAGGCTACCGCCTTCGCCGTCAGCGAGCAGGCCGGATTCGTGCGCGTATGCCTCGATCCCAAGGCCGAGGCGCCGGCCAGTGCGTCGCCGCACTACAAGTACAGCGGCACCGCCAACGTGAGCTTGCGGCATCAGGAATACCTCGATGCCCTCTATGACGATCCCAGCCTGCTGATCGCCATCCGCGCGGTGCACTTCACCCCTTATCTGATGTCGGAACTGCACGAGCAGGGCGGCAGGCTGGTCATGGAACGCAGTTGCCAGTGGAAGACGCCGCATTGGCCGGCCCACTTCGTCGCCGAGTTTCCGCTCACCTTGCTGACCAGCACCGATCCGGTCAGCGGCGAAACCGAACTCACCTTGCGCGACGATCAGGCGAAGGAACTGCTCCACGCAGTGCTGGCGCCGGTACCGGCGGCACGCGGGGTCACGGCGGTACGCTGGCGGGCCGAACTGGGCGAGCGCCACGCCGGCATCCGGGGCGCGCTGCTGCGCGGCAGCAATCCGCTTTCGGTCCTCTCGTCGATCGACGGAACCAAGCTGCGAACCACCAAGCCGACGGTCTCTCTGCACGGCGAAGACCTGCGCGCGGAATTGCGCGGCGCCACTCATGACAGCTCCCAGCCTCCGGTTGATCGTACCGTGGCTGCCTGAAGGAGGATACCCCAATGCTCGAAGTAGCCGACCGTCCCTTGCAAACGGACGAAAGCCCGACCACCCGCGCGTCCACGCCGATTTCGCTGAACGCAATCAACCGCTGGGTTCCGCACGACATCGTGATGCGCGATAGCTGGTTTCCGGTAGCCCACAACTATTCCGTGACCGGAAAGCCAGTGCGGCGCGCGATCTATTCGCACCCGATCTTCCTGTGGCGCGAGGACGGCGTCGTCGTCGCCAGCGAGTTCCACCCCAACGAACGCATAGCCCGTGACAAGAGCGTCTATACCGACGTAAAGGGTCATTACCCGACCATGGAGCACTACGGTGTCGTCTGGGTGTGGTTCGGGAACCCCCAGGCCGCCGACCCGGTCCACCTGCCGAGCCTGCCGTTCCTGCCCCCAAAGGGCGGCCTGCCCAAACACATGACCGCCACCGTGCGGTTCGAATCCTCCGCGCCCATCAGCCTCGAAAACCTGATCGATCTGACGCATGCCGACTTTCTGCATGCCGACGTCGTGGGTGATGAACGTTCGGACAGCGAAACGGTCGAGACTTTCTACGACAGCGAGACCGTCACCATGGTTCGCACCTTGGTGAACAAGTCGGTGGCGCCGGTGATGAAGTTCTTCAGCGGCATCCGCCAGCCGACCCAGAACGTGCGCCAGGTGATCCGCATCTATCTGCGTTCGCACTGCGCGATCGCTTATGGCCAGTTCAACCCCGGCGACGACGTGCCGCTGTTCCACCCCTGCACGCCCGAAACGCGCGACCGCACGCGCATGGAAATGGTGATGAACACCTCCAATGCCGGGCTCATGTTCCGCCATGTCATGCCCAAGGCCGGCTACAAGGTCTCGCGCCAGGACAGCTACATGACCTCGCCGCAAAGCCCGCGCTACATGCGCCATACCGACCGCAAGGACCTGCACAGCAAGTTCGACCAGGCCGGACAGCGCTATCGCATGGCGATGATGGAACTCGCCGAGCGCCAGGAGAAGGGCGATTTCGCCTATCGGGACAACGTCAGCGCCGATTGCAGCGACATCATCGGCCTGCGCAAGGAACTGTTCCAGTTCTGACCTGATCTCTCCACTGGGCGGGCCGCGAGTCCGCCCTTTTTTTCCGATAACGGGAGGGTACATGCCCACTTTCACCAACGCCGTCGGCGGTGAACGCCGCTGGTGGGCCGTCATGCCTACCCTGCCCGCCCCGGCGATGGCCGGTATCGGCCAGCAGATGGAACAGGCGGGCTTCGAAGGCTGCTTCTCGCTCCAGATCTACGGCCCGCCGTTCGTGCCGATGGCCGCGACGGCGGCGCTGACCAGCACGCTCAAGGTGGGCACCGGGGTCGCCATTGCCGGCACCCGCAGCCCGGTCGAAACCGCTTACGCCGCGATGGACGTCGATCGCATCTCGGACGGCCGCTTCGTGCTGGGCCTGGGTTCGAGCATCAAGAGCTGCGTCACCGGCATGTACGGAGAGCCCGAGCGCAAGCTGCTCACACACTTGCGCGAAAGCGTGAAGGTCATCCGCTACGTGATCGCCAATGCCCACAAGGGCCTGGATCCGATCGCGGGCGAGTATTTCTCGGCCGATTTCGAGGAAATGATGCTCACCGCCCCGCCCGTGCGCGAGGAGATCCCGATCTGGATCGCCGCGCTGCAGGACAAGATGACCGCGCTGGCGCTGGAAATCGGCGACGGGCTGATGGTCCACGCGCTGTGGTCTGCCGCCTACACCAAAAGCAAGTTGCCTTTCCTCAACGAAACACTGGCACGCTTCGGCCGCACGCGCGCCGACATCGAGATCAACGCCTGGCCGTGGATCGCGGTCAACGACGACAAGCAGCAGGCCATCGACGACAGCCGCGCCACCGTCGCCGCCTATTCGGGCTACAAGGAGTACGAGCCGTTCTTCGAAGCGATCGGCTTCGGCGACCAGGCGCGCGCCTGCCAGCTCAGTCTGGGCGAACACGGCGACATCGCCAAGGTCATCGGCAACGTCTCGGACGAGATGGTCGAAGCCTTCGTGACCTGCGGCCCGATCGATGAGGTACTGGAGAAGATCGAGCCGTTCTGGGACGTGGTCGACTCGCTCTGCCCGATGACGCCCTATCGCGACCTGACGATGGACCAGTTGACGCAATACAACGCGGGCCTGTTCAAGCTGGTCGCCACCGCCAAGGCACGGGCCGGCGCGGCGCTGCAATCGGCTTAGGGCGGCAGTGACGAGGACGCAGGACCCGATACCCGCGCGCCAGGCCATCGCCGACCAGTTGAGCAACTATGCGCGCGCGGTGGACCGCATCGACCCTGAACTTGGCTACCGCGTCTGGCACGAAGACGGCACCGCCGATTATGGCACCATGTTCCGGGGCAGGGGCCGGGGCTTCGTCGACTGGGTTTGTGCGACGCATGCCCAGATGACCGCTCACGCCCATCATATAACCAACGTGCTCATCGACGTGCGCGGCGACCGGGCTTCGAGCGAGGCCTACGTCCACGCCACCCTGCGGTTCAGCCGCGAGGGCCGGAACATGGTCGGCAGTGTGTTCGGACGGTATCTCGATCGCTGGTCGCTGCGCGACGGGCACTGGGCCATCGACCACCGCATCTACGTGCAGGACATGGACGAGTTGCGCGACGCCGGCGCCCCGCTGGTCGGCGCCTTCGGCGGCACGCGCGACCGCAGCGACCCATCCTATGCGGTGCTTTCAGGCGAGCCCTAAGCCGCAGGGGCGCGACGCCGCGCCCCACCGCATCAGGCGGGCACCAGCTCCTCGACCATCGCCTTGCCGGCGATGAAGCCCGTCACCATCGCCGGGCCCACGTTGCAACCATGGGCCGGAGACTTGCCGCGCCAGATCGAATTGGCGTCGAGCCCGGCGGCATAGAGCCCCGACACGGCCCGTCCGTCGGCACCGATGACCCGGCACCGGGCATCGATCTTCAGGCCAACGGTGGTCGAGCCATCGCCGGGATAGATCTTGATCGCGTAGAACGGTGCCTTCTCCACCGGGCCGAGGCAGGGATTCGGCTTGTGCTTGGGATCGCCGATCTCGATGTCGATCTGCGTATCGCCTTTGCCGAACTCCGTATCCGTGCCGGTTTCGGCAAAGCGGTTCATCCTGGCGACGGTCTTTTCCAGCCCATCGGCATCGACGCCGATCTTGGCGGCGAGCGCGCGCAGCGTCGGCGCTTCGATCACGTAGCCCGCCGCCACCAGCTTCTTGAGGCCGCCACCGCCGGGATAGACCATGCCCATCCCGTATTTCTTGACGAAAGCCGCATCGCCGATGATGTGCGCGGGCACCGCACCGTCGGCGTGCATGGCTTCGACGAAGTGAACCGACGCCTCGTTGCCGAAGCGTTCGCCCCTGGCGTTCACCGCGATGCAGCCCGGCTTCGACATGTCGATGAGGTGGGCATAGCGTGCCACGTAACCGTCGGGACGAGTCAGCTTGGAAACCACCGCCCAGACCGCGTTGACGATGTTTTCACCGCCCAGCGCCGCGCCGGCGTCCAGTCCCATGTTCATGCCATCGCCGGTGTTCTCGTAAGGCAGGATCGAGACGTGCTGCTCGGCAAAGGGGATGTAGGCCTTGCGCAACTGCTCGCTCGCCGAAAAACCGCCCGAGGCCAGCAGCACCCCCATTCGCGCGCCGATCTGCTCCGCGCCGACGCGCACGCCCGTCACCCGGCCGTCCTTCACGACGAGCTGGTCGACGGCAGCGCCTTTCTCCATCACGACCCCCGCGTCGAGCGCCGAGCGCAGCAGCCGGGCCGCCAGCGCATTGCCCATCGTCAACCGGGTTCCACGCGGATAGCGACGCACCTTGTCGGCGCCGAACCGCGCGGCGAGCTTGCCGAAATGGATGATGGACCGCGCCGACGGCATCTGCGCCAGGTAAGGCAAGTCGAACAAGTCGATCATGAAACCGCCGGGCGCGTTGAACTCCTCGCGCGCGGGCTTCAGATCGGCGAAGTGCACGCCCAGCTTCTTGCCGTCGAACTCCTGCGGCGCCAGCAGTCGGCCGTGGTCGGCGGCTCCGGCGACTTGTGGGTACCAGTCGCTGCTGGGGAGGGAGAGCAGGAAGTGTACGGCGCTGTGCCGCTCCAGCCATTCGACCATTTCGGGGCCGGCATCGAGGTACGCGTCGATCAGGTCCGGCTCGGCGGTCGGCCCGATCACGTCGAGCACGTACTGGCGAGCAACCGCGCGGCTGTCCTTCACCCCCGCCGCGCGCGCCTGGGGGCTATCGGGGATCCAGATGCCCCCGCCGGATACCGAAGTGGTGCCCCCGAATTGCGGCGCCTTCTCCAGCACCAGCACCGATGCGCCTGTAGCAGCCGCGCGCAAGGCCGCTGTCATGCCTGCGGCGCCCGATCCCACTACTACCACGTCAAATTCGCGCATCGGGGTCTCCCGCTCCCTGTCCTGCTTCACTCTCGCCCGTTTCGGGGGCATTGCCCCCTCCGCCCGGTAGGTTCAGACCTTGGGCATGATCTCTTCGGCTACCCAGCGCAGCCGATCCAGGTATTCGTCGATCCCCGAAATGCCGGGCGGCAGCGGCACGATCGTCTCGTTGACGCCCAATTCCTTGAGCCATCCGATCTGGTCGATGATCTTTTGCGCATCGCGCGTACCCGGCGCGCGCGGATCGTCCATGATCTCGTGATGCGCGCCGACGTTGAGCATTTCGAGCGCGAAGAACAGGTCGATCGGGCGACCATCGTATTCCGGCTGCGCCCGGATGATGTCGATGCACTCGGGGAATTTCTCGGGCGGCGTGCGGAACGGCGACCAGCCATCGCCGAACTTCGCCACCCGTTTGAGCACGGGCTCGGCATCGCCGCCGAACCAGATCGGCAGGCGCGGCTGCTGCACCGGCTTGGGCGCAAAGCCGACGTCCTTGAACTTCACGAATTCGCCGTCGAACTCCGGATTGTCCGAGGTCCACAACTCGATGATCGCGGCGACGTATTCGTCGGCGATGCGTCCGCGCTGGTGGAAGTCGACGCCGAGCATGTCGAACTCGTCCTTGAGCCAGCCCACGCCGAACAGCGCCGTCGCCCGCCCACCGCTCAGCCAGTCGAGCGTGGACCAGGCCTTGGCCTGCACGATCGGGCTCTGCAGCGGCAGGATCGAAACCGAGGAACTGACGCGCATCCGTTTGGTGCGCCCGGCCAGGAACGCCAGCGCCACGGTGCCGTGCACGTAATGGTCGCCGGACAGCTCTATGTGCTCCTGGGGTATGATGAAATGCTCGCCCAGCATGCACTTGTTGAAGTCCAGATCGTCCGCGACCTGCAACGCGTGGCCGATGTCGTCACCCGTCAGCGCGTGTTCCCACGGCTGGGTCATCGCCGCGACGTGCATGCTGTTCGGCACGCCCACGTTCAGCTTCATACCCTCTTCCCCTCTTCGCCTTTGTGTCGGCCGCGATGATCGGCCCGCACCGGGCGATCGCACCTTCCAAACGGAAGGGCGCCGCTTCTTCGGCCTGAAACGAGCGCCGATGCGCAGTGCCGGGCTTCGGCGAAGTCGTCGGGCGTATCGAGATCAAACGCCAGGCCGCGCCGGCGCACGATCGCCGCCTGAGGCCAGAAACCGAGATGATGCCCCAGGCTGCCCGGCCCGAACGCAAAGCGGCGCGCGCCGCCCTTGGCCAGCGCCAGCGCGTTGGTGCCTTCGCCATGCCGATCGGGGGCGATGGCGACGCCCGTGTCGAATGCCTCGGCGAGGATTTCCTCCACGTCCTCGGGCGACAGGAACGGCAGGTCGGCATGGATCACCAGCAGCGGCCGATCCGGCAGCGCCGCGCAGGCACGCGCCAGTTCCTCGTTAAGCCCAGCACCACGATCGCGCATCCATGTCGTCATTCCGGTCAGGACGGGCGTGGGTGCCAGCAACCGCACGTCCTCGATGCCCTTGACCGCCCGCAGGCTTGTCACGACACGGCGCGCCATCGCCTGGGCCAAGCTGGTCCGCGCCGGGAGGTCGAGCAGGTTCGACAGGCGTGACTTGACCTGTGAACCCTGCTTCATCGCTACCAGCGCAGTCCATCGTTGCAAGCGAACGGTCCTTTGTCTGAGGGTTTAATCCTCGAGCGGAACAAGCTCTCCGGTGATGCGAATCCCCGCGCCGTCCACCTTGTACGTCTTGTTGAGGAAGATCAGCACCGAAGTCAGCGCCTCGGCAGCGGCGGAGTTGGCGAGCGCGCCGCCATGCAGGCCGCGCAGACCCATCGCGTCGGCCAGCGCCACGACGCGCCCGCGCGCTGCCTTGTCATCCCCGAAGACCAGCACGTCGCAACCGATGTCGATGTCCTGCGCCAGCTTGTGCGCCGCAACGTTGTGGAATGCCGAAACCAGCGTCACCCCCTCGCCCAGCGCCGCCTGCGCCTTGAGCGCTGCCGATCCTTCCGACGGCAGTTGCACTCGCATGACGCGCGGCGGCAGCAGCGGAACGGTGGTATCGACGACGAGTTTGCCGCTCACGTGCGGAGCGATGTCGGCAAGCGTCGCCTCCTGCGCGGCGAAGGGGACGGTGACGATGACGATATCGCTGTGGGCCGCTGCCTCGGCATTGGTCGCACCGCGCAGGCCATGACCGAGATCTGCCGCCGCCTTCTCGGCGCTTTCCGCGCCGCGCGACCCGATCACGACCGGATAGCCCGCCCGCGCGAGCCGCCAGGCGATCGCCGCGCCCAGATTCCCGGTGCCGCCCACGACGGCTATGGTTGGTAGGGTCATGCTGAGGTTTTCCTTCGTTTTTCAACCCACGCCGTGCGCCGGAACGCGCGCAGCGACATCGCGATAAAGCGTGGTGCGTTGGCGCACCGGCCGATCGACCGACGCCGCCAGCGCACGCATCTCCGCAGGACCGAATTCCTGTCCGTTGACGCCGCCCGCCGCGCGCGTGATGGATTCGTCCATCAGCGTCCCGCCCATGTCGTTCGCCCCCGCCTGAAGCGCCGCGGCGGCACCTTCCGGCCCCATCTTGACCCACGACACCTGGATATTGGTGACGACCGGGTGCAGCACGATGCGCGCGATGGCATGCATCAGGACCGCCTCGCGATAGCTTGGCCCGGACCGGGCGAGGCCCTTGCGCCAGATCGGCGATTCCATGTGGACGAAAGGCAGCGGCACGAATTCGGTGAAGCCGCCGGTCTCCTCCTGCAAGGCGCGGATGCGCAGCAGGTGGCGCGCCCAGTGGCGATACTGTTCGACGTGGCCGAACATGATCGTCGCCGTGCTGCGCAGCCCGACGCCGTGCGCCACGCGCATGACCTCGATCCATTCGTCGGCGCTGACCTTGTCGGGACAGATGACGGCCCGGATTTCCGGATCGAGAATCTCGGCGGCGGTGCCCGGAAGCGAGCCCAACCCGGCGGCCTTCAGACGCGCGAGGTAGTCTTCCAACGGCAGGCCCAGCGACTGCGCGCCGTGCGTGACTTCGAGCGGCGAAAACGCATGGATGTGAATGCCCGGCGTCGCCGCCTTCACCGTGCGCAACACCTCGAGGTAGGTATTGCCATCATAGTCCGGGTGGATGCCGCCCTGCAGGCACACTTCGGTGGCGCCGCGCTCCCACGCCTCGGCGGCGCGGCGGCCGACTTCGGCCATGTCCAGCCGGTAGGTGGGGCCGCGCATCGCCTTGGTGCTGCCCTTGGAGAAGGCGCAGAACCCGCATTTGTAGAGGCAGATGTTGGTGTAGTTGATGTTGCGGTTGACCGCATACGTCAGCGTTTCGCCCGAACTGTGCCGCCGCAGCCGGTCGGCGAGCGCCACGACGGCGGCAAAATCGTCGTCCTCGGCATCGAACAGCACCTCGATCTCGCGCTCGCTCGGCGGCTGCCCCGCCTCGGCCCGGTCCAAGATCGATGCGAGTTGCGGAGATACGGGCCGCGCCCCGATGCAGGCGACCTCGGGCACCGCGTCACCGCGCCCGGCCGCCCAGTCGTCGCGCTTGGGCAAGCCGCGCGCGTCGATCGCGCGCAGGACGCGCGTGGCCATCGCAGGATCCGCCCATTCCTTCGCGCCCAGCGCATGGCGCGGGCCGATCGCCAGCCGCTGCGCAAGCGTGCGACCGGCATCGCGGGTCGCGGTCTCCAGCACTTCGAGGTGCGGCCAGGGCGCTTCGGGGTTCACGTGATCCGGCGTGACCGGAGAAACCCCGCCCCAATCGTTGACCCCGGCGCGGATAAGCGGCGCCAGATCGACCCGTTCGTGCAGGTTCGGCGGCGCCTGGATGGTCATCTCCGGCCCCAAGATCAACCGCGCGGCGGCGATGGCCCACACATGATCCTCGAGCGAAGGTTCCGCGTGACCTTCCATCCGCGTGCCCGGCTTGGCGCGGAAGTTCTGGACGATGACTTCCTGGATATGCCCATGACGGCGATGCAGATCACGGATCGCCACCAGCGCCTCGACCTGTTCGCCGCGGGTCTCCCCGATCCCGATCAGCAGGCCGGTCGTGAACGGTACTTTCGCCCTTCCCGCGTCCTCGATCGCGGCGAGGCGGCGGGAAGGGGCCTTGTCCGGGGAGCCGAAATGCGGCCCTCCGCGGGCGCACAGACGCTCGGATACGCTTTCCAGCATGATCCCCATGGAGGCCGCATGCGGGCGGAGCATGGCGTAGTCGTGCGTATCCATGAGACCGGGATTGAGATGCGGCAGCAGCCCCGTTTCGCGCAGGACGAGCTGCGCCATCGCCCCAAGATAAGCCAGCGTCGATTCATAGCCCAGGTTGGCCAGCGCTTTGCGCGCGGCGGCATAGCGGGCCTCCGGCAGATCGCCCAAGGTGAACAGCGCTTCGCGGCACCCGGCCGCAACGCCCGCGCGCGCGATCGCCAGGACTTCCTCCGGATCCAGATAGGCCGTCCCCGACCGCGCGGGCGTGGTCGCGAAGGTGCAGTAATGGCAGACGTCGCGGCACAGCCTGGTGAGCGGGATGAACACCTTGCGCGAATACGTGACGCGGTGCCCGTGCCCGGCCAGCGTGGCGGCCTCCGCCGCCGCCATCATGGCGTCGGGCCGAACGCGCAGGAGCCGGCTGGCGATACCCTGCGCATTCCCGTCGCTTTGATAGAGCCTGTCCAACGTCACATCACACTCCACGCCTTGGCTCCACGCCTTGACCAGACCATTGCCGGCTGGGATGGCGACCCCAGCCCGGCACACTGATTAGAACGAGTATTTCGCCGATACCCCCCACGTCCTCGGCTCGCCCGCATAGACCGAGCTGGTCGGGAAAGAGGGCAGCAGCACGCTCGACGCGGAGTAGTACTTCACGTTGAACACGTTCTTCACGAAGACGCCAAGGTCCAATCTGGTCCCGGCGATACCGCGCAGATCGAGACGGGCATTGGCGAGTTCGTAGCCCGGCAGCTTCTCTCCGTTCTGGCCGCCGAAGTCGTCGGTCATGAACAGATCTGCGTTGAACGTCAGTTCCCCGTCCGCCGGACGGATAGGCATGATCCAGCTAAGGCTGGCCGTGCCGGAGAAGGTGGGGGAATACTTGTTGACCTGATCAGGACCCAGCACGATCGTCGACGGCAAGGTGCCCGGGATGGTAACGCGCTCGACCTGTACGTTGGTGTAAGCGGCATTGAAGCTGATCGTCATGCTCGGCACCGGGCTGATCGACGCTTCGAGTTCGACGCCCCAGATACGCAAATCCGCCGCGTTCACCGCCAGCGATCCGTTGCTCGGCGAATCGGGCGTGCCGTTCGGGACGGTCGTCTGGGAATTCAGGAACTGAAGGGCGTTCTTGTACTTGCTGTAATAGGCGGCGATATTCAGCAGGCCTCGCGCCGAACCGACGTGGTAGTTATATTTCGAGCCGACTTCGACGTCGGTGATCGTCTCTTCGCCGGTCTTCTGGAACGGCCGCAAGTCGGCGCAGACGCCGCCGGTCGATACGCAGGCCGGATCGACGCCGCCGGTGGTGAAGGGGGTTTCGAAAAGCGGCGTATTGACGTTGGCACCGCGATAGCCGCGCCGGGACACGATATAGAGCAGCCAGTCCGGATTCGGCTTGTAATCGAGGCCAATGGTCCAGCTCGGCTCCTGGCCCTTGTTGGATACGGTACCAACGCCGTCGATCGCGCCGGTCCCCGCGACGGCGAGGCAGGTCGCTTCGGTGGCGTAGGTGGTGCCGATCGCGCCGCCACAGGCGGAAACCTTGTCCCAGCTATAGCGTGCGCCCAGGTTGAGCTTGAGCTTGTCGGTGATCTCGTAGCCGATCTGGCCGTAGACCGCCCAGTTCTTGTTGCGCACATGGGCCGTAACCGCCGGCGCCGGAACCGAGCCGACCGAGAAGGCGGTGAACTGCGAACCGCTGGCACCCGCGGGCTTGTCGTTGTTGTAGAATACGCCTGCGATGAAGTTGAAACCGTTGAAATCGCCGAGCAACTGTGTTTCGTTCGTCATATACTGGCGGTCGAGCACCGACGAGGCCGTGAACAGCGTGAACGGCACCGACGCCGGGTTGGCGAGCCCCGTGGGGATCTCCAGGATCGGCAGGCCGCCGGTGTTGATGAGCTGGTAGCTGTAGTTCTTGCGATAGCCGAAGATGTTGCGCAGCGTCAGCGCCCCGAAGGTGAACGAGGTGTCGTTCGTGATCGAGGTGGTCTTGCGATAAGCCGCGCCGCCGTCGATCCCGCCGTCGAACGAACCGCGCCTGTTCGCCCGCTGCGTGGCAAGCGCTGCACCGACCTGCGGCTGGGCCGCGCCCAGGCCGAGCGCTGCGAACGGATAGTTCTCGCGCAGCAGATACAGCCCGCCTGCCAGTTCGTCGCCCTTGAAGTATTCGTAGATGGTCGTGCTCTTCAGTCCGTCGACGGGTTCGAGCAGCAACGACAGGCGGAAACCGTCCTGATGGATATTGTCGAAGCCGGGGCCGCCGTCGAAGGCGATCGTGCGCGGATCCTGGCGGCGGATCTGGCCCGCCGCACGAAACGCCACCTTGTCCTCGACGATGGGAATGTTCACCGCGCCCTGGATCTCGCGGTAATCGAAGCGGCCATACGTGCCTTCGACGTAGCCTTCGAATTCGTAGGACGGCTTTTCACTGCCGATCACGACCGCGCCGCCCAATGTATTGCGCCCGAACAGCGTGCCTTGCGGGCCCTTGAGCACCTGGATGCTGCCGATGTCGTAGGTCGGCACGTTCGAACCGACGGACGGAAGCGGAATGTCGTTCAGGTAGATGACCACGCCGGGCGTCACTTCGCCCAGCGGCAACTGTCCGATACCGCGCAGTGTAAGCGCCACGTTGTCCTTGCCGCCCTCTGACGAGAACGTGAAACCGGGCGCGATGGTCTTGACATCGCTGACGGTCTGGACCGTGCTGCGCTCGAGCGCATCGGCCGAAAACGCGGTGATCGAGACCGAAACGTCCTGCAACCGCTCGGCGCGCCTGCGGGCCGTCACGACGATGTCGGATGGACTCGCCGCTTCGGCTTGCCGTGCCGGCGCGGCGCTCTCCTGCGCGGCGGCCGGGATGGCGAACAGGGCGGCAGTCGAGAAAAGCGCGCCTTTCAGGATTTTCGTATGCATTTTTATCCCGTCCAAATACTGTTATCGTTGCCGGCCGCGATCGTTGGGTCGGGGCCAGTGGTGGCGCTAGTTGCGCGCCTTGCCGGGTTCTCTCCACCTATCTCGCGATAGGCCGCGTAAACCTTGATCCTGTTTCTTGCGTGATTGCCTTCCAGGGCGGACGCCCCGACGCGACCCTACGATCAGGACCAGTCCCGTATCGCCTGCGCGATGTCGACCACGCGTGGTTCGCCGATTTGGCCAGGCGTGCCCGACAGGCGCGGCGCGGGTGCCGGATGCGCAAACCCGCCGCGCTCGACGAACGTGCCGCGCGCCCGGTTGTGGGGGTGGTGCGGCGCTTCCGCCATCGACAGGATCGGCGTCACGCAGGCATCGGTCGGCTCGAACACCGCCGCCCATTCGTCGCGCGGGCGGGTGGCGAACACTGCCGCGAAGTCCGCCTCCATGGCGGGCCACGCGGTGCGGTCGTTCTGGTCGTAATCGTGGTCCGACAGGCCCAACCCGATCAGCATCTGCGCGAAGAACTTGGGCTCCAGGCAGCCGACGGCGACATGGCGCCCGTCCGCGCAGGCGTAGCTGCGATAGAACGGGGCGGCCCCGTCGAGCAAGTTGGACGCCGGCGCATCCTGCCACAGGCCCTTGGGCTGCCAGGCGAAGAAAAGGCTCATGAGAGAGGCCACGCCATCGCCGATGCACGCGTCGACCACCTGCCCCCGTCCGGTGCGCTGCGCTGCCAGCAAGGCACTGAGCATGCCCATGACGAGGAACATCGTGCCGCCGCCGTAATCGCCCACGAGGTTGAGCGGGACCGGCGGCGGCGCGCCCTTTTCGCCCATCGCATGGAGCGCGCCGGTGATCGCCAGGTAATTGATGTCGTGCCCGGCGCGCAGCGCCAGCGGCCCGGACTGGCCCCACCCGGTCATGCGCCCGAAGACGAGGCGGGGATTGCGTTCGAGGCAGGCATCGGGCCCCACCCCGAGGCGCTCCATCACCCCCGGCCGGTACCCCTCGATCAGCCCGTCGGCATGGGCGATCAGGTCGAGCAGCCGGGCCCGGTCGGCGTCCTGCTTGAGATCGAGATGCGTCACCGCCCGGCTGCGGTGGAGGATATCGCCGCCGACGTCCTCCCACGCACCTGCCCCCGCGCTGGCCGGGCGGGCGACCCGCACGACGTCGGCGCCGAGGTCCGCCAGCAGCATCGCGGCGAGCGGAACCGGACCGATCGCGTCGATCTCGACGATGCGGATGCCGGCGAGCGGCCCCCTCGCTTCCTCCATCAGATGTTGGTCCGGTCCGCGCCCTTGAGATCGAGCATCGCGCGCGCCTCGGCGGGCGTGGCGATTTCCAGGCCCATCCCTTCGATGATCTGCCGCGCGGTGCGGACCTGCTCGGCGTTCGTCTCGGCCAGCCGCCCCCGGCCGCCCCACAGCGAATCCTCCAGACCGACGCGGACGTTCCCGCCCATCGAGGCGGCCATCGCGACGATCCCCATCTGGCGCGCGCCCGCGCCCAGCACCGACCACTCGTACTGGTCGCCGAACAGGCGATCGGCGGTGCGCTTCATGTGCATGACATCGTCGGGATGGCCGCCGATGCCGCCCAGGATGCCGAAGCAGGTCTGGATGAACAGCGGCGCCTTAACCAGCCCGCGATCGAGGAAATACTTGAGATTGTAGAGGTGGCTGGTGTCGTAGCACTCGAATTCGAAACGCGTGCCCAGGGGCGACAGCGTGGTCAGCAGGTGCTCGATGTCGGCATAGGTGTTCTTGAACACAAGATCGCGCGACGCCTCGAGCGCGGCGGGTTCCCACGCGTGCTTGAAGTCCTTGTAGCGGTCGAGCATCGGGAACAGGCCGAAGCCCATGGTGCCCATGTTGAGGCTGGCGACTTCGGGCGCAAACGTCTTTGCCGGGCGGATGCGCTCCTCCACCGTCATCGACGGGTGGCCGCCGGTGGTCAGGTTGATGACCGCGTCGCTGCGCTGGCGGATGACCTTCAGGAAAGGCTCGAACAAGTCGGGGTTTTGATCGGGGCGGCCATCGACGGGATTGCGCGCGTGGAGGTGGATGATCGCCGCGCCCGCTTCGGCGGCGCCGATCGCCGATTCCGCAATCTCCTCGGCGGTGACGGGCAAGTGGGGCGACATCGACGGGGTATGAATGGCGCCGGTGACGGCGCAGCTGATGATGACTTTACGTTTGGCCATGACAATTCCTTTCGCGCCGGGTGGCCTTGGCAGGCCCCCCGTTCGCGGCAATCTATCCTTCGATAGGATGACGGGCGCGACCGCGGCCGATCGCGCCCGAGGCCGTTACGGCAGGATGCCGAGCTGGCGGGCGCGAAGGACCGCCTGGGGACGGCGGCGCACCCCGAGCTTGTCGTAGATCTGCTGCATGTACCACTTGACCGTGCCCTCGGTCAGGCCCAGCCGGTCGCCGATCTCGCGGTTGCGCAGGCCGCCGCCCACCATGGTGAGGATATCGACCTCGCGGTTGGCAAGGCGTCCGGTGAGGCCGAAGTCGTCTTCCTCGTCTTCCTCGTCCTCTTCGTCGGTGCGCACTTTCGGCCCTGCCCGCATCAGCGAGACCAGGCTCACCGCGAAACGGTCCGCCGGGGTGTCGAGGTCCGGTCCGGTCGAATAGGCTTCGACCAGCAGCGATGCGATCACTTCGCCTTCATCGAGGAACATGCGTACCCATCCCGCCGGCTCCGCCATTTCCACGGCAGCGCGGACCGCCCGGCGCGCTTCCGAACGGTTGCCCTGCAGCACCGCGATCTCGGCAAGCAAGAATTCGAAGGTGACGGCCGACCGCGTCGCGCCGCTGCGCTTGACGAATTCGAGCCAGCGATAGGCGACCTTGCGCGCGCGTCCCAGCCGGTGGCGCTGCATTTCGATGCGCAGCCAGGCGATGGCGATGCTCTCGTTGCGGCGGGTGGGGCGCAGTGTCGGGATCGGCTCGCCATCGATCTGGGGGTCGCCGGCGAGGAAATGGCGCTCCGCCTCCTCGACTTGCCCCGCCTTGACCAGCAGCCGCACTTCCTCCGCCACCACGATGGCGCGCAGGCGCTCCAGCCCGCACTCGATCGCCACGAGGTGCGCATCGTTGAGGGTGGACAGCGCGCCGGGAAGGTCCCCGCGCGCGGCACGAAGACGCGCGTTCACCAGATAGCCCGAGGCCATCTGGTCCGCGAACGCCCATTCGCGCACCACCGGCAGATAAGTGTCCACCAGCGCTGCGGCGCCGTCGACGTCGTTGGCGTCGTAGAGCAGTTCGGCCAGCGGCAGCGCCGGCAGCGCCGCCAGCCCCGATCCTTCGCCGTGGATCTGGTGGGCCAGGTTCAGGGCTTCTTCGAGGAAACGCCGGGCGAACTGCGTCTTGCCCTGCGCCATCAGCGTCGGCGCAACGGACGCCTTGAGCGCGATCGAGGCGAAACCCGAACCCGGGCGCGCCAGGGCGACCCGCGTTTCGGCCTCCAGCTTGAGCATGTCGCTGAAATGATAGAGTTCGCGGCGCGCCGACATCAGTTGCGCCAGCAGCGTGCAGTTCAGATAGGCATGGCCTTCGTCGAGTTCGCGCAGCAGCACTTCGGCATCCGCCTCGACACTGACCATGTCGTCGCGGGCGGCGTGGAGCATGACCAGGCGGTGGCGGATGATGAGCTGGAGCCGATCGGCATCGTGGTCGGAAATGCTCCCCGCCGCGTGCTGATCGTCACGGGCCTTTTGGGCCGCGGCGATGAAACGGTCGGCCGAAGCGAACGCAAGCTGCCGGATGCGCCGCCAGGCCAGCGCGAGCAGCAGGCTGGGGCGCCGTTCGAGCAGCGGCCAGGGCAGCTCCGCGCCAAGTTCGTCGATACGGTACAGATATCCCGAATAGATCAGCGGATCAGCAAGGCGATCGAGCTGATCGGCGAGGAATTCAGCGTCGCCGCTGAGGCGGGCATGCTCGATGGCGATCTGCAGTTCGCCCTGTTTCGCAAAGTGCAGGCTCGCGCGGCGGTGCATCACCGCGGCCCGCGACGGCGCCCGGTCCATCAAGCGGCCAAGCACCATCTCGCGAAACAGCCGATGGTAGCAATAGCGGCCGCGCTCCTCGTCCACGGCGTTGAGGAACAGGCCCTGGCGGAACACCTGGTCGAGCATCGTCCGGGCGTTCTCGTCCCCGGTCACGGCGGCGCAGGCAGACGGCGTCAGTTCGTCCAGGATCGAGGTGTCGACGAGGAAGCGGCGCACGTCGTCCTGCTGCTGCGTCAGCACTTCCTCATGGAAATATTCGGCAAACTCCGGGCGCAGGCCGGTGATCTGCAAGGTGCTCGAACCCAGGCCTTGTCGCCGATACAGTTCGCAGGCGATGACGATGCCCGAGACCCAGCCTTGCGTGTCGCGCACGATCTCGCCCAGCGCCTGCGTGTCGACCGGAACGCCGACGGTGCGGGTGATCAGCTCGGTCGCCTCGCCCAGCGTGAACGACAGGTCCGCGTTGCCCACTTCGACGAGGAAGCCCAGCGCGCGGATCCTGGCGAGCGGCAGGCCGATCGCCCCGCGCGCGGCGACCACGATCGTCATGGCATCGCGCGCGCTGGCGGAAAGCTGGGCGATGAATTCGAGCGTCGGCGTGTCGAGCAGTTGGGCATCGTCGATCATGACCGCCAGCCTGGGGCCTTGCGCGGCCGCCAGGGTGCGCAGCCACGCCTCGTCCGGAGCCGAGACCGGAAGCCCTTCCCAGTCCAGACCGGCTGCCGTGCCCGCCGCTTTCAGCGCCTGGAGGAACGAAGCCTTGCCACCGATCCCGGCGCGCGCCGCCAGCCACAGCACCGGGCGACGCTGATCGCGCAGCCGTTCGGCCCAATAGAGCATCGCGGTGGTCTTGCCGCTGCCCGCCGGGGCGGAAACCGCCGTCAGCCGGGATTGCGATACCTTGTCCGTCAGATCTTCGATCGCGCGGCGGCTCACTACCGTACGCGCCGCCTGCGGCGGCAGAATCGTTGTTGGCACAACATTCATCTCGTCTCTCCCGAGAACTCGCGAATCTTTCCGATTCGTTTTTTATTCGGAATATATTTCACGCACCAAAATCTTAAATGCAAGCGCTTTCCCTATCCGCAGATAGGACATCAGGCACGGCGAACAGTGTCCATGCCGATAATCGAGGATGCCCCCCCAAATCGGGGCCCAAATCAGGAAAGGTCGACCATGAAGGCTCTCTATCTCGACAAGGCGGACGGTCCCGAGGCTGCCGTCGTCACCGATGTCGAGACGCCGGTGCCCGGTCCCGGCGAAGTGCGCGTCGCGATCCACGCCGCCTCGGTCAATCACCGCGAACTGTTCGTTACGCATGGCCAATACCCCGGCATGACCCTGCCCGCGACGCTGGGCTGCGACGGCGCGGGCGTGGTCGACATGATCGGCGAAGGCGTTTCGGGCGTGGCGGAAGGCGACGAAGTGGTGCTGTACCCGGCGCGCAACTGGGGGCCGGATCGCCATGCGCCGGCTGCAGACTTCGGCCTGCTAGGGATGCCGTTCGCCGGCACGATCGCGCAGTACATCTGCGTTCCTGCGGAGAACCTTGCGCCCAAGCCCGCCTTCATGAGCTTCGAGGAAGCCGGGGCGATGCCGCTGACGGCGCTCACCTCGTGGCGCGCGCTCATGTTCAAGGGCCGGCTCCAGGCCGGCGAGACGCTGCTGATAAGCGGGGTGGGCGGCGGCGTCGCCACGTTCGGCCTCGCCTTCGCGGTGGCCAAGGGCGCCAACGTCTACGTCACCGGCGAAAGCCAGGAGGTGATCGACCGCGCCATCGCGATGGGCGCCAAGGGCGGCCTGCTCTACACCAACCCCGACTGGCGCAAGCAGGTGGGCAAGCTGACCGGCGGCATCGACGTGGTCCTCGACGGCGCGCCCTCGCCCAGCTTCGCGAACTACGTGCGTGCGATCAAGCCGGGCGCGCGGATCGTGATCTATGGCTCCACCGCCGGTAACGAGATCAAGTTCAACGCCACCGACATCTTCCTCAAGAGCGCCAGCATCGTCGGCAGCCAGGTGGGCGATCCGCAGGACTTCAGGGACATGCTGGCTTTCGCGCAGGAACACGCGATCAAGCCGGTGATCGAGGCGACGTACCCGCTGGCACAGGCCAGGGAGGCACTGCTCCACCTGCGCGATGCGCACAAGTTCGGCAAGATCGTGGTGACGATGTGAGCGACCTGTTCAGTCTTGCCGGCCGCAAGGCGCTCGTCACCGGCGGCGCCCAGGGGCTGGGGCGGATGATCGCGGAGGGCCTGCTCAATGCCGGCGCCACGGTCGCGATCACCTCGCGCAAGGCTGAGATCTGCGAAGCCGCCGCGCAGGAGATGAGCGCGCTGGGCGCCTGCGTCGCGCTGCCGGCGGACTTGTCGACCCCGGAAGCGGCAGTCGATCTCGTCGCGCGGTACCGCGAAGCGCTGGGCGGGTGCCATATCCTGGTGAACAACGCCGGCAAGACCTGGGGCGGGGACATCGATACCTTCCCCGACAAGGCCTGGCCCGGCGTCATGGCGGTCAACGTCCAGACCCCTTTCACCATGATCCGCGAACTGCTTCCCGAACTGGGCGCTTCGGGCACGCCGCTCGATCCGGCGCGGATCGTCAACATCGGCTCGGTGGCCGGTATGAAGACCGAGCGGCTGAGCGCCTACAGCTACGCCGCCAGCAAAGCCGCCGTCCATATGATGAGCCGCGATCTGGCGGGCGACCTGGCGAGCCGCAACATCACCGTCAACGCGGTGATCCCGGGCTTCTTCCCGACCAAGATGACCGCGCACATGCGCGACGAAGACGTCGTCGACCCCGCGCTGCTGGCGCATATTCCGATGAAGCGCCTGGGCACGCCCGAGGACATCGCCGGGATCGTCGTGTTCCTGTGCTCGCGCGCGGGCGCTTACGTCACCGGAGCGCAGATTCCGGTCGACGGCGGGGTCGTCGGCTGCGGCTGAAATGGAGCGACCCTGACTCGGCGAGTCAGGGCTTAGCGCGCGCCGCGTAGAGCGCGATGGCGTGGATGGCGACCATGCACAGCGCCATCGTCGCACCACCCGCCGCCCACAGCAGGGCCGCGGGCCATCCCGAATTGAGCGCCAGCGCGATCGGCGCCGTCACCGCCCCAAGCGTCCCACCGTACGTGAACGTCGGCAGGAGCAGGAGCCAGGCCTGGCGTCCGCCGGTGAGATGCCTGTCGAACGCTCTCAATGCGGCGGCCAGGACAAAAGCGCCCGTGGCGTCGCAGAACGAGAACCACAGCGGCGAGCCGAACATATGGAACGGCTGCCGCCCGTAGAACGCGCTCAGGTCGCACCACTCGCATATCGACACGGCCAGCCAGTCGACCACGACGGTACCCGCGAACAGCCGCCACACGCGGGCGTAGCTGGTCCCTGCGGCAAACACGCGCGCGAGCAGGTAGGCGGTTCCGCCGAAGAACCACGCGTAGCCTAACGGTACGTAATACGGGATAGTCCGGTCGTAGCCGCGGAAGAACGCCAGATCGTTCACCGGCGGATACCAGTAGAGCAAGGTGTTGTCGAAGATGGGCTCGATCAGCACCGCCGACAACGCCGTGCCGGCAAAGACCAGCGGCAGTCGATAGCCCTGCCGCGCCCGTTCGCCGGACAGTAGCCACCACAACAAAATGCCGGCGAGTATGATGGTCGTGCCGACGAGAAACGCCAGCCCCGGCCCGGCCGGAGCCGGGTGGGAAGGCGCGGCCACGATGGTGCTGGGGATCACGGCAATCCGAACGTCGCCACGCCGCTGTCGGCGACGACGACGCCGCGTTCGGGCACCGAGGCGCGGAACCGGGCGGAGCCATCGCCTTCGTCCCAGATTTCGACGCGGATCGTGTCGCCGGGGATCACCGGCGCGGTGAAGCGCTGGCGCATCGAGCGCATCTGGTCGGGATTGCCGTCGGCGCACTTGTGAAGCAGCGCCCTGCCGATCACGCCCATCGTGGAAAGGCCGTGGAGGATCGGTTCGTCGAACCCGACGCTGCGCGCCAGCGCGAGATCGGCGTGCAGCGGGTTGCGATCGCCCGACAGGCGATAGACCAGCGCCTGGTTGCGCGACGTCGGCAGGTCGATCACGCAGTCGGCGGACCTCTCGGGCACGGCGGGCAGCGGGTCGCCGCCAAGATCTCGCGTGCCACCGAACCCGCCCGCACCGCGCAGCACCCAAACGCCGGTGGTCTGCGCCACGGGAACGCCCGAGAGCGTCGTCAGGTCGCGGCGGCTGCGGATCATCACCGGCTTGCCGGGCCCCTTGTCCGCGATGTCGAGGATACGCGTGGTGCCGATCAGTTCTCCGGTCGCTTCGATCGCGCGATGGATGACCAGCGATTCCTCGCCGTGGAGGATGTTTTTCCAGTCGAGCCCCGCCTTGGGGTCCATCGCCCAGAAGCCGGGCGTGCCCAGCACCAAGGCCATCGTCGGCAGCGCCTTGAGGTCGCGTTCGAACACGAAGTCGAGTTCGTCGACCGTATGGGATTGCCCCGCCCCCACGCCCAGTGCGTAGAGGATGGTATCGCGCATGTCGTAGCTCTCGCGATATTCCGGCAACCGGTAGGCCAGCAGCTTTTCGATATCGAGCACCGCCATCAGCTCAACTTCCGTTCGTCGAGGCCGAGCCCCCGGCCAATGATTTCTCGCATGATCTCGCTAGTTCCCGCGAAGATTCGGCTAATGCGCGCGTCGGTGTACATGCGGCTGATGCGGTATTCTTCCATATAGCCCGCGCCGCCGTGCAACTGGACGCACTCGTCCATCACCCTGCCCTCCAGTTCGCTGGTGAGCAACTTGGCGGACGAAGCGTCCTCGGCCGTCAATTCGCCCGCGTTGAGCAACAGGACGCTCTGGTCGACGTACGTCTGCAGCGCATCGAGTTCGGCCCGCATCGTCGCCATCTTGAAGCGGGTGTTCTGGAAAGCGCCGATCGGCTTGCCGAAGGCGCGGCGTTCCTTGACGTAGTCCAGCGTCAGGTCGAACGCAGTCTGCGCCGTCGCCAGAAAGCCGATCGCGGCGACCAGCCGTTCCTGCGCCAGGAACCGCGCGAGATAGCGGAAGCCCTGCGTCGGTTCGCCGAGCACGTTATCCTTGGGCACCTTCACGTCGCTGAAGAACAGCTCGGCGGTATCCTGCGCCTTGAGGCCCATCTTGTCGAGCTTGCGGCCCCGTTCGAACCCTTCCATGCCGCGTTCGACCACGAACAGGCCCAGGCCATGCCGGCTTTCCGGATCGGTGCGCGCCGCCACAATCACGAGATCGCCCAGGATGCCGTTGGAGATATAAGTCTTCGCGCCGTTGAGCAGCCAGTGGTCGCCCTTGTCGACCGCGGTGGTGCGCATGCCGGCCAGGTCGCTTCCGGTCGAGGGCTCGGTCATCGCGACGGCGAGGATCGTCTCGCCGCTGACGATGCCGGGCATCCAGCGATCCTTCTGCGCCTCGGTCCCCAGCTTGGCGATATAGGGGGCGACGAGGTCGTTGTGCAGGTTGATGTAGAAACCCACATCACCGTGGCGCATGTTCTCTTCGATGATGATCTGCTCGAAGCGGAAATCGTCGATCCCCGCACCGCCGTATTTCTCGTCCGCCCAGGTGCACAGCAGGCCCTGCGCACCGGCCTCGAGGTACAGTTCGCGATCGACGATGCCCTGCGCCCGGAACCGTTCGGCGTGAGCGCCGACTTCCGCCTTCATGAACTTGACGACGCTGTCGCGGAACTGCTCGTGCTCCGCCTCGAAGGTGAGCCTTCTCATGCCGGCACCGCTTCCTTGGTCTCGCTGGCCTGCGCGGGCGTGTAGAACGCCTCGCCCTTAGCGGCCTTTTCGCGCAGCCAGGCTGAGGGCAGGAAGCGCGGGCCGTAAAGTTGCGCCAGGCGATCGGCTTCCTGGACGAACCGGGCGACGCCGATGGTATCGATGTAGCTGACGGTGCCGCCGGTCCACGACGGGAAGCCCCAGCCATAGATCGCGCCGAGGTCCGCATCCTGCGGTGTCTCCAGCACGTTTTCCTCGAGGCACCGGGCGGTTTCCATGGCCTGCGCGTAAAGGTAGCGGGTCTTCAGTTCCTCGACGTCCCAGCCGTCCTCGACCGGGAAGTGCTCGCCCAGCCCGCTCCACAAGCGCTTCTTGCCGCCTTCGGGATACTCGTAGAACGCGCCGCCGGTCTTGCGACCCGATCGGCCGATCTCGTCGCGCATCCGGCGCATCACCGCGACCCCGGCGGGCGGCGTATAGGCATCGCCTTCCTCGGCGATCGCCTGGTCGACGATCTTGAGCGGCAGGTCGAGCGTCAGTTCGTCGAGCAGCGCCAGCGGACCGACCGGCATGCCCACGGCCTTGGCGGCATTCTCGATCACTGCGGGCGGAACGCCTTGCGCCAGCATCGCCGCGCCTTCGTGGATCAGCATCTGGAAGACGCGGCTGGTGTAGAAGCCGCGGCTGTCGTTGACGACGATCGGGGTCTTGCGCAACTGGGCGATGAAATCGAGCCCCTTGGCCAGCGTCTCCTTGCTGGTCTGCTTGCCCATGATGACTTCGACCAGAGCCATGCGGTCGACCGGCGAGAAGAAGTGCAGGCCGATGAACTGGTCGGGCCGCTTCGACGCCTGCGCCAGCTGCGAGATCGGCAGCGTCGAGGTGTTCGACGCATAGACCGCATGTTCCGGCAGCACAGCTTCGGCCTTGCGCGTGGTCTCGGCCTTGATCGCGGTATCCTCGAACACCGCCTCGACGATCAGGTCGCACCCATCGAGCAGCGCGAAATCGTCCGCCGGAGTGATGCGGGCGAGGACGGCATCGGCCTTGTCCTGCGTCAGCTTGCCCTTCTCGACCAGCTTGCCCAGGACTTTCGCGGAATAGTCCTTGCCCTTCTGCGCGGTCGCGGTGTCGCGGTCGATCAGAACCACCTCGATCCCGGCGTTGGCCGAGACATAGGCGATGCCTGCGCCCATCATCCCGGCGCCCAGCACGCCGACCTTCTTCACCTCATACTTCGGGAAACCTTCGGGACGGCGCGCGCCCTTTTCCGCAGCCAGCTTGGAAATGAACGTGGTGCGGACGATGTTGCGCGAAACCGGGTTGGTCAGCAGCTTGGCGAAATACTTGCCCTCGACCGCGAGCGCCTTGTCGAAGGGCATCTGCAGGCCGTGGAACACTGCATTGAGGATCGCCAGCGGCGCGGGCTGGTTGTAGCCCGACTTGGCGATGCCGCCGGCCGCCATCATGTAGGCAGCGGAATCCTCGGGCACGGTCATGCCCTTTTTCTGCGGCGGCACCCAGCCCTTGACGTCCCAGGGCTTGACCGGATCGGGACCGGTCGCGAGCCACGCCTTCGCCGCGTCGATCAGCGTGTCGGCGGGCACGACCTCGTCGACGATCTTGAGCTTGAGGGCCTCGGCCGGGGCGACCGAGCGGCCCGAGAGCAGCAGGTCGAGCGCCGTCTTCATACCGGCGATGATGCCCAGCCGCACGGTGCCGCCCGAACCGGGCAGCAGGCCGACGTTGACTTCAGGCAGGCCGACCACCGCCTTGGGATCGTCAACCAGGATACGGCGATGGCACGCGAGCGCGAGTTCGAACCCGCCGCCCAGCGCCAGGCCGTTGATCGCGGCGACCCAGGGCTTGCCCGAGCGCTCGATCGCGCGGTGCATGTCGGTGGCGCGCTTGGCGAAAGCGTAGGCCTCGTCGACGCTCAGCGTCTCGAAACCGTTGACCAGCTGCTTGAGGTCGGCACCGGCCATGAAGGTCTTCTTGGCCGACGTGACCACCACGCCCTTGATCGCGTCATCCTCGGCGACTTGCTGCGTCACCGCTTCCATGTCGGCGATGAAGGCATCGTTGACGACGTTCATCGCGCCTTCGGCGTCGAGGGTCAGGATCGCAAAGCCGTCGGCGGCCTTGTCCAGTCGCATAGTTTCCATGGGTGTTCCCGATCTGGTTGTCAGTTGGCGCTCAGACGCGCTCGATGATGGCGGCGGTGCCGAGGCCGTTGGCGGCGCACAGCGTGATGAGGCCGGTGTTGAGGTCGCGCCGTTCCAGCTCGTCGAGCACGGTGCCCAGGATCATCGCGCCGGTCGCGCCGAGCGGATGGCCCATCGCGATCGCGCCGCCGTTGACGTTGATCCGCTCGTCGGGGATGTCCATGTCGCGCTGGTAACGCAGGACGACGCTGGCGAACGCCTCGTTCAGTTCCCACAGGTCGACGTCGCCCGCCTCCATCCCGCCGGCCTTGAGCGCCTTGCGCGACACCGCGGCAGGGGCGGTCAGCATGATCGTCGGTTCCGAACCGATGTTGGCGTAAGAGCGGATGCGGCCGCGCGGCTTGAGCCCCGCCTTCTCGCCGAATTCCAGCGAACCGACCAGCACCAGCCCCGAACCATCGACGATGCCCGAGCTGTTGCCGCCATGGTGGACGTAGCCGATGTCCTCGATCTCGGGATAACGCGCCTTGGCGACCGCTTCGAAGCCGGCCTTGCCGAAGCCTTCGAAGGCGGGCTTGAGCTTGGCCAGGCTTTCCAGCGTGGTGCCGGGGCGCATGTGCTCGTCATGGTCAAGCAGCACGTTGCCGAGGATGTCCTTCACCGGGACGATCGACTTCTTGAAATAGCCGTTCTGCCAGGCATGCGCCGCCTTACGCTGGCTTTCGACCGCGAAGGCATCGACATCCTCGCGGGTGTAGCCGTCCAGCGTCGCGATGATGTCGGCGCCGATGCCCTGCGGCGCGTAGTAGTTGCCGTAGGCCACCGCCGGGTCCGAGGTCCAGGCGCCGGAATCGTAACCCATGGTGGTGCGGCTCATCGATTCGACGCCGCCACCAATGCCCGCCTGGATCATGCCCGAATGGACCTGCGCCGCGATCAGGCTCACCGCGTCCAGCCCGGTCGCGCAGAAACGGTGGATCTGCTGGCCCGCCACGGTCTGCGCATAGCCGGCCTGCAGCACCGCCGCGCGCGCCAGCACACCGCCCTGCTCGCCCACTGGCTGCGCCATGCCGATGATCACGTCGTCGAGCAGCGCCGTATCGAGGTCGTTGCGTTCCTGCAGCGCCTTGAGCAATTGCGTCGCCATTTCGACCGAAGTGACTTCGTGCAGCGCGCCGTCCGAGCGACCTTTGCCGCGCGGGGTGCGCACGTGATCGTAGATATAGGCTTCCATCGTAAATTCCCGACAAGTGATCCCACGAAGTATCGTGGTCCTGCTGTTGGATCGCACGGGCCCGTCCGCACCTATCCGACGAAAGGCGCACCTGACGCGGGTCGCTGCAATCTCGAGCGACATTCAGACACTCGAGCATTGTGGAGCGGACACTGGTGGGCACTACGGGCGAAGATTACGCCGCCATCCGAATTTCGGCGACGACCCTGGGCGACCTGCTGCTGCGCGGCAGGGACCTGGGGGGGGACAAGGAGGCGCTGGTCTTTCCGGGCGAGCGCAAGAGCTACGACGCGGTCATCACCAGCGTGTTGCGCCGCGCGCGCGGGCTCAAGGCGCTCGGGGTGAAGCGCGGAGATCATGTCGGCATCCTGCTGCCGTCCAGCATTGAATTCGTCGAAACACTGTTCGCCAATGCGATGCTCGGCGCGGTGTCGGTGCTGATGAACGCCCGCTACAAGGCGCCCGAAGTCGCCTACGTCGCGCACAACGCCGACCTGACGACGATCGTCACCAACGATCTGGTCAGCGAGCATGTCGATTTCGGGACGCGCCTGAACGAAGCCCTGCCCGGCCTGGCATCCGCCGCCGACCCTTGCGAACTGCACCTGCCCGAAGCGCCGCGCCTGAAGCGGATCGTCATGCTCGGTGGCAACAGCCTGCCCGGCTTCGTCGACGAAGCCCGGTTCGACGCCGCCGTCGAGACCGTGAGCGAGGCGGACATTCATGCCACCCGCCTGACGGTGCGGGTGCGCGATACCGCGATGATCCTCTACACTTCGGGCACCTCGGCCAATCCCAAGGGTTGCCTGCTCAGCCACGAGGCGGTGACGCGCGAAGCCGGCAACCTTGCTCGCTATCGCTGGGAATTTCGCAGCGACGAGCGCGCGTGGTCGCCGTTGCCGCTGTTCCACATCGCCGCGATGCTGTGCATGCTGGGCGCGATGGACGTGGGCGGCACCTTCATCGGCCAGCCTCACTTCGACGCCGGCGAAAGCCTCCGGCAGATCGGCGAGGAGCGCGTCACGATGATGTTCCTGCCCTTCGTCACCTTCCACCAGGCGATGATCGCCCATCCCGACTGGGCGAGCGCCGACTTGTCCTCGGTCCGCCTGCAGAACAGCTGCTTCGCCTTCATGCCCGACCGGGTCGGCCAGGCCTATCGCGACAAGGCCCCGAACATGGTCCAGGTCGGCACGATGGGCATGACCGAGGCGACCGGCATCGTCACCACCGGCGGCTACGCGATGCCCCCCGAAATGGGCTTTAGCAAACTGGGCTATCCGCTCGCCGGGATCGAAATGAAGATCGTCGATCCCGAGACCGGCGAGGAGAAAGGCACCGACGAGCGCGGCGAAATCCTTATCCGCGGCTACAATCTGTTCGACGGCTATTACAAGGATCCGGAAAAGACCGCCCAGGCCTTCGACGCCGACGGGTGGTATCACAGCGCCGACATCGGTTCGATCGACGCCCATGGCCACGTCATGTTCCACGGCCGCTTCAAGGACATGCTCAAGGTCGGCGGCGAGAACGTGGCCGCCGCCGAAGTGGAGGCGGTGCTGGCCGCCCATCCCGCCGTGCGCCTCGCGCAAGTGGTGGGGTTGCCTGACGAGCGGCTGGCCGAAATCCCAGCCGCCTACGTCGAGCGCGATGGCGACGTCGCGGTCGCACCCGAAGAACTGATCGCCTACGTCAAGGAGAGGCTCGCATCGTTCAAGGTCCCCCGGCATATCCGGTTCATCGACGAATGGCCGATGTCGGCGTCGAAGATACAGAAGTTCAAGCTGCGCGCGGCGCTGATGGACGAACTGGGGCTGGCGGACTGATGCGAAAACCGCACGCAAGGCGGATGCACGGGAGAGAAGAATGCGCGTAATCATCACCGGTGCGGCAAGCGGTATCGGCCGCGCCTGCGCCGAACTGCTGGCCGCGGGCGCGGTCGTGCCGGGCGAGCACCAGGTGCTGCTGGCCGACCGCGACGCGGGCAATCTCGGCACGGTGGTCGAGGCGATCGGTCCGGCAGCGGCGGGCTGCGTCGTCGATCTCGCCGAAGCGGACTGCGGGGATCGCATCGTCGCGGCGGGTCTGGCGCACATGGGCGGGATCGACGCGGTCGTCAGCAATGCCGGGATCATCATGGGCGGCGCGCTGATCGACCAGCCCGCCGACGACTTCGACCGCATCTTTGCGATCAACACCCGCTCGACCTGGCTGCTGGCCAAGGCGGCGCATCCCCACCTCAAGGAGAGCCGCGGCTCGTTTGTCGCCACGGCGTCGATGTCGGGCACGCAGCCGACGCCGGGGTTGGGCTTCTATTCGTCGAGCAAGGCCGCGCTCATCATGCTGATGCGCCAGTTCTGCATCGAATGGGGCCCCGACGGAATTCGCTGCAACACCGTCTCGCCAGGGCCGACCTACACCCCGATGACCGCCGCCGGTTATGAGGACCGATCGCGCCGCGACCAGCGCGAGGCCAACATCGCGCTGCGCAAGCTGGGCATGGCCGAAGACGTCGCCAACGCGATCCTGTTCCTGATCGGTCCGCACTCGGGCCACATCAGCGGCATCGACGTGCTGGTCGACGGCGGCATGAGCAATATGCTGATGCCCGCCAGCGGCGGCGGCACCGGGCAGCAGCGGCAGCGCTGAGATGTGCTCAGGCCACCTTGTCCCGCGGCAAATGCAGCGCGAACGCCGGCAACGGCAGGTCCTGTCCGTCGATCAGGATATGCGCCGTCGCGGCAAGGTGGTCGTTGTGCAGTTGGACGGCGCGATCGGCGTCGCGCGCCAGCACCGCATCGACGATGGCAGCGTGCTCGTGAACGAGATCGCGCTCGCCCCGCGCCAGTGGCACGGTGAGATAGCGATAGCGTTCGGACTGGGCATAGAGCCAGTCGCGCATGCGCAGCAGCCAGGGGCTGTCGCACGCCGCTACGAGCGCGTGATGGAACGCGGCATGCGCGTCGGCATAATCCTCGTTGAGACGGGCGGCATCGTCGAGGTCGCGCGTGGGCGTCCGGCTCAGACGATGCGCGGCGCTGACGATTGCCGACTCCCATTCCAGCCCGCCCGCCGCGATCGCGCGCCGCAGGCACTGTCCTTCGATGTCGCTACGCACATGTACGAGGTCCACCAGATCGGCGATCGAGATCGGCGTCGCGCGAAACCCGCGCGCGTCGTCCTGCGTGACGAAACCTTCGGAGGTGAGCCGCGCCAGCGCTTCGCGCACAGCGCCGAGGCTGAAGCCGCGAACCTCGGCCAGATCCTTAATGTTGATCCGTTCGCCCGGCACCAGCCGGCACGTCAGCAGATCGTCGCGCAACTGGCGATAGGCCCGCTCGGTCAGGCTGATCTTCTTCGTCATCGCGAAAGACATAGCAGTTTTGAACTAGGACGCAACTCATCATAGTCTATTTCGGCATTTAGAATATATTTCGTGTTGACCGATGCGCAATCGATCAGCACGATGGGAGAGGCTTCAGAAGGATTGAAACATGCGTTTGGCCAAAGTTTCCAAGAATGGAATTACGGGACTGGCAGTCTCCAACGGCGATGGAATCAAGGCGGTGTTCGGTGACGAATCACTAAGCGACATCGATGCGCTGATCGCAAAAGGCGGCGACTCGCTGCAGCAGGCGGGCGCAAGAGTAGCGGCCGAGGGGGAGCCGGTGGCAGAAGCGGAGCTGACTTTCCTGCCGCCACTGGTGAAGGCGCCGAAGATCATTTGCCTGGGCCTCAACTACAAGGACCACGCGGCTGAAGGCGGCTTCCAAGTGCCGGAATTTCCGACCGTCTTCGGTCGCTTCAATTCCAGCCTGATCGGCCATGGTGCGCCGATCATCAAGCCGCCGACCTCCGACCAGCTCGACTACGAAGGCGAAATGGTCGCGATCGTCGGCACCGCGGGCAAAGACATCGCCAAGCAGGACGCGCTCTCGCACATCGTCGCCTATTCGGTGTTCAACGACGGTTCGGTGCGCGACTATCAGCTCAAGACGCCGCAGTGGACGGTGGGCAAGAACTTCGACGACACCGGCGCGTTCGGCCCCTGGCTGGTCACCGTCGACGAACTGCCCGCCGGCGGCGCCGGTCTCAAGATCGAGACGCGGCTCAACGGCCAGGTGGTGCAGAGCGCGAATACCTCGGACATGGTGTTCGACGTGGTCGATACCGTCGCGCTGCTGTCGACCTGCTTCACGCTCGAAGCGGGCGACGTGCTGGTGATGGGCACGCCCTCGGGCATCGGCCTGGCGCGCACGCCGCCGCTGTTCATGAAGGACGGCGACGTGTGCGAGGTGGAGATCGAGAAGATCGGCCTGCTGGTCAATCCGATCAAGGCGGGCTGACGGGATGATCGTGGCGGCGGGCAGCGGAACGGCGCTGCCCGCCCCGGCTGTGGAGGACGGGATGAGTGAACTGAGCAAGGGCGGGCGGCGGGAAGGTGCGCTGGGCGTCCATTCGATCGACCACTTCGCGATCGAGGTCCCCGACCTCGAAGAAGCGCGCACATTCTACACGCTGTTCGGGCTCGACGTGTGCGACCGGGACGGCGGCCTCGATCTGTACGCCAAGGGCGATCCGCATCGCTGGGCGGTCGTGACCGCGGGCACCGGCGGGCGCAAGCTGCGCTACCTCAGCTTCGGCGTCTACGAGGACGAGATCGACGCCTTCCGCGCGCGTCTCGAAGGGTGCGACGTGACTTTCATCGATGCCCCCGCGGGCGCCGATGCCGACGGCATCTGGTTCGAGAGCTTCGACGGACTGCCGGTGAACGTGCGCGTGGCCGACAAGACGACACCGGACGAAAAGAGCCGCTTCTCGTTCGTCAGCTCGGAACCGGGCAAGTCGGGCGCGATCCCCAACAGCAAGGCCCCGCCGGTGTACCCGCGCCGCCTGTCGCACTTCGCGATCTTCACCACCGACGTGAACGCCGCGATCGACTACTACGAAAGGACGCTCGGCCTGCGCCTGTCCGACAAGAGCGAGCCCGCGGTCGCCTTCCTGCACGGCGCCCATGGCAGCGACCACCATCTGCTCGCGCTCGTCCTGTCCGACCGGCGCGGGATGCACCACAACAGCTGGGACGTCGGCTCGGTGCAGGAAGTGGGCCTGGGCGGCGCGACGATGGCGCGCGCGGGCTATGGCCCCAACTGGGGCGTGGGCCAGCACGTGCTCGGCGCCAATTACTTTTTCTACGTCCGCGATCCCTGGGGCAGCTTCAGCGAATATTCGGCCGACATCGACTTCATCCCCCATGACGTCGACTGGCCGGCCGCGAACCACGCGCCCGAAGACAGCATGTTCCTGTGGGGGCCAGACCCGTTCCCCGAATTCATCCAGAACACCGAACAACCAGCGGAGGCCTGAGCGCCATGACCACATTCGTACTTCTCCACGGCGGCGGCATGGGCGGCTGGACCTGGAAATTCGTCCGCGAACTGCTGGAGGCCAAGGGCCATCGCGTGCTGACCCCCACGTTCACCGGCTTCGGCGAACGCGAGCACCTGATCGCGCGCGACGTCGGCAACGCCACCCACGTCCAGGACGTCGTCAACGTCTTCCGGTTCGAGGACCTGCACGATGTCGTCCTCGTCGCGCATAGCTATGCCGGCACCGTGGCGCCGGGCGTGCTGGCGCAAGTGGGCGACCGGGTGGCGAAAGTCATCTACCTCGACGCCATAGTGCCGCATTCGGGCGAGCGGATCGCCTCGCTGATGGGCTACGTGCCTGAGGAGCAGCTAGCCGGACTGGATGCCATGCTCGACGCCGGCGAAGGCCCGATCGGTTCGGGCGTGCACGAAATGCAGCGCGCCGCCGCCAAGGAGCATCCGCACCTTATGGTGCCCGAGCGCGAGAAATGGCTGCTCGACAACCTCTCCGACCAGCCGATGAAGGCGACCTCGTGCCTGATCCCGGTCGGCGCCGAGACGATCGCCAAGCCGGTCGACTACATCGCCGCTGCGGTGACGGTAATGACTGCCATGCACGATCGCGCACGCGCGCTCGGCTGGACGATCCACGACCATCCGGGCGACCACGCGCTGCTCGTCGGCGATCCCGAAGGCACGGTCGACCTGATTCTCGCGATCGCCGAAGGCAAGGTGGCGGCATGAACGTCGCCGAGCTGTTTTCGGTCGAGGGCCGCATCGCCCTTGTCACCGGCGGATCGACAGGTATCGGCCGGCACATCGCCACCGGCCTCGCCGCCGCGGGCGCCAAGGTCTATATCTGCGCACGCACCGAAGCCAATATTCTCGCCGCCGCCGCAGACATCGGCGCGGCCACCGGCGGCACCTGCATCGGTCTCGCCGCCGACTTGGCGACCCTGCCCGGCATCGACGCGCTGGTGGCGACGATCGGCGCGCAGGAAAGCGCGCTGCACATCCTGGTCAACAACGCCGGCACGATGGCCGAAGCGCCGATCGACGAGACGGGCGAGGACGCCTGGGACACGGTCATCGACCTCAACCTGAAGGCGCCGTTCTTCGTGCTCCAGAAGTTCCTGCCGCTGCTGCGCGCAGGCGGCACAGCGCAGCGCCCCGCGACGGTCATCAACATCGGTTCGGTCGGCGCGCTCAAGGTCGGACCCAAGGAAAACTACGCCTACCAGGCGTCCAAGGGCGCGATCCACTGGCTCGCCAAGGGCCTCGCCAAGCGGCTGGGGCGCGAACACATCACCGCCAACGTCATTGCGCCGGGCTTCTTCGAATCCGAGATGACGGTCATCACCTCGGACGAGATGCGCACGATGGTCGAGGGCATGGTGCCGCGCGGCCGGGTCGGCACGCCCGAGGATCTGGCCGGCACCGCGATCTACCTCGCCTCGCGCGCGGGCGCCTACGTGACCGGCTCGGTCATCCCCGTGGAAGGCGGGCTGTCAATATGAGCCGCCCCCTCACCCTATAGGACGATAGGTTCGGAACGACCCGCCAGCGGCCACGATACCTTCGAGACAGGAAGGAACGACAATGGATTTTTCGCTGACCGAGGAACAGCAGGCGTTTCGCGACGTCGTGCGCCGCTGGGTCGATGCCGAAGCCCCCAAGGACTGGATGCGCGCGCTGGAAGCGGATGAAGAGAACTATCCCTTCGCGCTGTGGGACAAGCTGGCGGAACAGAGCTTCTTCGGCGTCGGCATTCCCGAGGAATACGATGGGCTGGGCGGCGATGTCGTTACGCAGATGATCTTCGCGCGCGAACTGGCGCGCACCGCCGGCGGCCTGCTGTGGGTCTGGGGCCTGACCTCGTTCGGCGGCGCCAAGACGATCGGCGCAGTGGGCACCGACGAGCAGAAGGAACGCTGGCTGCGACCGATGGCGCAAGGCAAACTGCGCGTATCTATCTCGATGACCGAGCCCGATGGCGGCACCGACGTGCTGGGCGCGATGAAGACGCACGCCGAGAAGGTCGACGGCGGCTGGCTGCTCAACGGCGCCAAGATGTGGACGACGGCGGCCAAGGTCGCCGACCGCCTGCTGGTGCTGGCGCGGACCAACAGGAAAGTCGAGAAGAAGCACCACGGCCTGACCATGTTCTTCGTCGACGCCAAGTCGCCAGGCATCACCGCCTCGCTGCTGCCCAAGCTGGGCATGCGCGCGATGGGCTCGTGCGAGGTGCATTACGAAGACGTGTTCGTTCCCGACGAGGACGTGCTGGGAACGCCCGGCCAGGCCTGGTACGCGATGCTGCCCACGCTCAACAACGAGCGTATCATGGTCGGCGCGCAGTGCCTGGGCGCGATCGACGGCGTGCTCGAAGACGCGCTCGCCTACATGAAGACGCGCAAGGCCTTCGGCGGAATCATCGGCCGCTTCCAGGTGCTGCAACACTACGTCGCCGACATCGCCACCTGGCAGAAGACCACCGAACTGCTGCTCTACAACGTCGCCTGGATGCAGGCACAGGGCATGCCCTGCGGCACCGAGGCCAACATGCTCAAGATGGTCGCCACCGAGAACGCGGTGAAGGCGGCGGACCTGGGCATCCAGATCCTGGGCGGCATGGGCTATTCGGCCGAAACCGACATGCAGCGCTATTGGCGCGACCACCGCATCCTGCGGATGACCCCGATCAGCAACGAGATGGTCCGCAACACGATCGCCGAAAGCCTCGGCCTGCCGCGCTCCTTCTGAAGGGACGATCCATGAGCGATCTCGACGACCTTCCCCCCGCTCCCCTCGCCGCCGGCACCTCGCTGGACGGCACCGCGGTGTTCACCATTTCGGCAGAGGAAAACACGGCGCTGTGCCGCTCGACCGGGATCGAACCGGCGGCGGACGGCACCGCGCATCCGATCTACTATTACATCGCCACCCAGGTCGCGATGGGCAAGACCGTGGCCGGCGTGTGCGAAGCCTGCGAATTCGACGTCGACGATGGCCCGATGATGGGCAGCAGCGGCGTGCGCTTCGACGCGCCGCTGCAGGTCGGCGAAAGCTACAAGGTCACGGGCGAGATCCTCAGCCTGATCCGCAAGCGCAGCCGCAAGCTGGGGGTGATGGACGTGCTGACCTACCGCCTGCGCCTCCACCTGCTGGACGGCACGCAAGTGCTGGAAACCGACAACGTATGGGTCCTGCCCCGCAAGGAGTTCGCCGCATGATCTACGCTGTGGGAGATACCCTGCCGCCGTTCACGATCGCAAGCGTCAGCCCCGAGGCGATGAAGCAGTGGGCGGTGTTCCTGGCGGACCCCAATCCGATCCACCTCGACGCCGAAGTGGTGAAGGCCAAGGGACTGGGCGACCGCGTCATCAACCAGGGGCCGATCAACGTCGCCTACATGATCAACATGCTGACGCGCGCCTTCCCCGGCGGCCGGATCACGGCGATGGATTCGCGCTTTCTCGACAACGTCTACGGCGGCGACCGCGCGACCGTGACCGGCAAGGTCGCCGCCATCGAAGACGGCGCGGTCACCTGCGAGTTCGTGCTGGAGATAGAAGGCCGGGGCATCGTCAATTCCGGCACCGCAACGATAGAAACCTGATTTCGAGAGGAGTGAATTTATGCCAAGCGGACCCTTCGCCCATGTTTGCATGGTCGTGCGCGACCTCGACACCGCGATCGAGGACTGGACCAAGATCCTGCGCGTCCTCGATCCCGCCTCGCTCGAGGACCGGATCGTCAAGTACGACGAGTTTTCCAGCGGCGATGACGCCGGCATGAAGTGGGCGACCTTCGTAAATCCCACCGGCACCGAAATCCAGTTCATCCAGCCCGCCCCCGGCACGCCGATGGGCGAACGGCTCGACAAGGTGGGCGAGCACGTCCACCACTTCTGCTTCGCGACCGACGACGTGCCGGGCGCGATGGAGAAGCTCGCCGCCGAAGGCCTGCACGTGATGGGCGGCGGCAAGACCTACAACGATCCCGACATGACCTGGCAGAAGTGGAGCTGGGTCGG